>JANOJR010000075.1:0-47281 GCA_031418855.1 Rubrivivax sp.
AAGCCGGGGCAGGCGTCCGACAACAAGTACCAGGCCGCTGCGCGGGACCAGCGGCCGCGTGGTGCGTCGGCGCAGCCCGCTGCGGGTGGCGCCATGGCGGCGGCGTTCGCCAAGCTGACGCCGCGTTGATGTCGCGCTGACCTTGCGCCGACCCCTCGATGTTGCTGTGCTGACTCGTCTCGCATTCACCTGCACCCTGATCGGCCTGGCCGCCTGCGCGCAGGCGTTCGCGCAGAGCGCCGCGTCGCCCGCTGCGGCGGCCTCCGCGCCCACGCAGCAAGTGAACATCGAAGCCAAAGCGCAAGACGAAGTCGAGGTGCGCCGGGATGCCGTGGCCGGCATGAGCGTGGTCGACCGCGATGAGCTCGATCGCTACGGCGACACCAGCGTGCTGGACGTCTTGCAGCGCCAGGCCGGCATCAGCATCGAAGGCGAGCAGCCGCGTTTGCGTGGCATGGGCGGTGGCTACACGCTGATCTTGCTCAACGGTGAGCCGGCGCCGCCGGGGTTTTCGCTGGAGCAGCTCTCGCCCTCGGAGATCGAGCGCATCGAGATCATCAAGGGGCCGAGCGCCGAACACGGTGGCGTGGCCGGCACCATCAACGTCATCTTGCGCACGCCACCGAAATTGCAGCAGCGCGAGTGGCGCGCCAATACCAGCTACCGTGGATTGCAGCCGGCGGGATCGACCAGTGTGAGCTGGGGCGATCGCATCGGCGACATCGGCTTTCAGTTGCCGCTGTCGGTGTACCGCTGGGCAGGCGAGGGCGAGTCGTTTTCAGAGCGCTTCTCGCGCGGCAGCGACGGCGCGCTGCGCGAAAGCAGCAGCACGGGCCGCGACCAGTGGCGCGGCGGTGGCGTCAACTTCGGCCCGCGCCTGGACTGGCGCATCAATGAAGGCCACACGCTGCAATGGCAAAGCTTCGTGCAACGCAACGAGACCGAGAGCCGCAGCCAAAACCAAACGCAGGTCCAGCAAGGCCTGCCGCCTTCGCTGTTGGCCAGCGAGTCGGCCTCGCGTGGTGTGTGGCAGATGGCGCGCACGCAGCTGCAGTGGAGCTTGAAAGAGAAAGACGGCACACGTTACGAGCTCAAGGCCTCGGCTGAGCGCAGCCAGGGCGACAACAGCAATACGCTGCTGGGCACCGCCGGCAGCTCGGCGCCGCTGCTGCGCGAGACGATCAATCACAACGTCGGGGAGCGTGTATCTGCGGGTGCGCGCCTGCGCTGGCCCCTGGCCGATGGCCACGCGCTTTCACTCGGTGGCGACCTCGAACGGCGCCAGCGCGAGGAGCTGCGGCGCGTGACAGAGAACGGCGTGGCGTGGCTCACCGGCTCGGTCGGCCGGCCCTTTGAGGCGGCGATGCAGCGCCAGGTGCTCTTTGTGCAAGACGACTGGACGATCTCCACGCGCGCTTCAGCGTCTCTGGGCTTGCGCGGTGAGTTCATCGCCACCGAAGCCAACGCCCTCAGCGGCGACATGCAGCGTCAGCGCAGCGCGCTTTGGGCACCTATCGCGCAGCTGCGCCTGGCGCTGGACGAGAAGTCGCGCGACGTGCTGCGGCTGGCCGTGGCGCGCAGCAGCAAGCTGCCCGATCTGTCAGCGTTGATGGGACGTTATTCGCTCAACACCACCTACGAGCGCAACACGCCCAATACGCCGATCGCGGCCGACAGCGCCGGCAACCCGGCCTTGCTGCCCGAGCGAGCATGGGCGCTGGAGGCGAGCTTCGAGCACTACGTAGGCGGCGGCGGTGTTGCAAGCATCGGCGTGTTTCATCGCCAGATCGACGACCTTGTGCGCCGGCGTATCGCGCTGGAAGTGGTGAGCGAATCAACCGTGCCGCGCTGGGTTTCGCGGCCGTCGAACATCGGCCGGGCGCGCGCGAGTGGGCTCGAGCTGGAACTCAAAGGCCCGGGTGAACATTGGCTTCCCATGCTCTTCGCGCCGCGCTCGGGATTTCAGTTGCGCAGCGCGCTTAGCGTGTACCGCTCGGCGGTGGAACAAGTTGACGACTCCAACGCCAGGCTCGAAGGCCAGGCGCCGTGGACGGCATCGCTGGGCTTCGACAAGCTGCCTTTGAAGAATGTGTTCGGCTACGGCGCAAGCCTGAACTACACCCCCGCCTACACGACACAGCAAACCGACATGCAGCGCTTGTGGCGGGACCGCGTGCGCCGGCTCGACGCGTATGCGCTGTGGCGCTTCAGCCGCGAAGTGCAGCTGCGCGTGTCGATTCAGAACGTTGACGCGGTGCCGGCGTACACAGTGACGTCGATCGAAGACCTTGACGGATTCACCGCGCGCAGCAGCAACCGGCGCCCGGGCCGCAGCCAGTTCAACGCCAACCTGGTATGGCGCTTTTGATGGCGGCGACATCTGCGCTGCTGATCCATGCCGGGCCGCGTGCGCGGGCTTGGCTGCGTGAGCACGGCCTGCGCGCGCAAGACGTGCGCGTGCTGCCGGCCGCTGCGGGCGGGCCCAAGGGGCTGGTGCTCAATCCGCTGGACCGTTTCCTCGTTGGGCCTTGGCTGCACGATGCCCCGCAAACCCTGCACTTGCTGGGTGCCTCAATAGGCGCCTGGCGCATGGCCTGCGCCTGCATGGCTAACGCTGATGCTGCACTGACGGAGCTGGCCGAGGACTACATCACGCAGCGCTATGAGCACGCGCCAGGCAAGCCGCCCTTGGCCCGCCACATCAGCGAGGTTTTCGGCCGAAAGCTTGACGAACGACTGGGCACGCGCGCGGCCGAGGTGCTGGCGCACCCGACCCGCCGGCTGCATGTCTTCACCAGCCGTGGCCGCCATGTGCTTGCCCGCCAGGGTCGGCTGCGCACGCCGTTGGGATACGCCGGTGCGTTCGTGGCCAACGCGGCAGGGCGGCGCGTCCTGGGCGGCTGGATCGAGCGCGTCGTCTTCAGCGACCCACGCGAGCCGCTGCCGTTCGCGCTGTCGGACTTTCGCAGCACGCAGTCGCCTCTGGCGGCGGGCAACCTGTCAACCGCCGTGCTCGCCAGTTGCTCGATCCCCTTCTGGCTCGACGCCGTGCACGACATCCCCGGCGGCCCACGCGGTGCCTATTGGGACGGCGGCATCACCGACTACCACCTGCATTTGCCTTATGACGAAATGACCGACGGCCTGGTGCTCTACCCGCACTTCCAGGACACGGTGGTGCCCGGTTGGCTCGACAAGCCGTGGAAGCGCCGCCACCTCGCCACCTCGGCGCTCGACAACGTGGTGGTGCTCTCGCCCAGCCCGGCCTGGGTGAAGACCTTGCCCGGCGGCAAGCTGCCCGATCGCGGCGACTTCAAGGCCTTTGGTGACGACGACGCCGCACGCATCAAAGTCTGGCGACTGGCCTTGGCGCAAAGCCAGCGTCTGGCCAATGAGTTCGGCGATTTGGTGGCGCGTGGCGGCGGCATCGAAACTTTACCTTTGCGCTGATTCAACCGAAACCGGGGCTGCCGCGTTGGGGGCCGACGCTGCCAATGCAAGACACCCGCACAACCCGCCAGCGAACGAGGAGCACAACCATGAAGACCTTTAGCCGCATCACCCTGGTGGCAGTGGCCATCGCCGCATTTGGCGCTTCTGCGCCGTTCGCTTCCGCCGCCCACGCCAACGACGGCGAGGATTGGCGCTACCAGCAGCAGCAGGGCAATGCCAATTCGGGCGTGGCCAACGTCGCCTATGGCGTCGTCACCGCCGTGGAGCAGTCACGCTCGTCGGGCGGTGAGATCAACGGTGGCGCCGGCGCCTTGCTTGGCGGTGTGATCGGCGCGGTGCTGGGCCGTCAGGTCGCGGGCCGGGGCGACGCGCGCACGGCAGGTACCTTCGTCGGTGCCGTGGCAGGCGCGCTCATCGGGCACCAAGTCGAGAAGCATCGCAGCCGTGGCGAAAGCAGCCCGACGCGCGTGTCGGTGCAACTCGACCGCGGTGGCGTCATCACCCTTGACGGCGCCGACGCGGCCGACCTGCGCGTGGGCGAGCGCGTGCGCATTGAGAACAACCGCATCTACCGCGTGGCCCGCCGCGAGGGTGGCCTACACTACGAGCACTCGTAAACCTGTGACACAACGCATAAGGACCGGGAAAGGCACCATGGTTATGACACCGCGGACTCGGAGCTGCTCCTTCAAGGATTAGTTCGCCGCGCCTGCAAGATTCCCCTGTCCTTGTTCGATCCAAAGCGCGGCTCACTCCCGCGCTTTTTGTTTTTCCGAAAGACTCTCATGATCAACATCACGCTGCCTGACGGCTCACGGCGCGAATTCGAAACACCGCCGCGCGTGGCCGATGTCGCTGCGGCCATCGGCCCGGGTCTTGCCAAGTCGGCCTTGGCTGGGCGCGTCGACGGCAAGCTCGTCGACACCAGCCACGTCATCAACGCCGACGCCACGCTGGCCATCGTCACCGAGCGTGACGCCGACGGCCTGGAAGTCATCCGCCACTCGGCCGCGCACCTGCTGGCGTATGCCGTCAAGGAGCTCTTCCCCGAGGCGCAGGTCACCATCGGCCCGGTCATCGAGAACGGCTTTTATTACGACTTCGCCTACTCGCGCCCGTTCACGCCCGACGACCTGGCCGCTATTGAGCAGCGCATGTTTGAGCTGGCCAAGAAGGACGAGCCTGTACTGCGCCGCGTGCTGCCGCGAGACGAGGCCGTGGCCTACTTCAAAGGCCTGGGCGAGCACTACAAGGCACAGATCGTTGGCAGCATCCCTGCGGACCAGGACGTCTCGCTCTACCGCGAAGGCGCTTTCGAAGACCTCTGTCGCGGCCCCCACGTGCCCAGCACGGGGCGCTTGAAGCACTTCAAGCTGATGAAGGTCGCCGGCGCCTACTGGCGCGGCGACCAGGCCAACGAACAACTGCAACGCATTTACGGCACGGCCTGGGCCACGAAGGATGAGCTGCAGGGCTATCTGCGCATGCTCGAAGAAGCCGAGAAGCGCGACCACCGTCGCTTGGGCCGCGAGCTTGACTTCTTCCACATGGAAGAGGCGGCGCCCGGCCTCGTGTTCTGGCACCCCAAGGGCTGGACGGTGTGGCAGCAGGTCGAGCAGTACATGCGCGCGGTGTACCGCGACAACGGCTATCAGGAGGTCAAAGGCCCGCAGATCCTGGACAAGCACCTGTGGGAGAAGACGGGGCACTGGGAGAACTACCGCGACAGCATGTTCACCACCGAGAGCGAGAAGCGCAAGTACGCGCTCAAGCCGATGAACTGCCCCGGCCATGTTCTGATTTTTAACTCGGCCATGCGCAGCTACCGCGATCTGCCGCTGCGCTACGGCGAGTTCGGCCAGTGCCACCGCAACGAGCCCAGCGGCGCGCTGCACGGCATCATGCGTGTGCGTGGCTTCACGCAAGACGATGGCCACATCTTTTGCACCGAAGACATGATCCTCGACGAATGCGTGGCCTACACGGCGCTGTTACAGAAGGTCTACCGCGACTTTGGCTTCAACGAGATCATCTACAAGGTGGCCACGCGGCCGGCCAAACGCGTAGGCTCCGATGCGCTGTGGGACAAGGCCGAATACGCGGTGATGGAGTCGCTGCGCCGCTCGGGCTGTGAGTTCATCGTGTCACCCGGGGACGGCGCCTTCTACGGCCCCAAGATCGAGTACACGCTGAAGGACGCGCTGGGCCGCCAGTGGCAGTGCGGCACGATGCAGGTCGACTTCAACACGGCCGAGCGTCTCGGCGGCGAGTACGTCACCGACACCAGCGGCCGCGCGCACCCGGTGATGCTGCACCGTGCCATCGTCGGCAGCCTGGAGCGTTTCATCGGCATCCTCATCGAGCAGCATGCCGGTGCGCTGCCGGCTTGGCTGGCGCCGGTGCAGGTGGTGGTGGCCTGTATCAGTGAAAACACCGCCGATTACGCCGCAGAGGTTGTGAAAGCGCTGCAAAAACAAGGAGTTAGGGCCCAGGTAGATTTGCGGGCCGACAAGATTGGCTATAAAATTCGCGAGCATTCAATGCAAAAGGTTCCGTACATCCTGGTCGTAGGCGACAAGGAAAAGGCAAACGGTGCTGTTGCAGTGCGCGCCCGGGGCAATCAAGACCTTGGCGTGATGGCGCTGGAAGACTTCGTGCAGAAGCTCCTGGCAGACGTCACGCAAAAGGTCTGAACGCCACCAAGGGCGCGCTTTTGTTTTTTCGTGACCCGCGTGCCTTCGGGTTGCCCAAGGAGTTGAAACCATCGCTACCTTTATGGACCGCCGCACCCCCAATGCGGAGCGCAAGCACCGGCTGAATCGGGAAATCATGGCGCCCAATGTGCGCTTGATGAACCCGGAGAACGAACCGATAGGCATCGTCACTACGCTGGAAGCGCTACGCATGGCAGGGGAGTTGGATGTCGATCTGGTCGAGATCGCAGCCACGGCGGACCCCCCGGTATGCCGCTTGATGGACTACGGCAAGTTCAAGTACCAGGAGCAGAAGAAGGCCGCCGAAGCCAAGTCCAAGCAAAAGATCATCGAGGTCAAGGAAGTCAAGTTCAGGCCAGGCACTGATGAGGGCGACTACCTCATCAAGATGCGCAACCTGCGCCGTTTCATTTCGGAAGATGGCGACAAAGGTAAGGTCACCTTGCGCTACCGCGGCCGCGAGATCACGCACCAGGACATCGGCATGCGGCTCTTGGAGCGCATTCGCGACGAGTTGTCAGATGTCTCGGTGGTGGAGCACATGCCCAAACTAGAAGGGCGCCAGATGATCATGGTGCTGGCGCCGAAGAGGAAGTAAGTCGAGCGTTAGAAAATAGCTTAGGAATTTCGCGGCATGGGTCTGGTCACCCATGTTGCGAACACGAAGCCGCTGCAGGCCAACAAGTTCCACGAGACCTCGTGGTCGCCTGCAGGGGTGTATGAAAAAGGAGCAGTCATGCCCAAGATGAAGACCAAGAAAAGCGCGGCCAAGCGGTTCCGCGTGCGCCCAGGCGGCACCGTCAAGCGCGGCCAAGCGTTCAAGCGCCACATCCTCACCAAGAAGAGCACCACGCGCAAACGCAACTTGCGTGGTACGACGAATGTGCACGAGACCAACATGGGCCACATCGCGCAGATGCTGCCCTTCGCTGGCCTCTGATCCTCGACATCTAGACAAGGAGAAAGCACATGCCTCGCGTCAAACGTGGTGTCACGGCACACGCCCGCCACAAGAAAATTCTCGCCCTCGCCAAGGGCTTCCGCGGCCGCCGCAAGAACGTCTTCCGCATCGCCAAACAAGCGGTGATGAAGGCGGGGCAATACGCCTATCGCGACCGCCGCACGCGCAAGCGCGTCTTCCGCCAGTTGTGGATTGCCCGTATCAATGCCGCCTCGCGTGGCCTGGGCATCACCTACAGCCGCTTCATGGCGGGGCTGAAGAAGGCGCAGATCGACATCGACCGCAAGGTCCTTGCCGACATGGCCGTTCACGACCCGGCTGCGTTTGGCAGCATCGTCGAAAAGGTGAAGGCCCAACTCGCTTGATGTCTTGCTGCCGGGGCGCCCAGCCCCGGTGGTGTCAAGCATTCAAAGGCCGTCACTTTGGGGCGGCCTTTTTCGTTTCTTTGAAGCATTTCGGGTGCAGCTTTGTTGGCCACGATGAACGATCTTGATTCCCTGGTGCATGAGGCGCAGGCCGAATTCAAAGCCGCGCCCAATGCGGCCGAGCTGGAAAACGCCAAGGCGCGCTTTCTTGGCAAGAGTGGGCGCATCACCGAGCTGCTCAAAGGCCTGGCTGTGCTGGACGTGGCGCAAAAGAAGGCGCGTGGCGCCGAGGTCAACCAGGCCAAGCAACGCATTGAAGCGGCCTTGACGGCTCAGCGCGCCGCCTTGGCCGACGCCGAGCTGCAAGTGCAATTGAAGGCCGAGGCGCTGGACGTGAGCCTGCCCGGCCGGTTGCGTGGCGTGGGTGGCCTGCACCCAGTGTCGCGCACGCTCGAGCGCATCGAGGCCATCTTTGCGTCGATGGGTTTTGACGTCGCCGAAGGCCCCGAGATCGAAACCGACTGGATGAGCTTTACGGCGCTCAACAACCCCGAGAACCACCCCGCGCGTTCGATGCAGGACACCTTCTATGTCGATGTCAACGACGCCGAAGGCCGCCCGCTCAACCTGCGCCCGCACACGAGCCCGATGCAGGTGCGCTATGCACGAGCACACGCGGCCAAGTACGCAGGTGTCGATCCCATGCCCGAGATTCGCGTCATCGCCCCGGGCCGCACCTACCGCATCGATAGCGACGCCACGCATACGCCGATGTTTCATCAGTGCGAAGGCCTGTGGATCGGCGAGCACATCAGCTTCAAAGACCTGAAGGTGGTGTTCAGCGATTTCCTGCGCCAGTTCTTCGAGACGAGCGAGCTGCAGGTGCGTTTCAGGCCTTCGTTCTTTCCCTTCACCGAGCCTTCGGCCGAGATCGACATCGCCTTTGCCGACGGCCCCTTGAAGGGCAGTTGGCTTGAAGTTGCGGGCTCGGGCCAGGTGCACCCCAACGTCGTGCGCAACTATGGCCTGGACCCCGAGCGCTACATCGGTTTCGCCTTCGGCATGGGCCCGGATCGGCTGGCGATGCTGCGCTACGGCGTGAGCGACCTGCGCCTCTTCTTCGAGAACGACCTGCGCTTCCTGTCGCAGTTTCGCTAAGCCGCCGAGCCCATCATGCAATTCCCTGAATCGTGGTTGCGCGAGTTCTGCAACCCGCCACTGACAAGCCAGGAACTGGCCGACCTGCTCACGCTCTCGGGCATGGAAGTCGAAGACTTGAAGCCCGTGGCGCCCGCGTTCACGGGTGTCGTCGTGGCCGAGATCGTCGAAGCCTTGCCGCATCCATCAGCCGACCGCCTGCGTGTGTGCAAGGTACGCGCGGGTGCAGCGCCTGATAGCGAACTGCTGCAAATCGTCTGCGGCGCGCCCAACGCGCGTGTCGGCATTCGCGTGCCGCTGGCGATGGTAGGCGCCGAGCTGCCTGCAGATGCTAACGGCCAAGTGTTGCGCATAGGCGTGGGCAAGCTGCGCGGTGTCGACAGCGCCGGCATGCTGTGTTCGGCACGCGAGCTGGGCATTGCTGATGACCATGGCGGCCTGCTCGAACTGGCAGCTGACGCGGCGATCGGAAGCAACGTTCGTGAGGCGCTGGCGCTCGACGACAAGCTCTTTACGCTCAAGCTCACGCCCAATTTGGCGCATGGCCTGAGCGTCTACGGCGTGGCGCGTGAGGTTGCCGCGCTCACCGGCGCGCCACTGAAGACGCCGAGCTTCCCGCCGGTGGTCGTGAGCCACAAGCAGCGCTTACCCGTCGAGGTGTTGGCGAGCGACCTTTGCGGGCGCTTCTCGGGACGCATCGTGCGTGGCGTCAATACCAAGGCGCGCACACCGGGCTGGATGACCGAGCGTCTGGCGCGCTGCGGCCAGCGAGCGGTCAGCGCGCTCGTCGACATCTCCAACTACGTGATGTTCGAGTACGGCCGGCCCTCGCACATCTTCGATCTGGACAAGATCACCGAGAAGCTCGTCGTGCGTTGGGGCAAGCCTGGCGAGACCTTGGAGCTGCTTAACGGCAACACCATCACGGTGGACGGCCAGGTCGGCGTCATCGCCGACGCGCACGCCGTCGAATCGCTCGCCGGCATCATGGGTGGCCAGGCCACCGCCGTGTCCGACGACACGCATAACGTTTATGTAGAGGCGGCATTCTGGTGGCCCGAGGCTGTGGCCGGGCGCTCGCGCCGCTACAACTTCAGCACCGACGCTGGCCACCGATTCGAGCGCGGCGTGGACCCCTCGTTGACGGTGGAACACATCGAACGCATCACGGCCTTGATCCTCGACATCTGCGGCGGCCAAGCTGGCCCGATGGATGACCAGGTGCTGTCGCTGCCAGAGAACAAGCCCGTCGCCATGCGCGTGGCGCGTGCCGCCAAGGTCATCGGCATGCCGCTGACCCAGGCGCAGTGCGCCGACGTGTTCAGTCGCCTCGGTCTTGGTTTCACGCAGACACCGGGCATGCTGAGCGTCACGCCACCGCCTTGGCGATTTGACTTACGCATCGAAGAAGACCTCATCGAAGAAGTCATCCGCGTCATCGGCTTTCACAAGCTGCCCGACAGTCCGCCGCAGGCGCCGGTGACGGCGCGCGCGCAGCCTGAGGCGCGGCGCAGCAACTTGCGTGTACGTCGCGCGTTAGCCGCCTGTGACTACCAAGAGGTCATCACCTACAGCTTCGTGCAAGAACGCTGGGAGCACGAGCTCGCCGGCAACCCTGACCCCATCCGCGTGCTCAACCCGATCGCGGCGCCGTTGGCGGTGATGCGCTCCAGCCTCATTGGCAGCCTCGTCGAGGTGCTGCGCCATAACCTCGCCCACCGCGCCAGCCGTGTGCGGGTGTTCGAAGTCGGCCGCGTCTTCAAGCGCGATGCACAAGGCGCTGATGGCCCGGTGGCCGTCGCCGGCGTCCACCAGCCCATGCGCGTGGCCGGACTGGCCTGGGGCCCCGCGCATGAGACCCAGTGGGGTGTGGCCGAGCGTCGCGTCGATTTCTTTGACGTCAAAGGCGACTTGCAAGCCCTGGTCGCGCCGCGGGTCTTGCGTTTTTGCGCGGCCGAACACCCGGCCATGCACCCAGGGCGTTGCGCCGCCATCGAATGCGACGGCCGCGTCATCGGGCATCTGGGCGAGATGCATCCGCGCTGGCGACAAGCCTACGAGCTGCCGCATGCGCCGGTGCTCTTCGAGCTAGAACTTGAAGCCCTGACACAGACCCACGTGCCTGCCGCAACGACCTTGCCGCGCCTGCTGCCCGTCCAGCGTGACTTGGCGCTGGTGGTGGCCGAGGGCGTGGCGCATGACGCCCTGCTCCGCTGCCTGCTCGACGACCCCAGCGGCCTGGTACGCGAGGCGCGGCTCTTCGACGTCTACAGGCCCGCCAACCCGGTATCGGGCATGGCCGCAGGAGAGCGCAGCCTGGCGCTGCGCCTGGAGCTGCTGGACACCGAAAACACCCTGACCGACGAGCGCATCGACGCGGCGACCCACGCTGCCGTGCAACGTGCGCAATCGCGCTTGGGCGCGCGGCTTCGCGCTTGAGCGACGTCAACTGGAGAGACTGCATGGCGAGCACCGACGAAGTGGTCCAGATCAGCCCCATCCTGGGCTCCTTGGAGACGCCCACCCTGACCAAAGCGGAGTTGTCCGAGCTGCTCTTCGACCGCCTGGGCCTGAACAAGCGCGAATCCAAGGACATGGTCGAAGCCTTCTTCGACATCGTTCACGAAGCCTTGGCGCATGGCAGCGACGTCAAACTTTCGGGCTTTGGCAACTTCAATATCCGGCGCAAGGCGCCACGCCCCGGGCGCAATCCGCGCACCGGCGAGGCCATCCCGATCAAGGCGCGCAACGTCGTTACCTTTCACGCCAGCCACAAGCTCAAGGCGGTCGTGCAAGGTGACGTCCCGCTCGAAGGGGACTTCGAGTAGAGTCGAGTTTTAGTTGTCGATCCCATTGATTTCAATGGCGAATTCGCTGCCTTCCATCCCCGCCAAGCGCTATTTCACCATCGGTGAAGTAAGCGAGCTTTGCCTCGTCAAGCCCTATGTGCTGCGCTATTGGGAGCAGGAGTTCACGCAGCTAAAGCCGATGAAACGGCGTGGCAACCGGCGTTACTACCAGCACCATGAGGTGCTACTCATCCGGCGCATCCGCGAGCTGCTGTACGACCAGGGTTTCACCATCAGCGGCGCGCGCAACCGGCTGGCCGACATGGTCATGCCGAGTGCGCCTGACGACGACGATGAAGCGTTCCATGACCAGCCCCTGGCCGCAGCCGCTGCGGTGGTTGCCGACACGCGCGACCACCTCGAAGTTCAGCCCGCGCTGAACCCGCTGGACCCGATGTCGGTACGCAGCGAACTGCTCGCCATTCGCGAGCTGCTGTCGCCCTGATTGGCGCGCTTCGGCCCCTATAATGCGGGCTGTCGTCGGGGTGTAGCGCAGCCTGGTAGCGCACTTGCATGGGGTGCAAGGGGTCGAAGGTTCGAATCCTTTCACCCCGACCATAGATCTGAGTTAGGAATCATCGGGTTAGCTACCAAAAGGGGCTAGCCCGTTTGGCTTTTTGGGCTCCCTACACCTGCCCAAACCACTGCGCGCCGTGACGTGCGAAGGCGTCACGCAGCATTTGCACCGATGGCCCCGGCAAGTGCCCACGCGCCACGACAGCGGCATTGCGGCGCAAGTGTTCGACGTTGGCGGTGCCGACGATGCAGCTGTGCGCGCCGGTATGCCAGGCGGCAAAGCGCAAGGCGAGTTCGTGCCAGTCTTGCCCTTGTGGGTCGACCGCCATCGCATGCCAACGCTGCCAGTATTCGTCGACATAGTGGCCTGTGGGCCGCTCTTGATAGCGCCACGGCGTGTTGGCCACAGGGCGCTTGGCGATGACGCCGATGCCAGCTGCGCGCGCCTGTGGCACCACCGCGTCGATGCCCTTTTGGTCGCACAGGTTGAGCGAGGTCTCGATGGCTTGGAAGCGGCCGCTGGCCAAAGCGAAGTGCAGGGCCTCGTTCTCGCCCGAGTAGCCCGCGCAGCCGATCTTGCCGGCCTGACGTGCGCGCTCCAGCGCGTCGATGACCTCACCGCGTTGCAGAACATGCAGCTCGCAAGAGTGCAGAAAGGCGATGTCGATGTGGTCCGTTTGCAGTCGTTGCAAGGCGCGCTCGATGCCGCGCGTGATGCACTCGCCGCTCCAGTCGGCCACGCCGTCGATGCCGTAGCCGAACTTGGTCGACAGCACGAACTCATTGCGCCGGTGCGCAAGGTGGCGGCCGATGCGCGCTTCTGAGATGCCGTAAGACGGCGCGGTGTCGATGAGGCGGATGCCGACGTCGAGCGCGACATTGAGCAGATGCCCCACCTGCGCGTCATCCAGTCGCTCGTCGCCGATCTGTCCGGCGCCCAGGCCGAGAAGGCTAACGTTCAAGCTACTGGCGCCGAAACGAGAAAGGGGAACAGCGTCGATCGCAGTTCCCCTTTGCTGGCTGGTCGAGCGTTGCGACTTACTGCAGCACGACCTCAACCCGGCGCGCTTGCGCAGCGTCGCCGCTGCCGGTCATCGCTTCGGGCTTCTTCAGCTCGATCTTGTCTTCGGCAATGCCTGCAGCCTTCATGGCGTCGCGCACGGCGAGTGTGCGCTGCTTGGCCAGCTCTTCGTTCTTTGCCGGGTCGCCACTGGCGTCGGCAAAACCGCTGAGCACGGCGCGCTTGCCTTCGGCCACACCTTTGATGACGTCGGCCAGCGCCGCCGCCGCGCCGCTGGCGACTTCGGCCTTGCCCACGGCGAAGTAGAACTTCACCACGCCGCCTTCGACCTTGATCGACGCTGCATCAGCGGCGGCTGCCGGTGCCACGACGGCCGCAGGTGCAGCCGCCGCAGGCGCCTTCACGGCGCCAGGCAGCAAAGGCACGATGAGCAGGGCCACGATGTTGATGATCTTGATGAGCGGATTGATGGCGGGGCCGGCGGTGTCCTTGTAGGGGTCGCCCACGGTGTCGCCGGTGACGGCGGCCTTGTGCGCTTCACTGCCCTTGCCACCGTGGTGGCCGTCTTCGATGTACTTCTTGGCGTTGTCCCAGGCGCCGCCGCCCGTGCACATGCTGATGGCCACGAAGAGGCCGGTGACGATGGTGCCCATCAAGAGGCCACCCAGCGCAGCCGGGCCGAGCACCAGGCCGACGACCACCGGCACGATGACCGGCAGCAAGCTCGGGATGACCATCTCCTTGATGGCCGCGGTGGTGAGCATGTCGACCGCCGCGCTGTAGTCGGGCTTGCGCTTGCCGGCCATGATCAAGCCGTCAGCAAACTGGCGGCGCACTTCCACCACCACCGAGCCGGCGGCGCGGCCCACGGCCTCCATCGCCATGGCGCCGAAGAGGTAAGGAATCAGGCCACCGATAAAGAGGCCGACGATGACCTTGGGGTCGCTCAAGCTGAACTGCACGCTCATGCCCAGCGCTTCCAGCGAGTGGGTGTAGTCGGCAAACAGCACCAGCGCCGCGAGGCCGGCCGAGCCGATGGCGTAGCCCTTGGTGACGGCCTTGGTGGTATTGCCCACAGCGTCCAGCGGGTCGGTGACGTCGCGCACGCTCTTGGGCAACTCGGCCATTTCGGCAATGCCACCGGCGTTGTCGGTGATGGGGCCGTAGGCGTCCAGGGCGACCACGATGCCGGCCATGCTCAGCATTGACGTGGCGGCGACGGCGATGCCGTACAAGCCACCGAGTTGGAACGCGGTCAGGATGGCCGCGCAGACGAACAGCACCGGCCAAGCCGTCGAGCGCATCGAGACACCCAGGCCGGCAATGATGTTGGTGCCATGGCCGGTGGTGCTGGCCTGGGCGATGTGCTGCACCGGCGCGTACTGCGTGCCGGTGTAGAACTCGGTGATCCACACCATTGCGGCCGTGAGCACCAAGCCCACCGCGCAGGCGCCGAACAGCGCCGTCGCCGACACGCTGCCACCTGCGTTGAGCGTCAGCGGCGTCGGGAACATCATGTTGGTGACGAAGTAGAAGGCGATCAGCGACAGCACGCCGGCCACCGCAAGGCCTTTGTACAGCGCCGGCATCACGTTTTTCATGCCTGGGCTGGCCTTGACGAACGCGCATCCGATGATCGACGCGATGATCGATACGCCACCCAGCAGCATCGGGTACACCACCGCGTTGATGGTCGAGCCGCTGACCATCAGCGCACCCAGCGCCATGGTGGCGATGAGCGTCACGGCGTAGGTCTCGAAGAGGTCGGCGGCCATGCCGGCGCAGTCGCCGACGTTGTCTCCGACGTTGTCGGCAATCACCGCTGGGTTGCGCGGATCGTCTTCGGGGATACCGGCTTCGACCTTGCCCACCAGGTCGGCGCCGACGTCAGCGCCCTTGGTGAAGATGCCGCCGCCCAGCCGCGCAAAGATCGAGATCAAGGACGATCCAAAGGCAAAGCCCAGGAGCGGCTTGAGCGTTTCGGCGTCGGCCTTGGTACCGCCCGTGAGCAGCATGAAGAACAGGGCCACGCCGAGCAGGCCCAGGCCGACCACCAGCATGCCGGTGATGGCGCCGCCCTTGAAGGCGACATCCAGCGCCGGGCCAATGCCCTTGGTGGCCGCCTGCGCGGTGCGCACGTTGGCACGTACCGAGATATTCATGCCGATGAAGCCGCAGGCGCCCGAGAGCACCGCACCAAGCACGAAGCCGCCGGCTGTGAGCTTGCCCAGGAAGATGAAGATCAACACCGCGAGCACAACGCCGACGATGGCGATGGTGCGGTACTGCCGCGCCAGGTACGCGGCGGCACCTTGCTGGATGGCGGTCGCAATTTCTTGCATGCGCGCGTTGCCCGCGTCTTGCGCGAGGATCCAGCTTCGTTGCACGAAGCCGTAGATGACGGCCGCAAGGCCGCAGGCAAGCGCTACGTACAGCGCCGTGGTGGTGGACATGGGAGGAAGCTCCTTCGTCGTTCGGTTTTTTTGGTCGCGTCTCTTGATTGCGTCTTTTGATTGCAACGGCGCGCGCGAAGCGTGCAGTGCCGGCGCCGCGCCGTCAGGGCCACAGGCAAGGCAAAACGCGGCGCGATGCTACAGGAAGGATGTGGCCATTCAGCACCGGAGTTTCCCAGCGCGCGGGGCAGCGCTCGTCGGCTCCGTGCATGTCAGCTGCGGGCAAGCGCGCTCCCTAGAATCCGTCATCGCTACAAGAGGCACCACCATGAGCCTGCACAACGTCACCCCGGGTGCCAACGCCCCGCAAGAGTTCAACGTCATCATCGAAATCCCGATGAACGCCGACCCCATCAAATACGAGGTGGACGAAGACAGCGGCGCGCTTTTTGTCGACCGCTTCATGAGCACGGCCATGCACTACCCGTGCAACTACGGCTACATCCCGCAGACGCTGGCCGACGATGGTGACCCGGTGGACGTGCTCGTCATCACGCCCGTGCCCTTGATCCCCGGTGTGGTGGTGACATGCCGCCCCATCGGCGTGCTGAAGATGGACGACGAAGCCGGCGGCGACAACAAGCTGCTGGCCGTGCCCATCGACAAGATCTTGTCGATCTACACGCAGTGGCAAAAGCCCGAAGACTTGAACCCGATGCGGCTGAACACGATCCAGCACTTCTTCGAGCACTACAAGGATCTCGAAGTCGGCAAGTGGGTCAAGGTCATCGGCTGGGAAGGTGTGGACTCGGCACGGGCCGAGGTCGTCACCGGCATCAACAACTGGCTGGCCAAACGCAACGCTTGAGTCAGCCTTGCGGCTCGTCGCTGGCTGCGTACGGCTTGAAAGGGTTGCGCTCGTCGAGCTCGCTGACGTAGTGGCCGATGCCTTCGCGCTCACTGGACAGGAAGTCCGCCACGGCGCTGGCGAAGCGCTCATCGCGCAGCCAATGCGCTGAGCTCGTGCGCACGGGCAAGAGGCCGCGCGCCATCTTGTGTTCGCCCTGCGCGCCGCCTTCAAAGCGCTTAAAGCCTTGCGCCAGGCACCACTGCAGCGGCTGGTAGTAGCAGGCCTCGAAATGCAGGCAAGGCACATGTACGGTACTGCCCCAGTAGCGGCCCCAGGCGGCACCTTGCGGGCGGTCGATCGTGATGAGCGACGTGGCGATAGGCTCGTCGCCCTGCTGCGCCAGGAACATCAGCCAGTGCTCGGGCATGTGCCGCGCCATACGCGCGAAGAAGTCCCGTGTGAGGTAGGGCGTGGAGTGGTGGGCTTCGTAGGTGAGGGTGTAGCAGCGGTAGAAGTAGTCCCAGTGCGCCTCGGTGATGGCTTTGCCTTCCAGAACTTCGAAGCGCACACCCGCATCGGCCACTCGGCGGCGCTCTTGCTGGATCTTCTTGCGCTTGTCGCGTTGCAGGCGCGCCAGCAGTTCGGTGAAGTCCGCCACGGTCGCGGCCGTGTCCTGTGTCCAGTGGAACTGCACGCCTTCGCGCACCAACCAGCCCGCCGCTGCGAAGGCCTGGCACTCGGCTTCGTCGATGAAGAGCACGTGCGCCGAGGACAACTTGTTGGCCAAGGCTAACTCTCGAATGACGTGCACAAGCTGCGCGCGTGCAGCGTCGTCCGCAGCCAGCAGCCGCGTGCCCGGCACCGGCGTGAAGGGCAGGGCGCCGAGCAGCTTGGGGTAGTAGCGCAGGCCGTGGCGGCGGTAAGCATCGGCCCAGGCCCAGTCGAACACGTACTCACCGTAGGAGTGGCTCTTCAGGTAGAGCGCACACGCACCCCGCAGCTGGCCTTGCGCGTGCAAGGTGATGAACTGCGGCGCCCAGCCAGTGGTGGCCACCGCGCTGCCCGAGTCGTGCATGGCGCTGAGATAGGCATGGCGCATGAACGGGGTCGGCGCGCTCTGTGCTGCTAGCAGCTGGTCCCACGCTGTGGCATCGACGCCATGGGGGCTGTCGTGGACCTCGATGTGATAATCCGGCGCAGTAATATCGATCTCCGAAGAACAGGGGTTTGCCTCGTGAAAGTCGCGCTCTTACAGCTCAACGCGACGGTCGGCGACCTCGACGGTAACGCACGGCGCATCGCTGAAATGGCGCGCCAGGCGCATGCCCAAGGCGCCACCGTGGCGGTCGCGCCCGAGCTGGCGCTTAGTGGCTATCCGCCCGAAGACTTGCTGCTGCGCCCGGCCTTCATGCAGGCTTGTGCCGAGCAACTGCAAGCCTTGGCCGCGTTGGTGGCCGACTGCACCGGTTTGCAGTTGGTGGTGGGCCACCCGCATCAATTTGACGACTCGACCGAGCTGCGTTCACGCTCGATCACCACGACGCCGCAGCGCTTCAACGCCGCCTCGCTGCTCAGCGCCGGTCGGGTCGTAGCGACCTACTGCAAACGCGAGCTGCCGAACTACCAGGTCTTTGACGAGCGACGCTACTTCGCCTCGGGCCGCGACGCGGATGGCGGCCCCTTGGTATTTGCGAGTGAAGGTCAGCGCTTCGGCGTGATCATTTGCGAGGACGCCTGGTTTGAAGAGCCTGCGCGTCTGGCGCGTGATGCCGGCGCCGAGGTTTTGCTGGTGCTCAACGCCTCGCCATTCCACTTGGAAAAGGCCGAGGAGCGCGAAGCACGCATGGCCGAGCGTGCGCGCGCCGTGGCGCTGCCTCTGTGCTACGCGCACTTGGTGGGCGGGCAGGACGAGGTCGTCTTTGACGGCGCATCGTTCGCACTCGACGCCCAGGGCGACGTGGTGGCGCGTGGACCGAGCTTCGAGACGGCGCTGGTGCACGTCGAGTTCGCGGCCGGCGCCGCACCACGCGGCACGCTGTTGGCCATGCCGTCGCCCGAAGCGCAGGCCTGGGCCGCGCTCGTCACCGGCGTGCGCGACTACGTCAACAAGAACGGATTCCCGGGCGCGATCATCGGCTTGTCGGGCGGCATCGACTCTGCCCTGGTGTTGGCCATTGCTGTCGACGCACTCGGCGCCGAGCGGGTGCGCACGGTGATGATGCCTTCGCCCTACACGGCCGACATCTCCTGGATCGACGCACGCGAGATGGCGACCTGGGTCGGCGTGCGCTACGACGAGATCGCCATCGCGCCGATGTTTGATGCCTTTCGCGCGTCGCTAGCCGAGCAGTTCGCCGGCTTGGCTGAAGACACCACCGAAGAAAACCTGCAAGCGCGCATTCGCGGCACGCTCTTGATGGCGCTGTCGAACAAGACCGGCTCCATCGTGCTGACCACAGGCAACAAGAGCGAAATGGCCACAGGCTATTGCACGCTCTACGGCGACATGGCGGGTGGCTTCGCGGTCATCAAAGATGTCGCCAAGACGCTCGTCTACCGGCTGGCGCGTTGGCGCAACCAGCAAGGCTTTTTGCGCCGTGACGGCAGCAGGGGAACGATGATTCCGGAGCGCATCATCACGCGGCCGCCGTCGGCCGAGCTGCGCCCCGACCAGACCGACCAGGACAGCTTGCCGCCGTACGACGTGCTCGACGCCATCCTGGCGCGCTACATGGAAGACGACCAGAGCATCGAAGCCATCGTGGCGGCAGGCTTTGCGCGCGCCGATGTCGAGCGGGTGACGCGTTTGATCAAGCTCAACGAATACAAGCGGCGCCAGGCGCCGGTGGGCATACGCATCACGCACCGCGCGTTCGGGCGCGACTGGCGCTACCCCATCACCTCAAAGTTCCGTGCTTAAATCGCTGTCAATATCCGTCCCAAGATCCGTCCCAATATCAGCCCCAACCCAAGCCCACCCGGAGTTGCCATGAAGCAGATCACCGCCATCATCAAGCCCTTCAAGCTCGAAGAAGTTCGTGAGGCGCTGGGTGACGTGGGCGTCTCGGGGCTGACGGTCACCGAGGTCAAAGGCTTCGGCCGCCAAAAGGGCCACACCGAGCTCTACCGCGGTGCCGAGTACGTGGTCGACTTCCTGCCCAAGGTGAAGATTGAGCTGGTGGTCAAAGACGCGGATGTCGAGCGCTGCATCGAGGCCATCGTCAAAGCCGCCAAGACCGGCAAGATCGGTGACGGCAAGATATTTGTGACGCCGGTCGAGCAGGTCGTGCGCATCCGCACGGGTGAGACCGACGAAGCGGCGGTGTGAGCGCCGCAGCTCAGACTTTGCTGTAGTCGTCGCCGCCACGTGCGTGGGCGCGCAGGTTCAGACTTTGCAGAAGCCGCACAGGGTCGTCATCAACCTGTAGCGCGTCGTGCTGCTCCTGCGACAAGAAGCCTTCTGAGACGCTGGTGCGCATGAACTGCAAGAGCGCGTCGAAGTAGCCGTTGACGTTGAGCAGCGCGATCGGTTTGTCGTGATAGCCGAGCTGGCGCCAGGTCCAGACTTCATACAGCTCTTCAAGCGTGCCGATGCCCCCGGGCAGCGCGATAAAGGCGTCGGCGCGCTCGGCCATCATCTGTTTGCGCACGTGCATGTTGGGCACCACGTGCAGCTCGTGCAGGCCTTGGTGGCCGACCTCGCGGCGCATCAGCGAGTCGGGAATGACGCCAACCACGCGGCCGCCTGCCTGGATGACGGCGTCGGCCACCTCACCCATCAAGCCGACCTTGCCACCGCCGTAGACGAGCTGCCAGCCGCGCTCGCCGATGGCGCGGCCCAGGGCGCGTGCGCTTTCGGTGTAGGCCGCCTGCGCGCCGTGGCGCGAGCCGCAGTAGACGCAAATTGAAATGATTGGTTCAGTCATGACAGGCGCACCCACAAGGCCGAAAGCCAGATGCCGCCGCAAAGCAGCAGCGCGATCAATACGGCCGCCGAGGCGTAGTCTTTAGCCCGCTTGGACAGTTCGTGATGGTCGAAGGAGATGCGGTCAATCGCGGCCTCAATGCCCGAGTTGAGCAGCTCAACGATCAACACCAGCGCGAGCGAACCGAGTAAGAGCGAACGCTCGATCCAGCTGCTGCCGAGCCAAAGGCCGATAGGTGCCATCACCACGACGAGCCAGAACTCTTGTCGGAAGGCGCTCTCTGCGCGGTAGGCGGCTGTGAGCCCGTCGATCGAGTACCGCGTGGCATGCACAAGGCGGTCGAAGCCTTGGCGGCCTTTGTGCGGGTTGCTCATGCTTTGATTCTGCCGCAGCGATTCAAGACGGCTGAGTCGCGCGCGTATCGACAAGCCGCGTGCGGCAGACGACGTCATGCCAGTACTGGCGCGTAGGGTGCATGCGCGAGAGTGCGGCGTAGCCCAGCACGCCCCCCGTCAAGACCGCGCTGACGGCGGCCGCCGACTTGAGGCCGGCCAACTGCAGGGCGATCAACGCTGGCAGGAGCCAGATCCAGCACAAGAGGTATCGCGCTGTGGCGCGGGTCGCGCTTAAGGCCACGCCGTCATGCGTGACGAGGCGGATGTGCCACGTGCGCATCGCCAAAGTCTGGCCGTGGCGCGACCAGAACCATACGAAGTACAGGCCAACCACGACAAGCAGGAAGGCCTGCAGCCCCAGTGTGCCCTTCAGCGCATGGCGTTGGTTGGTCGCCAGTGCATAGATCAGGCCGGCCGCTGCGACCACACCGAAGAGAAGTACGCCTTCGTAGACGAAGCAGGCCAAGCGACGGCGCAAACTCGGTGCCAGGCCGAGCGGCGGCGCGGCCGTCACGGGTCGATGGGTGGCGCTGAGGCCGCTGCAGCGGTTCGCACTGCCGCGCCTTGGGCGCCGCGTTTGGGCAGCAGCGTCGACGGGTTGACGAAGCCTTCGGTCGCCGCGATCTTGGGCATGCCCACCTGCTGGTGATTGGGTGGCGGTGCGAGGCGCGTCACCAGGTTCGTAGTGGCGCCGGGTTTGGCTTGCACGACGGTCGGGGAGACCGCTTTGGTCAACCCGCTCTCGCCACTGCGAACGACGTTGCGCTTTTCCGCCAGGCCTGTCGTTTTGGGCGCGTCGCCACGCAGCGCTGCGGATGGTTTGTTGCTTCCGTTAGGCGCCACGGCGACAGCCGGTTTGGCGCGCTGAGCGAGTTCGCGACGCGTCTCTTCGGGCAGCGAGCTGTAGGCGTCCCAGCGTGCCTGTCGGTCTTGGGGGCTGAGCTGCTTGGCCTCTTGAAACTGCATGCGTGCCTGGCCGCGCTCGGTGGGTGACATGCGCGACCACTCAGCCATACGCTCTTGCACGCGCTGGCGCTCTGAGGCGGGCATCGAAGGGAAGCGCGACGCGACCTCGATCCACTTCGACTTGCGGTCGGCATCGATGCTCGCCCAGTCGCGTTGCAGCGGTGCCAGCACGTCCTTGTGGGCCGGCGACAAGCTGGTCCATGCCGGGCCTCCCGGCTTCGGCGCCGCAGCGGCATGCGTGTTGTTCGGTGTCGTGCTTGGCGTGGTGCGCGCCGGTGTTTGGGCGAGGCACACCGATGTCAACGCCGCCACACTCGCAAGCGCCAGCACCGCACCAACGATGGCGCGCTGAACGGCGGCTGGCAGGCGCCTTGCATTCACTGCGGCGGCGCTCTCAGAAATTCGGCGAAGCCAGGGTCGCTGTACGCCTTGGGCGGCAGCTCGTCGGAAAGCAGCTGCATGTCGATCTCGGCAGCGGCAAGCACTTGCTCGCGGTTGTTCCACTGCGTGATGACGACCAGGCCGATCAACAGCACCGCCAGCGGGAAGCCCGAGGCAAGCTTCAGCCACCAAGGCGATGGCCCACCCAGCACGGCCGCGCCGCCACTGCTGCGGGCCACCACCACCGAGCCGGTGGTGGTGGCCCGCAGCTGATGTTGGCGAGCATGGGTCAGCGCGCGCTCGCGCGCCACGCGCAGGCGCTCGCTGATGTCGTGCGGAAGGGCAGCGGCTTGAGCCTTGAGGCCACCGGCCGCGCGCGCGGCGAAGCGCGCATGCAGCGCTTCGAACTCGGCGGTATTTGGGTGTGCAGTCATGGCTTGAGTCCTTTGGCGTGAAGGGCTTTGGCCAGCGCGTGCACCGCTCGTGAGCAATGCGTCTTCACGCTTCCCTGCGAACAGCCCATCGCGGCTGCTGTTTCAGCCACATCGAATTCCTCAAGGTAACGCAGAAGAAAGGCTTCTCGTTGACGTCCTGGCAGGTTGGCCACGGCGCCCTCAATGAGCATCAAGGTCTGCGTGCGTGACACGACATCGGCCGCACTCTCGGCGCCGGCAGATCCGTCCATCGCTGCCAGCGTTTCCAGCAGGTCGAAGTCGCCGCCATCGCCCGCAGGCTCAAAGTCCGACATGTTTTGCATGACGGCATTGCGCGTCTTTTGACGCCGAAACCAGTCCATCGTGGCGTTGGACAGGATGCGCTGGAACAGCAGCGGCAGCTCGGCGGCCGGGCGGCTGACATAGTGCTCGGCCAGGCGGATCATCGTGTCTTGCACGATGTCCAGGGCAGCGTCTTCATCACGCACCGCGTAAAGCGCACGCTTGAACGCTCGCTTTTCGACACTCTTCAGGAAGTCTGATAGTTCTTTGTCAGAGGCCAACGCGGATCCGGCGAAAGTCGCCCAGGAGAGGCGCCGCGAATTATGTCATCGCACTTATGGGCAAGCCCCGAGTGGTGGGTGTGCGGGCACGGGCTGGCATAATGCTGCTCCGCACAACGCAAATTTGGTCTCAAGTCGGCCGCCCAACCGGGGCGGCGAAATGTTGATCGCGCAGGCACCACACCCGGCTCACAAGGCTGCGGAGAGGTGCACCGATGGTTTTTCGTTAGAGAAAATCGCAAAGGTTCGAAATGGACATGTCTGCCGCTGAAGTCAAGCGTGCCGCATCGGCACAAGCTCACCCCCCCACGACCGACCCGAACGGCTCGGAAATCCTGGTTCGCTGCCTGCAAGCCGAAGGTGTTCGCTACCTTTGGGGCTACCCGGGCGGCGCCGTGCTGTACATCTACGACGCGCTGTACAAGCAAGACACCATCGAGCACGTGCTCGTGCGCCACGAGCAGGCTGCGGTGCATGCTGCCGACGGCTATGCGCGCGCTACGGGTGAAGTCGGCGTCGCGCTGGTGACCTCGGGTCCTGGTGTGACGAATGCTGTCACCGGCATCGCCACGGCCTACATGGACTCGATCCCGATGGTCATCATCACGGGTCAGGTGCCGACGCCGGCGATTGGCCTGGACGCATTTCAGGAATGCGACACCGTGGGCATCACGCGCCCCATCGTCAAACACAACTTCCTGGTGAAGGATGTGCGCGACCTGGCGATGACGATGAAGAAGGCCTTCCACATCGCGCGCACCGGCCGGCCCGGGCCGGTGGTGGTGGACATCCCCAAGGACGTGTCGCTGCACACCACGCCCTTCGCCTACCCCGACAAGGTGGAGATGCGCTCCTACAACCCCGTGCGCAAGGGCCATGGCGGGCAGATCCGCAAGGCCGTGCTGTTGCTGTTGGCGGCCAAGCGGCCCTACATCTATACAGGTGGCGGCGTCGTCCTGGGCAATGCCTCGAACGAGCTGCGTGCATTGATCGATTTGCTCGGCTTCCCCTGCACCAGTACCTTGATGGGCCTGGGCGCCATCCCCGCCAGCGACCCACGCTTCCTGGGCATGCTGGGCATGCACGGCACCTATGAAGCCAACATGTCGATGCAGAACTGCGACGTGGTGCTGGCCGTGGGCGCGCGCTTTGACGACCGCGTGATCGGCAACCCCAAGCACTTCGCTTCGGTCGAGCGCAAGATCATTCACGTCGACATCGATCCTTCGTCGATCTCGAAGCGCGTGAAGGTCGACATCCCCATCGTGGGCGACGTCAAAGACGTGCTGGAAGAGCTGATCGTTCAGCTGCGCGAGGCCACCACGCGACCCGACGCTGCGGCACTTTCAGGCTGGTGGAGCCAGGTCAACGAGTGGCGCAAGCGCGACTGCCTGGCCTTCAAGAACAGCAGCGATGTCATCAAGCCGCAGTACGTGGTCGACAAGCTCTGGCAACTCACCAAAGACCGCGACACCTACATCACGTCAGATGTCGGCCAGCACCAGATGTGGGCCGCGCAGTTCTATCGCTTCGAAGAGCCACGGCGCTGGATCAATTCCGGCGGCCTGGGCACCATGGGCGTGGGCTTGCCCTACGCCATGGGCATCAAGCTCGCCAAGCCCGACTCGGACGTGTTCTGCATCACCGGCGAAGGCTCAATCCAGATGTGCATTCAGGAGCTTTCCACCTGCTTGCAATACAAGACGCCGGTGAAGATCGTCTCGCTGAACAACCGCTACCTGGGCATGGTGCGCCAGTGGCAGCAGATCGACTACGGTGGCCGCTACTCGCACAGCTACATGGATGCGCTGCCCGACTTCGTGAAGCTGGCCGAAGCCTATGGTCACGTCGGCTTGCTCGTCGAACGCCCGGCGGATGTCGAGCCGGCGCTGCGCGAAGCCATTCGGCTCAAAGACCGCACGGTGTTCCTCGACATTCGCACCGACCCCACCGAAAACGTCTGGCCCATGGTGCAGGCCGGCAAGGGCATCACCGAGATGCTGCTGGGGTCCGAAGACTTGTGATGTCGCCACGCGCAGTGGGCCCAGAGGTGCTACCTCACCTTGCGGGCCGCCCAGCGCCTAACGACTGACGTACTCGGACATCGACAACCCTATTTAGAAGGCGTGGCCACAGGCCGGCGGCTCACCCGCCACCGGCTCCAAGAGCGCGCCGCAACGGATCACCATGAAACACATCATTGCCGTGCTGTTAGAGAACGAGGCCGGTGCACTTTCGCGCGTGGTAGGGCTCTTTTCGGCACGCGGCTACAACATCGAAAGCCTGACGGTCGCGCCGACCGAAGACGCCTCACTGTCGCGCATGACCATCGTGACCACAGGTTCCGACGAGGTCATCGAGCAGATCACCAAACACCTCAACCGCCTGATCGAAGTCGTCAAGGTCGTCGACCTCACCGAGGGCAATTACACCGAGCGTGAGCTGATGCTGGTGAAGGTGCGCGCGGTGGGCAAAGAGCGCGACGAGATGACGCGCATGGCCGACATCTTTCGCGGCCGCATCATCGACGTTACTGAGAAGACCTACACGATCGAGCTCACCGGCGATACGGCCAAGCTCGACGCATTTCTTGTCGCCATCGACCGGGCGGCGATTCTGGAAACCGTGCGTACCGGCGCAAGTGGCATCGGTCGCGGCGAGCGCATCCTGCGCGTTTGATCATTCACTGGAGAGTTAGCAATGAAGGTTTTTTACGACAAAGACGCCGACCTGAGCCTCATCAAAGGCAAGAACGTCACCATCGTCGGCTACGGCTCGCAGGGTCATGCCCACGCGCAGAACTTGAACGACAGCGGCTGCAAGGTCACTGTGGGTCTGCGCCCTGGCGGCGCGTCGTGGTCCAAGGCCGAGAAGGCGGGGCTGAAGGTCGCGGCGGTGGCCGACGCGGTGAAGAGCGCCGACGTGGTGATGATCCTTCTGCCCGACGAGCAGATCGGCTCGGTTTACGCCAACGACATCGAACCCAACATCAAGCAGGGTGCCTCGCTGGCCTTCGCCCACGGCTTCAACGTGCACTACGGACAGGTCGTGCCGCGTGCGGACCTCGACGTCTGGATGGTCGCGCCCAAGGCCCCCGGCCACACCGTGCGCAACACCTACACCCAGGGCGGCGGCGTGCCGCATCTCATCGCCGTGCATGCCGACAAGTCGGGCAAGGCGCGTGACCTGGCGCTGAGTTACGCGGTGGCCAATGGTGGCGGCCGCGCCGGCATCATCGAAACCAACTTTCGCGAAGAGACTGAGACCGATCTCTTCGGCGAACAAGCGGTGCTGTGCGGTGGCACGGTCGAGCTCATCAAGGCCGGCTACGAGACGCTGGTGGAAGCCGGCTACGCGCCTGAGATGGCCTACTTCGAGTGCCTGCACGAGTTGAAGCTCATCGTCGACCTCATCTACGAGGGCGGCATTGCCAACATGAACTACTCGATCTCCAACAACGCCGAGTACGGCGAGTACGTCACCGGCCCGAGGATCGTCACCGACGAGACGCGCGCCACCATGCGCAAGGTGTTGACCGATATTCAGACCGGCGAGTACGCGAAGAACTTCATCTTGGAGAACCGCGCGGGCGCGCCAACACTGATGTCGCGCCGGCGCTTGATGGGCGAACATTCCATCGAAGTCGTGGGCGAAAAATTGCGCGCGATGATGCCTTGGATCAAGGCCAATAAGCTGGTTGATCGCAGCCGCAACTGAGCCCGACCGCCCGCGTCTTTCAAGGCCGCCCACGCACTGCGTCGGCGGCCTGTTTCATGGGTGCGCTGGGGTATGCTCGGCCATCATGAGCCAAGACACCACGAACGACACGGCGCAATTACCTGAGGCCGAACCCGAGCCCGCCGAGCAGCCGCGCCCACGTCGCAAGGGCATCTACGTGCTGCCCAACGCCATCACCCTGGCGGGGCTCTTCGGTGGCTTCTACGCCATCGTGATGGCCATGAATGGGCGCTTCGAATTCGCCGCCATCGGCGTCTTCTGCGCCATGGTGCTCGACAGCCTGGACGGCCGCGTGGCGCGCATGACGAACACGCAAAGCGCATTCGGCGAGCAGATGGACAGCTTGTCCGACATGGTCAGCTTTGGCGCCGCACCGGCCTTGATCGTCTATGAATGGGCCTTGAAGGGCCTGGGCAAGCTGGGCTGGATCGCCGCCTTCGTGTACTGCGCGGGCGCCGCACTGCGCCTGGCGCGTTTCAACACCAACATCGGTGTCGTCGACAAACGTTTTTTCCAAGGTTTGCCGAGCCCGGCCGCAGCTGCTTTGGTCGTGGGTTTCATCTGGCTGATGGACGACGCCGGCTACAAACAGGTGGCGCAGACGACGTGGTTGCCCTGGGCGGCCTTTGTGGTCACGCTCTATGCGGGTTTGACGATGGTCACCAACGTGCCGTTCTACAGTTTCAAGGTGGTGGGCATCAAGCGCAGCGTGCCCTTCATCGTCATCGTCGCGGTGGCGCTGGGCATTGCACTCATCAACCTGCATCCGCCGATTGCGCTCTTCGGTTTGTTTTGTGTGTACGGGCTCTCGGGCTACGGCGTCTACATCTGGCGCCGGGTGAAGGGTAAGCCAGTGAGCGTGATCGCGACCTCGACCGACGAGCCCGATGAGAAGGGGCTGCACTGAACGCACGGTTGCCCCTGCTATAGTGCCGTCACCATGTTCAACCGACTCAATCTGATCGCGCTAAGCCTGCTAGGAGACCTGCGGGTGCGTTGATCGATCACGTTAGAACCTTCCCCGATCAACGGCCCGCCAGCGCAACGCAGCGGGCCGTTTGACTTTCTGAAGCTGCGTGGCGCCTCCTCAGCAACATCGAAAGACCTGTATGCCGATGCTCCCGAACCCAGCCCTCAAATACCGCGCCTTCAAGCCGGTGCGCCTGAGCGACCGCCGCTGGCCCGACGCGCAACTGCAAGTCGCACCCGTCTGGCTCAGCACCGACCTGCGTGACGGCAACCAGGCGCTGATCGAGCCCATGGATCCGGCGCGAAAGCTGCGCCTCTTCGAGATGCTGGTGGCCATTGGCTTCAAGGAGATCGAGGTTGGCTTCCCGTCTGCCTCGCAGGCTGACTTCGATTTCGTCAGGCTGCTGATCGACGAAGGCCGCATCCCGCACGACGTGACGATCCAGGCCCTGACCCCCGCGCGCGCGCCGCTGATCGAGCGCACGTTTGAAGCGCTGGCGGGCGCGCCGCGCGCCATCGTGCACCTCTACAACGCCACCTCCGAGCTGATGCGCCGCGTGGTGCTCGGGCTCGACGAGGACGGCGTCATAGAGCTCGCCGTCACTCATGCCGCGCTGGTGCGCGATATCGCGGCGAGGCAGCCCGGCACGGCGTGGTACTTCCAATATTCGCCCGAAATGTTCTCGGGCACCGAGCTCGAATTCAGCAAGCGCGTGGTCGACTCGGTGACCGAGGTCTGGGCACCGACGCCTGAGCGCAAATGCATCATCAACCTGCCATCGACGGTGGAGCACAGCACGCCCAACGTCTTCGCCGACATGATCGAGTGGATGCACCGTCACCTCGCGCGGCGCGGTGCCATCGTGTTGTCGGTGCACCCGCATAACGACAGAGGTACGGGCACAGCGGCGGCCGAGCTGGCGCTGATGGCGGGCGCCGACCGGGTAGAAGGCTGCCTCTTCGGCAACGGCGAGCGCACGGGCAATGTCGACATCGTCAACCTCGCACTCAACCTCTACACGCAAGGTGTGGCGCCGGGACTGGATTTCTCGCAGATCGACACTGTCCGCCGCTGTGTCGAGCATTGCAATCAGCTGCCCGTGCACCCACGCCACCCGTACGTGGGCGACCTCGTCTACACCTCGTTTTCAGGCTCGCATCAGGACGCCATCAAGAAGGCCTTCGCCGCGCGACGTGAGGGTGACATCTGGGACATGCCCTACCTGCCGGTGGACCCCAAAGACCTGGGCCGCAGCTACGAAGCCGTGATCCGCGTCAACAGCCAGTCGGGCAAGGGCGGCATTGCGTACTTGCTTGAGGCCGAACACGGCCTGGAGTTGCCACGGCGCTTGCAGATCGAGTTCTCGGCAGCCGTGCAGGCGGTGACCGACGCGCAGGGCGGCGAGATGAGCGCGGGCGACCTATGGGCCTTATTCGAGCGCGAGTACCAGCTCGCCGACATCTCGGTCGACCAGCAGCAGCTGCGCGAGGCCAAGGACGGCCGCGTGAGCCTGGCGGTTCGCTTGCGCATGGGCGCACACACGCACGAGTTGAGGGGCGAGGGCAGCGGGCCGGTGGCGGCGTTTGTCGACGCTTTGCAGCGCACTACTGGCAGCAGCATCGAGGTCCTGGACTACCACGAGCATGCCATCGGCGCCGGCGCGCAAGCGCGCGCGGCGGCCTACCTGGAGCTGCGCATCGACGACACGCGCACACTCTTCGGCGTCGGTCTCGACCACAACATCCTCACGGCCTCGATCAAGGCCGTTGTCTCGGGTCTGCTGCGCAGCGGCGTGGCGCTGAAGCCGGCTGCGCTCGCGGCCTGAACTGCAACTGGAGAACCCATCGTGGCCGACAAAATCATCATCTTCGACACCACCTTGCGTGACGGCGAACAGTCGCCCGGCGCATCCATGACGCGCGACGAAAAACTGCGCATCGCGCGCCAACTAGAGCGCCTGCGCGTGGACGTCATCGAGGCTGGTTTTGCGGCCTCCTCCAACGGCGACTTCGCGGCCGTGAAAGCCATCGCCGACGCCATCAAGGATGCCACCGTGTGCTCGCTGGCGCGCGCCAACGACCGCGACATCACGCAGGCCGCCGAGGCCCTGAAAGGCGCGGCGCGTTCGCGCATCCACACCTTCATTGCCACCAGCGCGCTGCACATGGAAAAGAAGCTGCGCATGACGCCTGAGCAGGTGCATGAGCAGGCGCGCCTGGCGGTGCGTTTCGCGCGAAACCTATGCGCCGATGTCGAGTTCTCACCCGAGGACGGCTACCGCTCCGACATGGACTTTCTTTGCCGCGTGCTGGAAACGGCAATCATCGAAGGTGCGACCACGTTGAACATCCCCGACACCGTGGGCTACGCCGTGCCCGAGCTCTACGGCGAGTTCATCCGCACGCTGCGTGAACGCATCCCCAACTCCGACAAGGCGATCTGGTCGGTGCACTGCCATAACGATCTGGGCATGGCCGTCGCTAACTCGTTAGCCGGTGTGAAGCTCGGCGGCGCGCGTCAGATCGAATGCACCATCAATGGCCTGGGCGAACGCGCCGGCAACTGCTCGCTCGAAGAGGTGGTGATGGCGCTGCGCACGCGGCGCGACTACTTCGACCTGGAAGTCGGCATCGACACCACGCACATCGTGCCGGCCTCGCGCTTGGTGAGCCAGACCACCGGCTTTGTGGTGCAGCCCAACAAGGCGGTGGTGGGTGCCAATGCCTTCGCCCACGCCTCGGGCATCCACCAGGACGGCGTGCTCAAGGCGCGCGACACCTACGAAATCATGCGTGCCGAAGACGTGGGCTGGGCCGCCAACAAGATCGTGTTGGGAAAACTGTCTGGCCGCAATGCGTTCAAGCAGCGCTTGCTGGAACTCGGCATTGCCACTGAGTCCGAAGGCGAGGTCAACGCTGCCTTCGCGCGCTTCAAAGACCTGGCCGACCGCAAGAGCGACATCTTTGACGAAGACATCATTGCGCTGATCTCCGATGAAAGCGTGACCAGCGAGCATGAGCACTACCGGCTGCTGGCCTTGTCGCAGCACTCGGAAACCGGAGAGCGCCCGCAAGCCAGCGTGGCCTTCGCCATCGGCGAGGAAGAAGTGCACACGCAAAGCGACGGCAACGGCCCCGTGGACGCCAGCCTCAAGGCCATCGAATCGCGTGTCAAAAGCGGCGCCGAGTTGATGCTCTATTCCGTCAACGCCATCACTTCGGGCAGCACGGAGTCGCAAGGCGAGGTGACGGTGCGTTTGCAGCTCGGCGGGCGCGTGGTGAATGGTGTGGGTGCCGACCCCGACATCGTGGTGGCCTCGGCCAAGGCCTATCTCGCGGCGCTCAACAAGCTGCACAGCAAGCTTGAGCGGGTGGCTGCGCAGGGTTGACTTAGGGTCTTCACCAAGTCTGCACGTGTAACTTCAAATGAAGCACGCAAGTCTCTGAATTCATTGATGACTTCGGTTATCCTCGCGCCCGGCTGCTAGCGGGGACCACGTGCGCACGATGTTCAAGTTCTTCGAGACGACAAGCTTGGCGATAACGGTATGCGTAGCCTCGCTGGTGCTGCTTGCCAGCAGCGGTGCAGCCTGGGCCGCGGCTGCGGCCAAGCCCTCAGCCAAAGCCCACAAGAGTCAAACGGCGACGAAGCACAAAGCCAGCAACATTGTCGCCAAGCGCAAGCTCAAAGCCCGTGCCGCGCCAGCGAGGCCATCGATGGGCCAGCTCACCGGGCTGCACCTCATTGCCGACCCGCTGGACCTGAAGTCGGCTGTGGCCTTCGTCATCGATCAAGACACCAACGAAGTGTTGCTGAGCAAAAACCCGCAGGCGGTGCTGCCCATCGCGTCGATCACGAAGCTGATGACGGCCGTGGTCGTTGCCGATGCCAAGCTGCCGATGGACGAGTTGCTTGAGGTCAGCGCCATCGACCCGGCAGATACCGGCAAGTCCAGCCGCTCACGGCTGGCGTTGGGCACACAGCTGCCCCGCAGCGAAATGATGCACCTGGCGCTGATGGCCTCGGAGAACCGCGCCGCCCACGCACTCGGACGTTATTACCCGGGCGGCATGTCCGCGTTTGTGGCCGCCATGAACCGCAAGGCCGCTGAGCTTGGCATGGCCGATACACGCTACGTCGAGCCGACCGGGCTGTCGAGCCAGAACCGCTCAAGTGCGCGCGACCTCAGCGTGCTGGTGAAAGCGGCGATGGACTACCCACAGATTCGCGAGTTATCGACCAGCCTGGATACGTCGGTCGCTGTGGGCGCAAAGCAGGTCCAGTTTCGCAACACCAACGGCTTGGTGCGCAACGCCAGCTGGGACATCGGCCTGCAGAAGACTGGCTACATCAGCGAAGCCGGCCGCTGCGTCGTGATGCAGGCCAGCATGGCGGGGCGCAAGCTGATCATGGTGTTGCTCGACTCGGCGGGCAAGTATTCGCGCATCGGTGACGCCGAGCGCATTCGCAATTGGCTGGTCGAGACTCAGCTTGTGCCGGCCGCCGTGCTGCCGAAAATCTGAACCTGGGCTGCGCGCAGTAGCACCGGCTCAACGCGAGCGGTAGCCCAGCGAGGCCGAAATCTGCCCGGCCGTGGTGATCACGCGCTCGAGCCAGGCTTCTTCCAGGCGGTCGGCAGGTGCCGACACCGACAAGCCCGCAACCAGGCTGCCCTGGTCGTCAAAGATGCCCGCCGCCATGCAGCGCACACCGAGCTCGAGCTCTTCGTCGTCGCGTGCATGGCCCCGGCTGCGCACCAGCGCCAGCTCACGTTCCAGCTGTGCCAGGTCGGTGATGCTGTTGCGCGTGTGGCCGGCAAGGCCCGTGCGCGTGGCGTAAGCGCGCACGCGTTGCGCGTCGTCGTGGGCGAGGAAGAGCTTGCCCACCGAGGTCAAGTGCAGCGGCGCGTGGCCACCCACCGCGCGCACCACCTGCATGCCTGAGCGTTCGCTGTAGGTGCGCTCGATGTAGACGATCTCGTCGCCCTGGCGCATCGATAGATTCACCGGTTGATGCGTCAGCTTGTGCAGCTCGCGCATCGGTGCCAATGCGGCTTCGCGCACGTCGAGCCTGGCCTTCACGAGGTTGCCCAGCTCAAGCAGCCGCATGCCCAGACGGTACTGGCCGGCATGAGGCCGGTCGACATAGCGGCCGATCGTCAAGTCGTTGAGGATGCGGTGCGCGGTGGACGGATGCAGGCCGGTGCTCGCGCTAATCTGCTTCAACGACACCGGGTCGCGCTGCGCGGCCAGCATGTCGAGCACGCCGAACATGCGCTCAAGAACCTGGATGGTGGGTGTTGCGGGCGCGGGGGGCGTGGTCATCGTGGGCTCATTGGAGATGCGGCATTTTGCATCGCGGAAGTGCGGCCTGCATACCGACAATTTGCCTGTGACGGATGAGGTACGCCGTGACCGTCAATCCGCGTGGGTCTGGAGAAGGTTTGCGATGGCTTGCTCCGCCGAACGCACGGCGCCTTCAAGCGTGGCGGGGTAGGGGCCGTCGACGTAGTCGCCCGCCGCCATCAAGCCCAGCGCGACGTGGCTGGGTGGGCGGCGCAGACCCGGTGTGCAGCGGAACGTGGCACGCTTCTCGGCCACGCTGCGCAGCACCTTGGGCGCGTGCGGCCAGGTGCCTGCGGGAAACGCGTCGCGCAATTGCGCCAGCACGGCCTGTTCGGTGGCCGCCATGCCAGCGTCGACCCAACGCTGCGCGCCGCTGACCACGCAGGCGAATCGGCCCGCACAGGTGCCGAGCTGGCCGTGGTCGAACACGAATTGAGCCGGAGCCTGCGGGCCTTCATGCAGCGCCGTGATGGCGGACGGCAGCCGCGCACCGTCAGCCTGAACGTAGACGGTGACGATGGGTTCGAAACGCAGCGCGGCAGCGTCTTGCGCCCACGCAGGCGCCACGTCCTGCGCCAGACGCGCGGCTTCGGTCGACGAGCACGCGAGTAGCACCGCATCGAAGGCTTGGCCGTCGACATGCCAGCCGTCGCGCTCACGCCGCACCTGCTGGACACGTGTGCCGGACAGCCACGCGGCGCCGTGCTGCGCCAGCCATTGCCGTGCCGGCTGCGGCAGCAGCTCGCTCAGCGGTCGGCGCGGCAGCAGCAAGTCGGCGCTGCCGGCGCCGCCCAGCAGCGCGTCTTGCAAAACACGCAGAAAGACGCCTGCACTGGCGCCGCGCGCGTGCGTGTTCATCGCAGCCACGCACAGCGGGTCGATCAGCAGCTCGCGCATGCGCGGTGCCATGCCGGCGCAGAGTGCGTCGACGGTCAATGTCTCGTCGCAGCGAAAGCCACGTGCGGCCCAGCCCAATGCGTGGCGCGTCAGGCTCCAACGTTCCCGCACGCTGGTGCCTGCGAAGCGTGCGATGCCCATCAGCAAACTCCACGCCGGTGTGCCCGCTGCCAAAGCCAGACCCGCGCCGTCGGGGAAGCGCAGCGCCAGCGGCATGCGGTGCAAGAGGACAGCCGGGTCGGCGCCCAGCTCGCGCATCAAGGCCAGCGTGCGGGTGTAGGCGCCGATGAGGATGTGCTGGCCGTTGTCCAGCGCGTCGGGCCTGTTGTCAAGGCTGCGAGCGCGCCCGCCAGGGTGGTGCGACATCTCGAACACGCTGACCTGAAAGCCAGCCTGCACACCTCGCACGGCCGCCGTCAAACCCGCCCAGCCCGCGCCGACAACAGCCAGTCGCTGGCGCATCAAGACCCGCGCAGGTGCGTGCGTGCGGCGATCCAGAGCTTGCGCACCGGCGTCAGCGAGGTGAGCTGGTGCAGTACGCGAAAGCCCTGCGCCTCAATCTCGCGCAGCAGCGTGCGGTAGATGTTGGCCATCATCAGCCCAGGCTTTTGCGCCATCCGGTCGTCTTCATGCAGCTGCGCCAGCGCCTGGTCGTAGAGGGCATGGGCGCGCTGCGCCTGAAAGCGCATCAAGGCCTCGAAGCGTTCGCTGTAACCCCACGGCGCTTCGCGGCGCAGGATGTCGTGCGCCTTCACGTCGAACTGCTTCAGCTCGTTCATCGGCAGGTAGATGCGGCCACGGCGCGCGTCTTCGCCCACGTCGCGAATGATGTTGGTCAGTTGCATCGCCTGGCCCAGGCCATGCGCATAGGCCAGAGTCGACGGCTGGCTGCGGCCGAAGATGTTGCTCGCCACCTCACCCACCACACCGGCCACGAGATGGCAATAACGCTGGAGTGACGCGTAGTCGAGAAAGCGCGTTTGCTGCAGGTCGACCTGGCAGCCATCGATGACGGCGTTGAGGTGCTCGCTGTGGATCGCGTAGTCGGCCATGCAGACTTGCAGTGCCTGTGTCGCCGGGTGCGTGGGGCGCCCGGCCACGGTGGCGGCCACCTCGCCACGCCACCAGGCGAGTTTGCTGGCGGCCACCGAGCTGTCGTGCATCTCGTCGACAACATCATCGACCTCACGACAGAACGCGTAGAAGGCCGTGATCGCCGCGCGCCGTGCTGGTGGCAGGAACATGAACGCGTAGTAGAACGACGAGCCGCTGGCGGCGGCGCGCTGCTGCACGTACTGCTGCGGCGTCATGCGGTGCGGCCGATGGCGTGGCTGGTCGCGCTTGCGCGCATGCGCAGGGCACGCCACGCCAGCAGCGGCAGCTCGATGGGCTGAATCACCGGCCGCTGCGCCAGGGTATCGAAGCCCGGTCGCTCGATTTTTTCGAGGATGCGCAGGCCGCCTTGCACCACCAGCCGAAGCTCCCAGCCGATGCGGCCTGGCAGGCGCGTGGCCAGGGGCATGCCTTCATGCATCAAGGCGGCTGTCCATTGGCAGAGCTCGCGCACGAGGGCGGGCAGGGCGTTGGCGGCGGGGCTCTCGCTGCCCGGCGCAGCAGCGCGCAGCTCATGCAGGCGCAGGCCGTGGCGGTCGAGCTCAAGCTGCGGCAAATAGCAACGCTGACGCGGCAAATCGACGCTCAGGTCTTGCCAGAAGTTGGCCAACTGCAGGGCGCTGCAAACGGCGTCGCTCTGGCGCAGCGAAAGCTCGTCGTTGACGCCATAAAGATGCAGCAACAAGCGCCCGATGGGATTGGCCGAGTGCGCGCAATAGCCCAGCAATTCATCGCGCGTGGCATAGCGTGGGTTGTGCACGTCGTGCGTGAACGCCCAGAGCAAGTCGGCCAGCGGCTGAAACGGCAGCGCGTTGGCGTCGACCTGCACGGCAAGCTCGGCGAACATGGCCGACCAGCGTGCGCTCGGTGCGCGGTGCGCGAACACGGCAACCAGATCGCTGCGGTACTGCGCCAGGTCGGCGTCGCGCTGCGCTGCCGGCCTATCGCCTTCGTCGGCCAGGTCGTCGGCCGTGCGCGCGAATTGGTAGATTGCGCGCACGGCGGGCCGCATCGAAGGCGGACACAGCCACGACGCGACGGGAAAGTTTTCGTAATGTTCGACAGCCACGGCCGGATTCTCGCCGGGCGCTGCCGGCATTCAGGCACCACGACCGGCAAACACCCGCGTTTGACACGTCCATGACGCGCCTCTATATTACTGACCAGTCAGTCAGTAACGTTCCAGCGGGTGGTGAGTCCACGCCGGCATCACGCAAGAAGTAAAGACCCTTCCATGAAGATTCTGAGTCCATCCGTGCGTACTTCCGTGTTGACCCTGGCGCTGGCTTGCGTGCTCGTGGCATGCAGCAAACGCGAGGCTGAACCCGAACCGATTCGTGCCGTGCGCACCGTGACGGTGACGCTGGGCAGTGCTGGCGGCAGCCACGAATATGCAGCGGAAGTGCGCGCGCGCAGCGAGACGCGGCTGTCCTTCCGTGTCGCGGGCAAGCTCACGCAGCGCCCGGCGGAGCTGGGCATGAGCGTCAAGGCCGGCCAGGTGTTGGCGCAGCTCGACCCCGAGGACATGCGCCAGGGGCAAGACAGCGCACGCGCGGCCATGACTGCCGCGCAAGCTAACGTCGAACTGGTGGCGGCTGAGCTGCGCCGGTACAAGGAACTGCGTGAGCAAGGTTTCATCAGCGGACTGGAACTTGAGCGGCGCAGCGTGGCGCTCACTGCGGCGCAGGCCCAACTTGATCAGGCGCGAGCGCAAGCCGTGGTGCAGCGCAACTTGGCGGCTTACACGACCTTGACCGCCAACGCCTCGGGCGTGGTCACCAGCGTCGACGCCGAAGTCGGCGCCGTGCTTGCCGCCGGGGCGCCCGTGCTGCGCCTGGCGCTTGACGGAGCGCGCGACGTCGTCTTTGCCGTGCCCGAAGACAGCGTGCAGTCGCTCAAGGCCCTGCGCGGCCAGCGCGATGCGTTGACCGTTCGACTTTGGGGCACCGACACGATGGTGCCCGCAACGCTGCGTGAAGTGGCGGCCAGCACCGACCCCGTGACGCGCACCTTTCAAGTCAAGGCCGATCTCGGTCCGGCCGCGCTGCAATTGGGGCAGACCGCCACGGTGGTGCTCAACCTGCCGCGCAAGGAGGGCGCGGTCAAGCTGCCCTTGAGCGCCATCACGCGCCAGCGCGAGCAATCGGCGGTGTGGCTGGTTGACCGCGCCTCAATGACGGTGCGCCAAGTGCCGGTGGTGGTGGCCGGCGCTGAAGGCAATGAGGTCGTCATCGCGTCGGGTCTGAGCGCGGGCCAAGAGGTGGTGACCGCCGGCGTGCATGTGTTGACGCCAGGGCAGAAGGTGAAGTTCTACAACGCTGCGCCGCCCGCAGCGTCCGCGCCCACCGCCGTCAAACCCTGAACGCGCTGCCGACCATGAGCCCCCAAAGCACTGACAGCAGCGCGCCTAGGCGTTTCAACATTTCGCGCTGGGCGCTGGAGCACCCTGCGCTTACCCGTTATTTGATGGTCATGTTGCTGCTGCTGGGCTTTGCCGCCTACTTCCAACTCGGCCAGGACGAAGACCCGCCGTTCACCTTCCGCGCCATGGTCGTGCAGGCCTTCTGGCCGGGTGCGTCGGCGCTGCAGATGGCCGAGCAGGTCACCGACAAGATCGAGCGCGCGCTGCAAGAGGCGCCCTACGCCGACAAGATCGTCAGCTACACCAAGCCCGGCGAGTCGCTGACCATCCTTCAGCTCAAGGACTCATCACCGGCCAAAGAAGTGGCCAACGCCTGGTACCAGGCGCGCAAGAAGGTCGGCGACATGCGCGCCACGCTGCCGGCAGGTGTCATCGGCCCGGTCTTCAACGACGACTTTGGCGACGTCTACGGCAGCATCTTCGCGCTCTCGGCCGACGGCTTCAGCCGCGAAGAGCTGCGTGTGCAGGCCGAGCGTGTTCGCCAGCGCCTGCTGCGTGTGCCCGACGTTGCCAAGGTCGAAATCTTCGGCGCGCAGGCCGAGCGTATCTTCATCGAGATCTCGCAAAAGCGCCTGGCGCAGCTCGGCCTGGACATGAACCAGGTCATTGCGCAGATCGGTGCACAAAACGCTGTCGAAGGCGCCGGACAACTTAACGCTGGCAGCGAAAACCTGGCGGTGCGTGTGGCCGGGCAATTCAATTCGGTGGACGAGCTGCAGCGCTTGCCCATCCGCGCCGTCAACCCCGCCACCAACGTGGCCAGCACGATCCGCCTGGGCGACATCGCCAGCGTGCAGCGCGGCTACGTCGACCCGCCCAGCACCAAGGTGCGCCACCAGGGCAAGGACGTCGTCGCGCTGGGTGTTTCGATGACCAAGGGCGGCGACATCATCGAGTTGGGCCAGGCACTTGCGGCGGCTACCGCGCAGGTGCAGTTGGAGATGCCGCTGGGCATCACCCTGGAGCAGGTGCAAGACCAGCCGCGCGCGGTGACGCGCTCAGTCAACGAATTCGTGGCGGTGCTGCTGGAGGCGGTGGCCGTCGTGTTGGCTGTTAGCTTCATCAGCCTGGGTCTGCACTTTCGGCCCTTGCGCATCGACATCTGGCCAGGCCTGGTGGTGGGCATCACGATCCCGCTGGTGCTGGCCATCACCTTTGTCAGCATGTACTACTGGGGTGTCGGGCTGCACAAGATCTCGCTGGGCTCGCTGATCATTGCGCTGGGTCTCTTGGTCGACGACGCCATCATTGCCGTGGAGATGATGGTGCGCAAGCTCGAAGAGGGCTACGACAAGATGCGTGCGGCCACCTTCGCCTACGAAGTGACGGCCATGCCCATGCTTACCGGCACGTTGATCACCGCCGCAGGTTTCCTGCCCATCGGGCTGGCCAAGTCGGTCACCGGGGAGTACACGTTTTCGATCTTCGCCGTGACCTCAGCGGCGCTGGTCATCTCCTGGCTGGTGTCGGTCTACTTCGTGCCCTATCTCGGGGCATGGCTGTTGAAGTCACGCAGCAAGCTCGTGCCCGGCGAAGTGCATGAACTCTTCGACACACCGTTCTACGTGCGTTTTCGCGCCATGGTCGGCTGGTGTGTGCGCCACCGCTGGTTGACGATCGGCGTCGCGTTGCTGAGCTTTGCGCTGGGTATCGTGGGCATGGGCCGCGTGCAGCAGCAGTTTTTTCCGGACTCAAGCCGGCCCGAGATCCTGGTCGACCTGTGGCTGCCAGAAGGCGCCACGCTGCAGCAAAGCGAAGAGGTGTCCAAGCGCTTTGAAGCCCGCATGTCACGCGAAAGTGGCGTGGCCACCGTCACCAGTTGGATCGGCAGTGGCGTGCCGCGCTTTTACCTGCCGCTGGACCAGATCTTCCCGCAGCAAAACGTCAGCCAGAGCATCGTCTTGCCGCGCGACTTGAAAGAGCGCGAAGCGCTGCGCGTGCGCCTGCCCGCGATCCTGGCCACCGAATTCCCAGAGGTGCGCGGCCGCGTCAAGTTGCTGCCCAATGGGCCACCCGTGCCCTACCCAGTGCAGTTCCGCGTGGCGGGCGTCGAGGCCGACAAGGTGCGCGCCTGGGCCGACCAGGCCAAGGAGATCCTGCGCAGCAACCCCAACATGCGCGGCGTCAACGACAACTGGAACGAGTCGATCAAGGTGCTGCGGCTTGAGGTCGACCAGGACAAGGCGCGTGCGCTCGGCATCACCAGCCAAGCCATCGCACAAGCCTCGCGCGTGATCCTCAGCGGCAGCACCATCGGGCAGTACCGCGAGGGCGACAAGCTCGTCGACATCGTGCTGCGCCAACCCGCCGACGAGCGCCGCGTCATGACCGACCTGGGCAACGCCTACATGCCCACCAGCAGTGGGCGCAGCGTGCCGCTGCCGCAGATCGCCAAGGTCACGTTCGGATGGGAGCCCGGCGTGCTGTGGCGCAACGGCCGCAACTTTGCCGTCACGGTGCAGGGCGATGTCATTGAAGGTTTGCAGGGCCCGACCGTCACGGCGCAAGTCTGGCCGGCGCTGCAAAAGCTCGCGGCCACGATGCCAGCGGGCTACAGCATCGAAGTCGCGGGCGCTGTCGAAGAAAGCAGCAAAGGCCAGGGCTCGATCGCTGCGGGCTTGCCGGTGATGGCCTTCATCATGCTCACGCTGCTGATGCTGCAACTGCACAGCTTTCAGCGTGCACTGCTCGTGCTGCTGACGGCGCCTATGGGCATTGCCGGTGTGGCCGCCGCCTTGCTCTTGTTCAACCGGCCCTTCGGCTTCGTGGCCTTGCTCGGATTCATCGCGCTGGCCGGCATGATCATGCGCAACTCGGTGATCCTGATCGATCAGATCGAGCAAGACCGCGCGCGTGGTGTGCCGGCCGTGCAGGCCATCGTCGAGTCGGCGGTGCGCCGCTTCAGGCCCATCGTGTTGACGGCGGCGGCGGCGGTGCTGGCGATGATCCCGCTCACGCGCAGCGTGTTCTGGGGGCCGATGGCGGTGGCCATCATGGGCGGGCTGGTGGTGGCCACGGCGCTCACCTTGCTGGCGTTGCCGGCGATGTACGCCGCCTGGTTCCGCGTCAAGGCCGAGCCACTCGCAGCTGCCCCCTAGAATACGCGGTTCGCCGAAACGTCAACCTTCCCCGGCGCCACTGTGCGTGTGTTCACGCGCAGCGAGTTGGGGCCCTATACCCGCGCGGGTGGCGAAATTGGTAGACGCACCAGGTTTAGGTCCTGACGCCTTCACGGGCGTGCCGGTTCGAGTCCGGCCCCGCGCACCAACACCCCAAGCCTTCAGAGAATGCACATGGCTGTCACTGTCGAAACCCTCGAAAAACTCGAACGTCGCATCACCTTGAGCGTGGCCGCTCAGGACATCGGCAAAGAAGTCGATACGCGCTTGCGCAAGCTCTCGCGCACCGTCAAGGCCGATGGCTTTCGCCCCGGCAAGGTGCCGATGTCCTACGTCGCGCAGCGCTATGGCTACTCGGTGCAATACGAGGTGGTGAACGACCGCATCGGCCGCGCCTTTGCCGAGGCTGCGCAAGAGGCTAAGCTGCGTGTCGCCGGTGCCCCGCGCATCGAGCAAAAGGAAGCCGCGCCTGAAGGCGAGATGCAGTTCGACGCCACCTTCGAGATTTATCCCGAGGTGACGATTGGCGAGCTCTCGGGCGTGGAGATCGAACGCATCAGCACCGAAGTGACCGAAGCCGCGATCGACCGCACGGTCGACATCCTGCGCAAGCAGCGCCGCACCTTTGCACAGCGCCCAGCTGTTGAAGGCGCCCAGGTTGACGACCGCGTGACGATCGACTTCGAAGGCAAGATCGACGGCGAGCCCTTTGCGGGCGGCAAGTCCGACGCTTTCCAGTTCATCATCGGTGAAGGCCAGATGCTTGAGCAGTTTGACCAGGCCGTGCGTGGCATGAAGGTGGGCGAGTCCAAGACCTTCCCACTGACGTTCCCAGCGGAGTACCAAGGTAAGGATGTGGCTGGCAAAGAAGCCGACTTCCTGGTCACCATGAAGAAGATCGAGGCCCAGCATCTGCCCGTGGTCGACGAGGCATTTGCCAAGGGTCTGGGCATTGCGAAGCCTAGCGTCGACGCGCTGCGCGCTGACGTGAAGAAAAACCTTGAGCGCGAGGTCAAATTTCGCGTGCAGTCACGCAACAAAGGCTCAGTGATGGACGCGCTGAGCCAGGCCGCGCAGCTGGAGTTGCCCAACGCGCTGGTGAAGAACGAGCTCGAGCGCCTGGTGCAGGCCGCGCGTGATGATCTCAAACAGCGCGGCGTGAAAGAGTTCGACACGGCGCCCATTCCCGAAGAGCTCTTCAAGCCGCAGGCCGAGCGCCGTGTGCGCCTGGGCCTGGTGGTGGCCGAGCTCGTGCGCATCAACAGCCTGCAAGCCAAGCCCGACCAGCTGCAAGCGCACATTGAAGAGCTGAGCCAGAGCTACGAGAAGCCCGGCGAAGTGATGCGCTGGTACCTGAGTGACCGCCAGCGCATGGCCGAGGTGGAGGCCATGGTGATTGAGAACAACGTCACCGCCTTCATCCTTCAGCAGGCCAAGGTCAGCGACAAGCTGCTACCGTTCGACGAGCTGATGGCTGCGGCCTGAGTCAACTCCAAGTTAACGTTAGCAAGAAAGAGCCAGCATGAGCGTGATTGAAACCGTCGGTCTGGGCATGGTGCCCATCGTCATTGAGCAGTCCGGCCGCGGTGAGCGCGCGTACGACATCTACAGCCGTCTGCTGCGTGAACGCATCATCTTCCTGGTCGGCCCCGTCAACGACGGCACGGCCAACCTGGTGGTGGCGCAGATGTTGTTCCTGGAGAGCGAGAACCCCGACAAGGACATCTTTCTGTACATCAACTCGCCCGGTGGCAGCGTGAGTGCAGGGCTGTCGATCTTCGACACCATGCAGTTCATCAAGCCCGATGTCTCCACGCTGTGCATGGGCATGGCCGCCAGCATGGGCTCGTTCTTGTTGATGGCTGGGGCCAAAGGCAAGCGCGGTGCGCTGCCCAATTCGCGCATCATGATTCACCAGCCCTCGGGCGGTGCGCAGGGCCAGGCCAGCGATATCGAAATTCAAGCGCGCGAGATCATCAAGACGCGTGAACAGCTCAACCGCATCTACGCCGACCGCACCGGCCAGCCCGTCGAGCGTATTGCTGCCGACATGGAGCGCGACTACTGGATGTCGCCCGGCGAAGCGCAAGAGTACGGGCTTATCGACCAGGTGCTCGACAAGCGCGGTTGACGCCGCTAGCAAGCACTCCTCAGCTCAGCTGAAGAGCCGGCTTTCGCTGCCTATTCGCGCCGCAGTGGCGCAGGGCCTTTGATCTATGATGCATCGCATCCCTTAAAGCACTTCGCGCGTAAGAACACTCATGGCCGACAAGAAGGGCGCCTCTGGCGAAAAAGTCCTGTACTGCTCCTTCTGCGGCAAGAGCCAGCATGAGGTGAAGAAGCTCATCGCCGGGCCTTCGGTCTTCATCTGCGATGAGTGCATCGAGCTTTGCAACGACATCATTCGCGACGAAGCGCCGGCCGAAGTGGGAGGCGCCAAGTCAGCGCGCTCCGAGTTGCCGATGCCGTCAGAGATCAAGTCCAGCCTTGATCAGTACGTGATTGGCCAGGAGCCGGCTAAACGCACGCTGTCGGTGGCGGTCTACAACCACTACAAACGCCTGAAGCACATGGGCGCTGTGGGTAAGGACAGCAAAGACGAGGTCGAGTTGACCAAGAGCAACATCCTGCTCATCGGTCCTACAGGTTCGGGCAAGACGCTTCTGGCGCAGACGCTCGCGCGCTTGCTCAACGTGCCCTTCGTGATTGCCGACGCCACCACGCTGACGGAAGCCGGCTACGTGGGCGAAGATGTCGAGAACATCATTCAGAAGCTGCTGCAAAACTGCAACTACGACGTCGAGCGCGCGCAACGCGGCATCGTCTACATCGATGAGATCGACAAGATCTCGCGCAAGGCCGACAACCCGTCGATCACGCGTGATGTCTCGGGTGAAGGAGTGCAGCAAGCTTTGCTCAAACTCGTTGAAGGCACGATGGCCAGCGTGCCCCCGCAAGGCGGGCGCAAGCACCCCAATCAAGACTTCTTGCAGATCGACACGACCAACATTCTGTTCATCTGCGGCGGTGCTTTTGACGGCCTGGAAAAGGTCATCCAGAACCGCACCGAGCGCTCAGGCATTGGCTTTGCCGCCACCGTGCACAGCAAGACCGAAAAGCGCGTGTCCGACCTCTTCCGCGAGGTCGAGCCGGAAGACCTGATCAAGTTTGGTCTGATCCCCGAACTGGTGGGCCGCTTGCCCGTGGTGGCCACGCTCGGCGAGCTGACCATCGACGCCATGGTGCAGATCCTCACCGAGCCGCGCAACGCACTCGTCAAGCAGTACCAAAAGCTCTTCGCCATGGACGGTGTCGAACTCGAAATCCGGCCGTCGGCGTTGCAAGCCATCGCCCGCAAAGCCTTGGCGCGCAAGACCGGTGCGCGTGGCCTGCGCTCGATCCTGGAGCACTCGCTCATCGACACCATGTTCGACCTGCCCACCTTTGATGGTGTGGCCAAGGTCGTGGTCGACGAGCACATCATCGAAGACGGCGCCAAGCCCCTGCTCGTGTACCGCGAGCAAAAGGCCAGCGCCTAGTCTGCAAGCTGCTCGCCGCAGCACTCTTGTATTCGTGCTCTCGGGCCCTACCTGGGCCTAGAGAAAGTGAGGAATCCAATGTCCGGACATCCCGTATTGCCCCCTGATCCCATCACCCTGCCGCTGCTGCCCCTGCGCGATGTGGTCGTGTTCCCGCACATGGTGATCCCCCTCTTCGTAGGCCGCCCCAAGTCCATCAAGGCTTTGGAAGCGGCCATGGAAGCCGGGCGCCAGATCATGTTGGTGGCACAGAAGGCCGCTGGAAAGGACGAGCCCAAAGCCGACGACATGTTTGAAGTCGGCTGCATCTCCAGCATCCTGCAAATGCTCAAGCTGCCTGATGGCACCGTGAAGGTGCTGGTCGAAGGCATGCAGCGCGCCACCACACGCAGCATCTCCGACAGCGGCGAGCACTTCGTCGGTGAAGTCTCGCCCGTGCCGCCTGCCACGGAGACATCGCCCGAGGTCGAAGCCTTGCGCCGCGCCGTGACGCAGCAGTTTGACCAGTACGTCAAGCTCAACAAGAAGATCCCGCCGGAGATCCTGACGTCCATTTCGGGCATCGATGACCCGGGCCGCCTGGCCGACACCATCGCGGCGCACTTGCCGCTCAAGCTTGAAGCCAAGCAGTCGGTGCTGGACCTGCACGCGGTGTCCAAGCGGCTGGAGAAGTTGCTCGAACTCCTTGAGCATGAAGTCGACATCCTGCAAGTGGAAAAGCGCATCCGCGGCCGCGTCAAGCGCCAGATGGAAAAGAGCCAGCGCGAGTACTACCTGAACGAGCAGGTGAAGGCGATTCAGAAGGAGCTTGGCGACGGCGAAGAAGGTGCCGACCTCGAAGAACTCGAGAAGAAGATCGTCGGCGCCAAGATGAGCAAAGAGGCGCGCAAGAAGGCCGAAGGCGAGCTGAAGAAGTTGAAGCTGATGTCACCGATGTCGGCCGAAGCGACGGTGGTGCGCAACTACATCGACATCTTGGTCAACCTGCCGTGGGCGAAGAAGACCAAGATCAAACACGACCTGACCAACGCCGAAACGGTGTTGAACGAAGACCACTTCGGGCTCGAAAAAGTCAAAGACCGCATCCTTGAATACCTTGCCGTGCAGCAGCGCGTCGACAAGGTCAAGGCACCTATCCTGTGCCTGGTTGGCCCCCCGGGTGTGGGCAAGACCTCGCTCGGCCAAAGTGTGGCGCGCGCCACGGGCCGCAAATTCGTGCGCATGGCGCTGGGCGGTATGCGTGACGAAGCCGAGATCCGTGGCCACCGGCGCACCTACATCGGCTCGATGCCGGGCAAGGTGCTGCAAAGCCTCTCGAAGGTCGGCACCCGCAACCCGCTGTTCCTGCTCGACGAGATCGACAAGCTCGGCATGGACTTCCGCGGGGACCCCTCAAGTGCTTTGTTAGAAGTGCTTGACCCCGAACAGAACCACACCTTTAGCGACCACTATGTCGAGGTCGACTTCGACCTGTCCGACGTGATGTTCGTGGCGACAAGCAATTCGATGAACATCCCGCCGGCCCTGTTGGACCGCATGGAAGTCATCCGCTTGGCGGGTTACACCGAAGACGAAAAGCTCAACATCGCGCAGCGTTACCTGGTGCCCAAGCAGCAGAAGAACAACGGCGTCAAAGACGTTGAGATGTCGCTCACCGAAGAGGGCCTGCGCGGCATCATTCGCTACTACACGCGCGAAGCCGGTGTGCGCTCGCTGGAGCGCGAGATCTCGAAGATCTGCCGCAAGGTCGTCAAGGGCGTGCAGCTCAAGCAATACGTGGGCACCGTGGTCGTCAACGAGGAAAACCTTAACGACTTCCTGGGCGTGCGAAAGTTCGACTTCGGCCGCGCCGAGAAGAAAAACCAGGTCGGCCAGGTCGTTGGCTTGGCTTGGACCGAGGTCGGTGGTGACCTGCTCACCATCGAAGCCGCGGTGATGCCCGGCAAGGGCAACATCATCCGCACGGGCTCGCTCGGTGACGTGATGAAAGAGTCGGTGGAAGCGGCACGTTCGGTGGTGCGTTCGCGTGCACGCCGCCTGGGCATCAGCGACGATATGTTCGAGAAGCGCGACATCCACATCCACGTGCCCGACGGCGCCACCCCCAAAGACGGGCCCAGCGCGGGCGCCGCGATGACGCTGGCTTTCGTCTCGGCGCTGACCGGCATCCCCGTCAAGGCCGATGTGGCGATGACGGGCGAGATTACGCTGCGGGGTGAAGTCACCGGCATTGGCGGCTTGAAGGAAAAACTGCTGGCCGCGCACCGCGGTGGCATCAAGACCGTGATGATTCCGGAAGAGAACGTCAAGGACTTGCAGGACATCCCCGAGAACGCCAAGAATCACCTTGAGATCGTGCCCGTGCGCTGGATCGACCAGGTGCTGGAAGTTGCGCTTGAGAAGATGCCCACGGCCTTGCCCGACGATGAACTGGTTGCCGCCAAGACAGCACCTGCTGCAGAGGTTGCGAAGCCGAGTGCGGCCGTCGACACCTTGCCGCATTGAAGGCTGAACAGCGCGGTGTACTGAAGGGCTGGAAGGCCCTGTTTTCATGGCTATAATGCGAGGCTGAACGCGGGAGTAGCTCAGTTGGTAGAGCGCAACCTTGCCAAGGTTGAGGTCGAGAGTTCGAGACTCTTCTCCCGCTCCAGAGTTTGGCAACAGGAATCTGGAAAAAAAGGGAAGCTCAGGCTTCCCTTTCTTCCTTCAGCCACAGCGACAGCGGCGCGATAGCAAAGCGGTTATGCAACGGATTGCAAATCCGTCTAGCCCGGTTCGACTCCGGGTCGCGCCTCCACCTATGAAAAACGGCCCATCTGACGGTCGTTCTTTCTTCCCGATTCTTGCTCCATGTAGCCACTATGTAGCCACAGGTACAGGGTTTCGGCCTTGTCGCCTGCCCCAGAAACGAGAAACACGGCGCAGCGGCCGGGCTCGGCGGCAGGGTCTGGCAGGCCGACGCGGTGAACATGCTGCGCAGTTCCTGGCGGTGCATCTCTACGCTGTACTCACCTTACCGGCTCACGCTGTGAGCCACCTCCGGTCTACCGTAGCCGGATGCCGCCACACTTCCACCCCTGGCAAGACACCCACAGCCCTTGCCCCCTGCGCGCATTAGGGTGATTGATTGTTTCCAGCTCAGCACTTGGCGGCAGTGTTTGGTAGGACTGCTCTTGCTCTGATTGTTGCGTAT
>JANOJR010000076.1:0-1612 GCA_031418855.1 Rubrivivax sp.
ACCCCAGCCCTCCCCCTGCCAGGGGGCGGGAGCAAGAACGCTGCCCTTCCCCTGTCAGGGGCAGGCGGTAGATGCAGTCCCCTCCCCCTGCCAGGGGGAGGGCTAGGGTGGGGGTGATTCGCCGGCCAGCGCCCATCGTGCTCATTCGACCACCACCCGCGGATCGATCAACACATAGAGCACGTCGACCAGCAAATTCAAGAGCACGAAGAGCACGCCCATGCTCAGCACGAAGCCTTGCACGGGCGCGTAGTCGCTGGCCGTGAGCGCGTCGATCGCGTAGCTGCCCACGCCCGGCCAGCCGAAGACTTTTTCGACCACCACCGACGAGCCGATCATGAAACCGAAGACCATGCCCAGCGTGGTGACCACCGGCAGCAGCGCGTTGCGCAGCGCATAGCGCACGAGCACGGTGCTGCGCGACAGCCCGCTGGCGCGCGCCGTGCGCACGAAGTCGGCCGAGAGCACGGCGATCATCGACGCGCGGGTCATGCGCGCGATGGGTGCGAGCACGAAGATGGCCATGGTCAGCACCGGCAGCACCAATTGGCTGGCGCAGGCCCACCACAGGCCGCGCTCGCCACCGATGAGCGCGTCAATCAGGTACAGGCCCGTGACGGTGGGCGGCGGTGAAAACATCGGGTTCAAGCGCCCCAATGGCGACGGCGCCCAGCCGAGCACGAAGTAGAAAACGTAGGCCAGCAAGAGGCCGGTGAAGAAGGTTGGCAGCGAGACACCGGCGGTGGTGATGAGACGCGCCAGCTGGTCGATCCACGAGCCCGGCCGCGTGGCCGCCATCACGCCCAGTGGCACCGCCACCGCGCAAGCCAGCGTCAGCGACAGCAGCACGAGCTCTAACGATGCAGGTAAGCGCAGCATCAGCTCCTTGAGCACCGGCTGGCCGGTAGTGAGCGACAGGCCCAGGTCGCCGTGCGCAAGGTCGCCGACGTAGCGAAAAAACTGCTCGACCAGCGAGCGGTCCAGGCCGAGCTGCTTGCGCACCTGCTCCACCGCTTCTTGCGTGGCCGCAGCACCTGCAAAGTAAGCCGCCGGGTCGCCGGGGATGGCGCGGGTCAGCAAAAAGGTGATGACCACCACGCCAGCCAGGTTGGGCAGGGCCGAGAGCAGCCGGGTGGTGATGGTGCGCAGCATGTCAGCCGACGCGCTCAGCCATCGATCAGCGACACATGCGCCGCCACCACGACCCAGCGGCCGTCGACGCGGCACCAGGTCTGGCTCTGTCTGCCGAGCTTGTTGCCGCCCTCGCGGCGGAACTCGGTCATGGCGGTGGCGAAGTCGCTGCCAAAGGTGGTGATGACGGTGTTCTGCAGCCTGCGCGCCAGCCCGACAGGCGGACGCGACTGGCGAAAGGCGCGGATGGCCTCGATGCCGTAGAGGTTCTCGCCGACACCAAAGCGCACCGTGAAGGCGTCGGCCCAGAACAGCTCGTCGAGCGCCTCGACGTGGTTGTGCACCAGCGCGTCTTCGTAGCGCGCGAAGACGGCGCTGACTTCGGCGTGGATATCAGGCTGGTTGATCTGCATGCTTAGCGTCCTGGCGCGGCCAGGGCCGCAGGGGTCGTGGATGTCGCGGGCGACGGCGAAGACACATG
>JANOJR010000077.1:0-1731 GCA_031418855.1 Rubrivivax sp.
ATCACATCGACCGAACCCGACGCGCAGCGCAGTGAGGAGCCCACGCAGCCCCGTGCGCATTGGTCCACGGCCACGGCGGCGACCACGGCCATCGCAGCCCTTGTCGCAGCGGCCCCAGAAGCGCCAGTGGCTGATCACTTCATCGAGCGCAGCGGCGACGACACGAGCTGGCCTAGCACCAGCTGGCACAGCACCAGCTGGCCGGCGACCCAGCCGTCCAGCATGTCGTCGCTATCAACCCAGTTCGCCGACACGCTACCGATGCCGCTGGAGACCACCGCCGCGCGCTGAGGCGCGGCGGGTGTTCAGTCTGCGGCCTTCGCCATGGCGGCGACGGTTGCCGCGTTGGCAGGCTCGGCCTTGACGACATCGTCGCCATCGTCGACCTCGTCGCCAAGGAAACCCCCGCTCTGGTGTTCCCACAGCCGCGCGTAAATGCCGCCTGCGGCCAAGAGCGTGTGATGGTCACCTTGCTCGACCACGCGGCCTTGGTCCATCACGATCAGGCGGTCCATCGCCGCGATGGTCGACAAACGGTGCGCGATGGCGACCACGGTCTTGCCCTCCATCAGCCGGTACAGGCTTTGCTGGATCGCGGCTTCGACTTCACTGTCGAGCGCGCTGGTGGCTTCGTCCAGCAGCAGGATGGGCGCGTCCTTCAACATCACGCGCGCAATGGCGATGCGCTGGCGCTGGCCGCCCGAAAGTTTGACGCCGCGCTCACACATGCGCATCAAACCCCGTGCGGCCTTTGGCGTCGGCCAGGGTGCGGATGAAGTCGCTGGCTTCGGCGCGTGCGGCGGCGCGCTGCATGTCGTCGTCACCGGCGTCGGGGCGGCCGTAGAGGATGTTGTCGCGCACCGAGCGGTGCAAGAGCGAAGTGTCCTGCGTGACCATGCCGACCTGGCGGCGCAGGCTCTCTTGCGTGACGCCGACGATGTCCTGGCCGTCGATCGTGATGCGCCCGCCTTGCAGGTCAAAGAGGCGCAAGAGCAGGTTCACCACCGTGCTCTTGCCCGCGCCCGAGCGGCCGACCAGGCCGATCTTTTCTCCCGGGCGAATGGTCAAGCTAAGGCCGTCGATGACGCGCCTTGATGCGCCGCCTTCGCCTGCACCATACGCAAAGCTCACGTCCTCAAAACGCACCTCGCCACGCGCCACCTTGAGCTCCACCGCCGCCGCCGGGTCGAGCACGCTGCGTGGGCGCGACAGGGTCTTGATGCCGTCTTGCACGGTGCCGATGTGCTCGAACAGCGACGCCATCTCCCACATCACCCAGTGCGAAATACCGTTGAGCCGAAAGGCCATGGCCGTGGCCGCCGCCACCGCGCCCACGCCAATCTGGCCATGGCTCCATGACCACAGCGCCACCAGCGTGGTACCGGCGATGAGGCTCACGCCCAGCAGCTGGTTGACGGCTTCGAAGGCGGTGACCAGACGCATCTGCCCGTGCACCGTGAGCATGAATTCCTGCATCGCGCTGCGCGCAAAGTAGGCCTCGCGCCGCGCGTGCGAGAAGAGCTTGACGGTGGCGATGTTGGTGTACGCGTCGGTCACGCGCCCGACCATCAGCGAGCGCGCATCGGCCTGCGTCTGCGCCACGCGGCCCAGGCGGGGCACGAAGTAGCACAAGGTCAGCACATAGGCCGCCAGCCAGCCGAGAAAGGGCAGCATCAGCACGGCGTCAAAAGCGCCGACGATGGCCACCATGGTCACGAAGTAGATGACGAC
>JANOJR010000078.1:0-1657 GCA_031418855.1 Rubrivivax sp.
TCGGGTCGGCCTCGATCTTGGCGCGCAGGCGGTTGATGTGCGTCGTCACCGTGTGCTCGTAGCCGTCGTGGCTGTAGCCCCACACGGCGTCAAGCAGCTGCGCGCGCGAGAACACGCGGCCCGGGTGCTTGGCAAAGTACAGGAGCAAGTCGAATTCGAGTGCCGTGAATTCCAGCGCCTGGCCACGCACGCGCACCTCGCGCCGGGCCGGCAGGATGTGGATGTCGCCGTTGCGCACCCCGTCACCCGCCGCGGCGGTGGGTGCCGCGCGCAGCATCTCGGCGCGACGCAGCAGCGCTTTCACACGCGCCAGCAGCTCGGCCATCGAAAAGGGCTTGGTCAGGTAGTCGTCGGCGCCGAGCTCCAGGCCGAGCACGCGGTCGAGCTCGGTCGACTTGGCCGTGAGCATCAAGATGGGCTGGTGGCGGCCTTTGGCGCGCAGCGCTTTGCAGACCTCCAGGCCGTCGAGCCTGGGCATCATCAAGTCCAGCACCAGCACGTCGCTCGGTTCGTCGAGCTGCTGCGCCAGTGCGGCCTGGCCGTCGGCCACGGCCTGCACTTCGTAGCCGGCACCGCGCAGGTTAAGCACGATCAGGTCGCGGATGTCGGCCTGATCTTCGGCCACAAGGATGCGCTGGGTCATGCCGGTGATGTCGCGTGGGGTGGGCGCTTCTTACGCTGGGTTGGCGTCGCTTGCGCGCTGGGTGTGCGTCGAATGTTAGCTGGCTGTGATCTTCGGTGAGCTTGCTGCGAGCCCTGGCCGCGACAGTGCCCTCACCGCATCCGCACAGGCCCACGCAGCATGAACACGCACCTCAGTACCAGCACAGCTACCCACACCGCCCCGGCTCCCATCGTCATCGGCTGGGCCGCACTCACCGTGCACCGCAGCTACCTTGTGCGCTACGCGCAGCGCCGCGTGCTCGACCCGGCCTTGGCCGAAGACCTGGTGCACGACGTCTTCGAAGCCGTGATGACCGGCCGCGCCAGCTTCGCCGGCCGCTCGGCGCTGCGCAGCTGGCTGGTGGCCATCCTCAAACACAAGATCGTCGACCTGGTGCGCGAGCGCCGCGCGCATCACAGTTTGGACGCGATGCAGGACGGCGACGACAGCGACGACGCGCACACGCCGCTGGCGCTGGTGTGCCCGCAAGCCGGCCCGCAAGACCTGGCCGAACACCGCCAGCAACTGCAAACCGTGCTCACGCGCATCCAGGCCCTGCCCGAAGGCCTGCGCCGCGTGATGGAGCTGCGCGTGCTGCAAGACTTGAGTAGCCAGGACGTGTGCGCCGCGCTGACGATCAGTGAAGAGAACCTCTTCGTGCGGCTGCATCGGGCGCGCAAGCAGTTGTTGAGTTGAGCTCAGGTGAGTGCTTGGGCGGGTGAGCGGGGACCGGCCGTGCGGTGGCGGCAAAGCCCAGCCTGCCCTGCCCGTTGCGGGCGCAAGTGTCGGCCGGCCCTTCGGTCCGACTGCCCTCCAGAGCCCCGCCCTCGCGTCGCGTCGAAAAACTCCCTGCGCTCCCTGCGGTCGCTACGGTCAAAAAGTTTCGACGAGTCAGCCTAGTAGCGGCAGTTGGACGCGCCCGTGTGGGCCGCGATGCGGTGCGCTGGCAAGGCGCGACGACGCTGCGGGCTCATGCCCGCGAGGAGGAGCAAC
>JANOJR010000079.1:0-3821 GCA_031418855.1 Rubrivivax sp.
CGACGAAGAGGTGAAAGGCGCGACGAACGCCCGCTTGCGCGGCACGGCGACCGGGCGCGACAAACGGCCTGCGCTACAAGCTGACTTCCCAAGCCCCCCGGCTGCGCGTGCCCACACGCAGCCGGTGCGCACTCTCGTGCAGCATCAAGTCACCGGCAATCACGTTGGGCAGCCCGTTGTTGAACTCGGCCCAGCCCGTGCCCGAGTTCTTGCTGCGCCACACGCCGCGGTCGGTGGCTACGTAGACGGTGCTCGTGGTCTTGGGGTCGACCACCAGCGCGCTAACGGCCATGTCAGGCAGGTTGCCACTGCGGTCGCTGAAGGTCTTGCCGGCGTTGAGCGAGCGAAAGACGTGGCCGCCGCCGAGCTGTGAGCACGTCACCCACAGCGTCTTGCCGGTGCTGCCCACGACGGCGATGTCGCTCACAAAACCACCTGCTAGCGCCGCCAGTGCGCTGACGCTGGCGTTGGCCCAGCTGCCGCTGCTGCCACTGCCGCGCGCGATGCGCCACATCTGCCCGCTTTGCGTGCCAGCTAGCACCGTGTGGTCACCCACGATGGCCAGCGCGGTGATGAGTTCGCTAGCGCCGGGCAGGCTGAGCTCATTCCAGTCGTTGCCATCGTTGGCCGAAATCCAGACGCTGACGCCGGCCTTGACGAGCACGCTGCCGCGCGCTTCCAGCGGTGGGTAGAAGAGGGCTTCATAACCGTCGGGCACGGGTGGTGTGACATCGCTCCAGCTGAAGGCGTTGGCGCCCAGCGCCGGCGCGCGCTCGATGGGCATGTCGTAGTAGCTGTGATAGACGATGGAGGCCGCGCCGCGGTCGACCGCCGCGCAGTCCCCACCGTCGCCCAGGGCGACTTGGTCCCAGCGGCGCGGGCCGGCGAGTGTGAGCGAGCCGTTGTCTTGCGTGCCGCCGAAAAGCCAGTTGGCGTTGCCTTGCAGTTGCGCCAAATACTCAAACTCGGTGATGCCGAGGCCAGGGTTGAGCGAGGTCCAATGCTCGCCCCGGTCGGCCGAGCGGAACAGGCCGCCGTCATTGCAGGCGTACAGCACGCCGGGCACCTTGGCATCAAAGGCCACGAAGTGCTGGTCGGGGTGGATCGAGTCGCCGCTGCTGCGTGAGGACACGTTCTGCCAAGCCATCGTGCTGGCGCCGCGCTTGCCGCGAAAGAGGTCGATGGCGCCCCAGAAGATGAGGTCGGGGTCATCGGGCGCGACGGCCAGGCACCAGTCGTACCAGGCCTGGCTTGTCTTCATGCTGGCGGGCACATTCATCGCGGTAAACGCGCCGCCCACACTGGCGCGGCGCCACAGCACCGCCTGGCGGCCGATGCAGCCGGCGAGCCAGACCACGCCGCCCTGGCCTGGCGCATGCGCGACTTCAAGCCGCTTGAAGCGCGTGGCGCTACTCGTGCCGGGCAGTACCACACGCGCCCAGGTGGCGCCGCCGTCGTTGCTGCGCGCCAGGCCGTCGGCAAAGGCCGCGAGCAGCTCACTCGCTTGCGTCGGGTGAATCGAGATGCTCCAGCACGGCGCAGCGATCACGCTGCGGGCCGTCTGCCCGCCGTTGGTGGACAAGAGCAAGGCCTGGTCGCTGGCGATCCACACACGCAAAGCGTTGCCCGGGTCGACGGCCAGGTCGTAAACACCGACACCGCTTAAGTTGGGCGTTAGCACGGCCTGCCATGTCAGGCCAGCGTCGGTGGAACGCAAGAGGCCCACGCCGAACGGGATCTGCCCGTCGCCGTCGCCCGTGGCGGCGTAGACCACACCGGGCGCCGAGGGCGACTGCGTGATGGCGCCCATCACCAGCGTGGGCGCGCGGTCGGTGAGCGGCGCCCACGTCGCACCGGTGTCCAGGCTGCCCCACAAGCCGCCGCCGGCCGAGCAGGCGATGAGGTGGCGTGAGTCGGTGCGGTCGACCACCACGCCGCTGCAGCGCCCTGACACCGAGGGCGAGGCTCCCGGCCCGCTGCCGTAGGTTTGGCCATGCGGGATGAGCGTGGGGCCGAGCTCGCGCCACACCGGCAAGGCGGCATTCGCGGCGGCCTTGAAGTGCGCCGCACTGCCTGGCGCCGCAGCCGGCGTGGCCGCAACGTGGGCCATGTGGGCGCGGGCCTTTTGCACTTTGGTCGGCGCGCTGGCCAGGCCGGCGTCGTCACCCAAGTGGTCCTCGCCAGGCAGGCCGCGTTGCAGGCCAAAGTACTGGCGCCGCGCCATGGCTTTGCCCTCCGGGTGGTCTTGCACCACGCGCTCCTTGAGCCGTGTGCGCACGGCGCTGGCGCTGCCAGCTTGCTCGACCACCTGGCGCCCGGGCGTTGAGCCCCAGGGCAGCACGGCGGCCACGCGCTTGGCGGCGTCGGTCTTGAGCTTGGTGCGGGTGCTGCGGTCAGGGGACTTCATGGCGGGCTCCCTTGTTTCGATGCGCCGACTCAGCGCTTCTTGGTGGTGGGCGGTGGTGGCGGCGGGTGCGGTGCCGCAGGCTCGTCAGGCAAGCCTGCACCCTCGCCTTCAGGCGGCGGTGGCAGGCCACGCTGCTGCGCAAAGTGGCGCGCGCGGTCTTTGGCGTGGCCGCCCGGAGGGGTGTCGGCCGGAGGCGCGTCGCCAGGCGTCTTGGGTCTGCGCATCTAGTTCACCCTGGGCTGGCGCAGCACACGCGCAAGCTTGTCGACGGCGATGTCGATGACCAACCAGGTCAACAAGAAGGCCCCGCACTCAAGCGCGAAGCTATGGAATTTGTAGAAGAGCTCGGCAATGAGGAAGGCCATCAGCAGGCCGGGCAAGCGAGTCGCCAGGCCACCGTGTTGGCGCATGGCGCGCAGGAATTCGAGCATGGAGCCTCCGGGCTTTTATGCGCCGGCCAGGTGCGGCGCGCCAGCTCATTGCAGCACGCGTGGCAGCGCGCCACAACTGCCAAGCTAGGGAGACTGAGACTGGCCCACGAGCAGCTTGTCGAGGCTGGCCTGGCACCAGCCGACGTCGCCCTCGCTCAAGCGCGCGAAGGCAACGCGCGCGGCACTCACGGCAGCGGCGAAGGCGGCTGCATTGCCAGCTGCGCGCTCCACCACGGCCAAGGCCTCGTAGCCGAAGAAAGCTTCCAGCGCCACGCTGTCGTGGGCCTGCGCGATGGCCAGGCACTGCTGCGCATGGCCGCGCGCGCGCTCCAGTTGGCCGGCTTGCGTGCAGCTCATCGCCAGGCGGTACTCGGCGCGCTCGACTTCAAGCCAGGTGCCGGCGACTTCCCAGAACCGGCGCGCGGCTTCGGCCGCTGCGAGCATCAGCGCCGTCTCGCCAGTCGTGCGCGCGGGCTTCTCTTCCAGTGTGCCCGCAATGCCGTTGGCGCTGGCGGCGATGCTGCGTGGCGCGGGGTCGCTGGCCGGCAGCGCGGCGGCGAGCGCGTCGTCGCAGGCTTGCTGCAAAAGGCTGGCCGCACGGGTGGCGTCGCGCGAGGCGAGATTGGCTGCGGCCATCACCGTCACGCGTACTTGGTCTGACGTCGACAGGGCAGCGCGCTCGTCGGCCAGTGCGCCGCTGAGCTTCAGCGCGGCTTGAACGCGACTCAGCGAGGCGCCGCTGTTGAGCACGGCATCGAACACCGGCAACGCACGCAGTTGCTCGCCATAGTCCAGCCCTTCTTGCCACGCCCCCAGGTGTTCGCCCAGCACGTGGTGCGCCAGGCCGATGAGCCCGAGCAGCCCGTTGTCGTCGGCCACCAGCGCCAGCGCTTGCGGCAGCCGGTCGGCCACGCCACGGGGATCGTCGCCGTGGTCTTGCCAGGCTTGGTCGATGAACGCTGTCAGGTCACTCATGGGGTTAG
>JANOJR010000080.1:0-6629 GCA_031418855.1 Rubrivivax sp.
GCCGAGGGCATGCTGCTGGTGGCGGCGATCGCCGGTTTTGCCACGGCTGTGACCACCGGCAGCGACACGCTGGCCTTCATCGCCGGTGCCGCCGCCGGTGCGCTGATGGCGGGCGCGTTTGGCGTGCTCGTGATCTGGCTCAACACCAACCAGTACGCCACCGGCCTGGCGCTGAGCCTCTTTGGCGCGGGCTTCTCCGCCTTCGTCGGCATCGGCTTCGTGCAAGGAAGACTTGGCGAGCGCATGCAGTTCGCGATGCCCGTGCTGGGCGACATCCCCTTCATCGGCCCGGCGCTTTTTCGTCATCACCCGATGGTGTACGTGGCCATCGCGTTGACGGTGGCACTGGCCTGGTTTCTCTACCGCTCACGCGCTGGGCTGGTGCTGCGCGCGGTGGGCGAATCGCCCGAGTCAGCACACGCGCTGGGCTATCCGGTGCGGCGCATCCGCCTGGCCGCCGTCATGACGGGTGGCGCGCTGTGCGGTGTGGCGGGTGCCTACCTCTCGGTGGTCTACACGCCGCTGTGGGTCGAAGGCATGGTCGCGGGCAAAGGCTGGATCGCGCTGGCCTTGACGACCTTCGCCACCTGGCGCCCGGCGCGCATCCTTCTCGGCGCCTACCTCTTCGGCGGCGTCACCATGCTGCAATTTCACCTGCAAGGGCAGGGCGTGGACGTGCCCAGCCAGTTCCTCAGCATGCTGCCCTACCTGGCCACCATCGTCGTGCTGGTGCTGATCTCGCGCAACGCTGCGTGGATACGCGCCAACATGCCGGCCTCACTCGGTAAACCCTTCTTCCCAGGGTCTTGAACACATACCGATAATCGCGCGCTGCGTTCGTTCCCCACACCCACAGGAGAGAGTTCCATGTCCCAAGAATCCAAACGTTTGATGCTCAAGCTGGCCTCGCTGACGGCCATCGCGGCCGCTGCCGGCCTGGTGGCTTGCGGCAAGAAGGAAGAGCCGCCCAAGCCGGCGGCGGCGGCCTCGGCCCCGGCGCCCAAGCCCGCGCCGCTGAAGATCGCCTTCGCCTACGTCGGCCCGGTGGGCGACGGCGGCTGGACCTTCGCGCACGACAACGGTCGCAAGGCGGTGGAGAAGGAGTTCGGCGACAAGGTGGTCACGAGCTTTGTGGAAAAAGTGCCGGAAGCCGCCGACGCCGAGCGCGTATTCCGCGACATGGTGGGCCAGGGCAACAAGCTCATCTTCGGCACCACATTCGGCTACATGGAGCCGATGCTCAAGGTGGCGGCCGACAGCAAGGACGTGAAGTTTGAGCATGGCACCGGCTACAAACAAGCCGACAACATGCGCACCTACGACAGCCGCACGTATGAAGGCGCCTACATGGCCGGTGTCATCGCCGGCAAGATGAGCAAGTCGGGCACGTTGGGCATCGTGGGCTCGATCCCCATCCCCGAAGTCATCCGCAATATCAACGCCTTCACCATGGGCGCGCAGAGCGTCAACCCGAAGGTCAAGACTCGCGTCGTGTGGGTCAACACCTGGTACGACCCGGGCAAGGAGACCGAAGCCGCGCAGAGCCTGATCAACGGTGGCGCCGACGTGCTGTTCCAGAACACCGACTCTTCGGCCGTGCTGCAAACGGCAGGCAAGAACAAGAAGCTGGCCTTCGGCTGGGACTCGGACATGACGGCGTATTCGCCTGAGGCCCACCTCGCGTCGGCGGTTATCAACTGGGGCCCGTACTACATCAAGGCCACGCGCGAGGCACTCGAAGGCAAGTGGGCCGGCGGCGGCAACACCTGGTGGGGCGTGAAAGAAGGCGCCATCGACATCGTGTCCATCAGCGACAAGGTGCCCGCCGAAACCAAGGCCGCGGTCGAGAAGATCAAGGCCGGCCTGAAGGACGGCAGCTTCTCGATCTGGAAGGGCCCCATCGTCGGACAGGATGGCAAGGAGATCCTGGCCAAAGACGCTGTGGCCGACGACAAGTTCTTGAGTGGCGTCAACTTCTACGTCAAGGGCGTGGAAGGCAAGGTGCCGTCGGACAAGAAATAAGCTTGGCCGCGCGTCAGCCACGGGTCACCTGGTGTGGCCCTTTTCTCGCATCCGCTGCGGCGTCGCCGTGGTCCAGCCTGGGCGTGGTGGCCGGCGGGGCACTGTTTGGCGCCGCGCTGGTGTGGGGTGGCGAGCTCAGCAAGCAGTTGCTGGGTCACCTCAACGCCCACGGCCACGCGCACTTGCATGTGCATGGCCACCCCTTTGCCGACGCCCGAAGCTGGCTCGGGGTGCCTAACGCGGCCGATACGCTGAGCAGCCTGGCGTTTGCGTTGATGGCGCTGTGGGGCCTGCGCCGCCAGGCCCGCCACGACGGCACATTGCCGAGCTCCACACGCGCAGCACTCGGGGTGCTGTGGCTTGGCCTGCTGCTCACCGCGCTGGGCTCGGGCCTATACCACTGGCAGCCCTCGCCGCTGCGCCTGGTGGCCGATCGCCTGGGCATGGCCGTGGTGTTCACCGGCGTGTTGGCCCTGGCCAGCGCCGGCATGTGGGGGCCGCGCGCGGGCTGGACCATGCTTGCCCTGATGCTGCCGGCCGCCGGCGGGGCCGCCGTCCTGGCCTGGCAGGGCAACGTCTTGCCCTGGATGGTGGTGCAGGGCGGCGGCGTGCTCTGGCTGCTGCTGGCGGCGTGTGTGCACCCACAGGCTGGCGCGCTGGCCGTGCGCTGGGGCTGGGTCGTGGCCGGCTATGCCGTGGCCAAGGTCTTCGAAAGTGGCGACGCTGCGGTGTTCGCCGCCACGGGGCAGCTGGTCAGCGGGCACACGCTCAAGCACCTGATCGCAGCAGCCGCCCTGTGGCCGGTGCTGGCGGCGCTGACACAGCGAACGCGCGTGGCCGTGGCAGTGGCTTGACGCCGCGCGGTATGTACATGTATTGTCCATAGCCATCGCGTCCCGCGGTGCCACCCTGGAGTCAAGCCTTGGAAGTTGCTGTCGAACGCATCGTCGTACAGGCCACCCCTGGCGACAAGAAGGCCATCGTGGCTAAAGCCAAACGGCTGAGCATTCCCATCTCGGAGCTGATGCGCCGCGGCGCCTTTGCCTACCAGTCGGAAACGGCTGACGCCGAGCTCTCCACGCTAGCCGATGCCGCACGTGGCGCGGCTGATCGCGCCGGCGCTGCGCTTGACGACGCGCTGGCCTTCATCGAAGCCAGCAACCTGCGCATCGCCGCGCTCGAAGCGAGCAAGTCGCCACGCCGCAAGGCACGCTAAGGTACGTTCAGGCGATGGGCGTCACCGAAAAAATCTGGGGCGCCCTCAGCGCCATGATCAAGCTCGAAGACAAGGTCAAGGCGCAAGCCGAGGCCATGAAATCGCAGCAGCTCAAGATCGAGGACTTGACCGGCCGCGTCATTCGCCTGGAAGCGCATCTTGAGCTGCTGACCAGCGCGGCCATGATCAAACGCCTGCAAGACCGCTGAGCACCCCATCACATGAGCAAGCTCACCCGCCTTGACTTACCCGCCTTGCTGCGCGCCATGCCCAAGGCCGAGCTGCACATGCATATCGAAGGCTCGCTCGAGCCCGAGCTGATCTTTCGCCTGGCTGCGCGTAATGGTGTGGCGCTGCCTTACGCCAATGTTGAGGCACTGCGTGCGGCCTATGCCTTCAGCGACCTTCAAAGCTTTCTCGACATCTACTACGCTGGCGCCAGCGTGCTCTTGAAAGAGGCCGATTTCTTCGAGATGGCCTTTGCGTACTTCGAGCGCGCGGCGGCTGACAACGTGGTGCACGCTGAGCTCTTTTTCGACCCACAGACGCACACCGACCGTGGTGTGCCCATGGCGGCCGTCATCAAGGGCCTGCACCACGCCTGTCGCCGCGCGCATGCCGAATTCGGCATCAGCTCGCAGCTGATCCTGTGCTTCTTGCGCCACCTCAGCGAAGAGGCGGCTTTCGCCACGCTGGAAGCCGCGCTGCCCTGCCGCGAGCATTTCATTGGCGTGGGGCTGGACAGCTCCGAGCGTGGCCATCCGCCCGAAAAATTCGCCCATGTTTTCGCACGGGCCCGCGAGCTCGGCTTCAAGCTCGTGGCCCACGCAGGCGAAGAAGGGCCGCCGGCCTACATCGAGAGCGCGCTCGACGTTTTGCACGTGCAGCGCATCGACCACGGCGTGCGCTGCCTGGAAAGCCCCGCGCTGGTGGCAAGGCTGGCGCGTGAGCGCATGCCGCTGACCGTATGCCCGCTGTCCAACGTCAAGTTGTGTGTCTTCGAGACGCTGGCTGAGCACAACTTGCCGGCCCTGCTCGACGCCGGCCTGTGCGTCACCCTCAACAGCGACGACCCCGCGTACTTTGGTGGTTATGTCAATGACAACTACGTGCAGACTTTCGCCGCGCTGCCGCAGTTGACCGCCCAGCACGCGCGGCAGTTGGCGCTGAACAGTTTCGAGGCGAGCTTTGCGCCCGAAGCGGACAAGGCACGCTGGGCGCGGCAGCTTGATGCGGTATTCGCGCAAGCGAGCTGAAGTGCGCGGGTGATCGTCCAGGCCCTCCAGCCGCAGCAGGCGCCCGCGCTGGTGGCCATGTGGCGCGCAAGCTTCGAGCACGGTGTGGGCGTCAAAGACCCGCATTCGATCGACGAGCAGGTTGACTACCTGCTGCAACAGGTTGTGCCCATGAGCCGCGTGCGCGTGGCGATGCAGGGCGCGCGCATCGACGGTTTCCTGGCCAGCACGCCAGCGTGCGTGGTGCAGCTGTACGTGCGTGTCGAATCCATCGGCCAAGGCATTGGCGGGGCGCTGCTGCGCTTGGCGCAGGCGGAGTCCACCGGCCGGCTGGAGCTCTTCACCTTCGCTCGCAACACCCGCGCCCGCGCCTTCTACGAACACCACGGCTTCAAGGCCACAGCCTTTGGTTTTGAGCCGACCTGGCAGCTTGAGGATGTGAAGTACGAGTGGGTGCGCGACGGTGCCAGCGCGGATGCGCTGAAGCGCTAACGGTCAAAAAGAGGCGGTCTCAAGCGCAGACTCGAGCGCGAGCTCAAACGGATTCGCGTTCACGTTCAATCAGAAACGGCCGACGCGGCGAAGCTTGCGACGGCAAGGCCGTGCCCGGCTGGGCACCGGGGTTCGGAATGCTCGCCCCTCCCTGCGGTCGGGGTGCCCTGTGCTGCTCAGCGCCACATCCCGATCGGCACAGTCTTATGCGACCGAATGCAATTCACCATCAAGCGCCATCTCAAGCCGCCGCTGGGCCGGGCGGCGGCTGCCACAGCTCGATCCGGTTGCCCTCGGGGTCCATGACCCAGCCGAACTTGCCGTACTCGCTCTCATCAACCTTGTCGTCCACAGCGCAGCCCTCTGCGCGCAGCAGTGCCACCACGGCGTGCAGGTCGGCCACGCGGTAGTTCACCATGAAGCGCTGTGTGCTCGGTGCGAAGTAGGTCGAGGCTTCGTCGAAGATGCTCCACACCGTGGAGCCGTGCGGCTCGGGTGCCTCTGGGCGATGCCATGGGAAGCTCATGCCGCCCCAGGGCTGGATGTCCATGCCCAGGTGGCGCTGGTACCAGGCGCGCAGCGCAACAGGGTCGCGGGCTTTGATGAAGATGCCGCCGATGCCGGTCACACGTTGCATGTTCAGACTCCTGTGGGTAAGGCCGCTGCGAGTGTGCCTGCCTGCGCGCCAAACGCATAGGCATCCATCGCCAGGCAGCCAAACGTCAGACTGGCGTGGATGCGTACGGCTTGGGTGTTAGCGTCTTTGCGTCCATCGGCCGCGCCCATGGCCGGGTACCAGGGCAGCCAATGCTCGTCGGTCGGGTGCATCAGCGCGGCGTGCGGCGCCTGGGCCCGGTAATCAAGCATGGCCGGCACGTCACCCGCCTCGCTGCGCGCTCGCACCCACTCGCGAAACGCCGCGCTCTGCGGGATTTCCGGCGCGTCGATCTCGGGGCGCGCTCCGCCGAACACCATGCGCAGGTTGTGCGTAAGGCTGCCGCTGCCCACCACCAACACGCCCTCATCCGCCAAGGGCGCCAACGCCTGGCCGAAGGCGTAGAGCTGCGCGGGGCTCCAATCGGCGACGAAGGCCAGCGGCAACACGGGTACGTCGGCCTGCGGGTAGGCGTAGCGCAGGGGTGTCCAGATGCCGTGGTCGAGGCCTCCTTGGTCGAGTTGCTGCGCGGGCATACCTGCCTGTGCTAACAGGTGACTGACGCGGTGTGCCAGCTCGGGCGCACCGGGCGCGTCGTAGCGCAAGGTGTAGAGCTCGTCGGGGAAGCCACCGAAGTCGTACACCGCCTCATGCCGCGCGCCGGCCAGCAACACAGGTTGTCGCGCCAGCGAATGCGCCGAGACGGCGAGGATCGCGCGCGGGCGGCCAAAGGCGGCGTCGATGGCGGGGCCCAGACGCTGCATGAAGGCGCCAGCCTCGCGCGGCTCCAGGGCCGTCATCGGTGAGCCGTGCGAAAGGTAGAGGGTGGGCAGCGTGTTTGCAGTCATGCCGCCATTGAAACACCGGCCCCACCTGCGGCCATTCAGCGCATCTGCACGCAGCGTTCAGCGACTGCGCTACCGTCGCACCCCATGAAGCCAAGCACCCTGCGCCCGCCCTCGATCTTTGCCCTGGCCTGGCGCCAGGCCACGCGCGACTTTCGCGCCGG
>JANOJR010000081.1:0-1539 GCA_031418855.1 Rubrivivax sp.
CCTACGGACGTGGCGGTCGCCACGGGTGGGGCGCCATGACACCCACTGGTCTTTCGCAGTTCTTCACGTATGGAGTCACATCATGAACGTTCAAATGAAACCCTCGCGGCGCATCGCCTCGGCACTGCTGCTGAGCCTGGCCCTGGCCGGCTGTGCGTCGGGCCCCGGTGCACCAAGCGCCGAGCTGACACAGCGCATTGAGTCCGCGCGAACGCGAAGCGATCACCAGGCCTTGGCCAGCGAGTACGAACGCGAGGCCGCCGCAGCCCGCGCCATGGCGGAGAAACATCGCAAGATGGCCAAGAGCTACCAGGGCATGCTTGCTGGTGGACGCGGCGCCGGCAACATGGCGGCGCACTGCAACGTCATCGTGCGCAGCCAGGAAGCCATCGCCACGGAATACGAGGGCATGGCCACGGCGCACCGGCAGCTTGCGGCACAAGCACCCAGCTGAGTTGGTCGTGACTGACAAACCGCGCATGTCACGCAAGGTCGCCGCGCCGGCCATCACGCCGGCGCTGACCCACTTCGAAAGGAACTCACCATGAACCGACGTCACTTGCTTGTCCGCACCACCGCCCTGTCGGCGCTGGCCGCGCTACCGGTCTGGGCCGCTGCGCCGCCAGCGCCCAAGGTGGTCGTCTACAAGACTCCCACCTGCGACTGCTGCGGCGCCTGGGCCACACACATGCGCTCGGCCGGCTTCACGGTGGACGTGGTTGAAGTCAAAGACGCTGGCGTCGAGCGCAAGCGCCTGGGCATGCCGCAGCAATTCGGCAGCTGCCACACGGCAAGCGTCGGCGGCTACGCGATCGAGGGCCATGTGCCCGCGAACGAAATCAAGCGGCTGCTGGCGAGCAAGACCAAAGCCATTGGCTTGGCCGTGCCGGGCATGCCGCCGTCCTCACCAGGCATGGACGTTCCCGGGCGCAAGGATCCGTATCAAGTGCTGCTCATCAACCCCGCAGGTCAATCGAGCGTCTATGCAAACTACCCGAAGTGACAGGCTCGCGGCCCTTGACGCCGTGACCTTCGACCGCCGTCGGCGCGCCTGGCTGCTGGGCTGCGCGGGTGCCACGCTGGCGCAGATCAGCGCTTGTGGCGGTGGCGGCGGCATGATGGGCGGGCCGGGCAACGTGCCGCCGTTCGTCGACGCCGGCGTCGGGACGAACCCGCCGCGTGCGCTGCCCATCATTGCGCTAGATGAGGGCGTCTCGGATGGCGCGGGTGGCCGTGCTTTTTCGCTCGCGGTGCAGCGTGGTCGCGCGCAGCTGCTCAGCGGCGTCAGCAGCAACACCATGGGCTACAACGGCGCGCTGCTGGGCCCAGCCTTGCGCTTGCGCAATGGCCAGCGCACGAGCATCCGCGTGCACAACCAGCTCAGCGAGGCCACCACGGCGCATTGGCATGGCCTGGTCGTGCCGGCGAGCATGGACGGCGGCCCGCATCAGCTCATCGCTCCCGGCGCCACCTGGGAAGCGCGCTTCACGGTGGCCAACCCGGCGTCGACCTGCTGGTTCCACCCACACGTGCATGGTG
>JANOJR010000082.1:0-10851 GCA_031418855.1 Rubrivivax sp.
CGCGAACAACAACCCACTCTGGAGGTCACAAAACAAGCCATAGACCTACACTTGTCCACAGCTGACCATCACGCGGTCAGCGCCCATCCCCGGGTCAGTATTGGATCGGCGGGGTGGGTCAAATTTGGATCGGCGCGGACAAGTCAAACAGTCAAACAGCCACTTGGCGCACGCCGCGCGAAGTGGCTGTTTTGCTTTCCGGGCGCGCTCCCTACCCAAGTCGACGCAGCAGGGGTAGTATAACTGTATGAAAATACAGCTAATTGTCATCACCCAAGCTAAACGGACCTCTACCAGCGAGATGCCGTTCCGGTCCCCGGAGGCAAACCATGTTTGAACATGCCACGGATGCAGCCGCCGCCCGTCCCCGCCTGCTCGACGCCCTGCGCCAGCAAATCCGCACCATGCACTACAGCCTGCGCACCGAAGAGGCCTACGTGCACTGGGTGCGCAGCTTCATCCACTTTCACGAACGACGCCACCCGGCCGAGCTGGCGCAGGCCGAGGTCGAAGCCTTCTTGACCTGGCTGGCGGCCGAGCGTGGTGTGGCCGCAGCCACGCACAGGCAGGCTTTGTCGGCGCTGCTGTTTCGTTATCAAAGGGTGTTGTGCCAAGACCTGCCGTGGCTGGCCGAGATCGGCCGCCCGCGTAGCGACAAACGCTTGCCGGTGGTGATGTCACCAGCTGAGGTAGCGCAGCTGCTGGCACAGCTGGACGCCGCGCCCCCCGCGCGTGGCAGCCCGGTGGGCATCTACGGCCTGGTGGCGCGCTTGCTCTACGGCACGGGCAAGCGTTTGCTGGAAGGCTTGCGCTTGCGTGTGAAGGACATCGACTTCGAGCGCTGCGCCATCCGTTTGCCACGCATCTGCTGCAGGGCCGGTACGACATCCGCACGGTGCAAGAGCTGCTTGGGCACGCCGACGTCAGCACCACCATGATCTACAGCCATGTACTGCGCCTGGGCGGTGGCGCGGTGCGCAGCCCGCTGGACAGCCTGGTCGCCGCGCCGCTGGTGGCCACGCTTTCGATGGTCACACCGGCCCCCACCCCCACCACCACCCCGCCCAGCGCCCCGCGCTTCCCCACGCCGCCCATGCGCGCCACACGCCTTCAAGCGCGCGAATCTCTGCCGTGCTGTCACCTCAACTTCCAGGTTATGCCGAGCTCGTCTGCCGTAGCAACTTCAGCTTTCTGACGGGCGCTTCGCACCCCGAAGAGCTGATCGCGCGCGCGCAGGCGCTGCGCTACGCGGCGCTGGCGATTACGGACGAATGTTCGCTCGCCGGGGTGGTGCGCGCGCATGTCGAGGCGCGGCGCTTGCGCATGCCGTTCATCGTGGGCACGACGATGGCGTTGACGGTGACTGCGCCCGACGCTGCCACGCCTGCTAACGCTGAAACTGTGCCTACAGGCCCGCGCCTGGCGCTGCTGGCGCAGTCACGTCGCGGCTACGGCAACCTGGCGCAATGGGTCACGGTGGCGCGCCGGCGCGCACCCAAGGGGCAGTACCTGGCCCTGATGTCCGATGTCGAAGGCAAGGTGCCCACCGCGCCCATGCTCACCGGGCTGCCCGACTGCTTTGCCTTGCTGCTGGCAAGCGCCATGCCTTTCGAGACGCTCTTCGCCCACGCCATCTGGCTCAAGACCTGGTTCGGTGTTGCGCGTGCCGCGCTGGCCTTGCCGCTTTTGCACCACGCGCATGACGCGCTGGTGGTCGATCTCGTGCAGCGCGTGGCCACGCTCAGCGGCCTGCGCATCGTGGCCGTGGGTGACGTGCTGATGCACGCGCGCTCGCGCAAGCCGCTGCAAGACATGCTCACCGCCACGCGCTTGAAGACGACGGTGGCCGAGGCCGGCTTTGCGCTGGCGCCCAACGCCGAAGCGCACCTGCGTTCGCGCGCGCGGCTGGCGTCCATCTACCGGAGCGAATGGCTGGAAGCCACGCTTGAAGTTGCCGGCACCTGCGCTTTTTCGCTCGACGAGTTGCGCTACGAATACCCCGAAGAGATCGCGCCCAAAGCGCACACACCCGCGAGCTGGCTGCGCCAGTTGACCGAAGAGGGCTTGCTGCGCCGCTTTGCGCACTTGCCCGGTGGCACGCCGCCGGCCGTGCGCGTCACCATTGAGCATGAACTCGCACTCATCGCGCAGCTGCACTACGAGCCGTACTTCTTGACCGTGGCTGATCTCGTGCACTGGGCGCGCGCGCAAGGCATCTTGTGCCAGGGCCGTGGCAGCGCGGCGAATTCGGCGGTTTGTTATGCGCTGGGCGTGACCGAGGTCGACCCGGCGCGCATGAGCCTTTTGTTCGAACGCTTCATCAGCGTCGAGCGCGGCGAGCCGCCCGACATCGACATCGACTTCGAACACCAGCGCCGTGAAGAAGTCATCCAGTACGTCTACCGCAAATACGGCCGCCACCGCGCTGCGCTTACAGCCGTGGTTATTTCCTACCGTCCGCGCTCGGCCTTGCGTGACTGTGGGCGCGCGCTTGGCATCGATGTCGAGCGCATCGACGCCGTGGCCAAGAGCCAGCACTGGTTTGACGGCCGCTCCATCAACGCCGAGCGCCTGCGCGAAAACGGTTTCGATCCGGCGTCGCGCTTGTGCGCGCTGTGGGTCGAGCTGACGCAGGCCTTGATCGGCTTCCCGCGCCACCTCTCGCAGCACCCGGGCGGCTTCGTCATCGCGCGCGACGACCTGGCGCGCCTGGTGCCGGTGGAAAACGCCGCGATGCAAGGGCGCAGCGTGATCCAGTGGGACAAAGACGATCTCGACGCCTTGGGTTTGTTGAAGGTCGATCTGCTGGCGCTGGGCATGCTCAGCGCCATTCGCCGTGCGCTGAATTTCGTCGCCGTCAAGCGTGGGCTGCCGTCGTTCACGATGCAAGACGTGCCCGCCGAAGACGCGCCCACCTACGAGATGCTGTGCACGGGCGACAGCGTCGGCACCTTCCAGGTCGAAAGCCGCGCCCAGATGAGCATGCTGCCGCGCTTGCAGCCGCGCTCGTTTTACGACCTGGTGATCGAAGTCGCCATCGTGCGCCCGGGGCCCATCCAGGGCGGTATGGTGCACCCGTACCTGCGTCGGCGCTCGGGCGAAGAGCCGGTGGACTACCCGAGTGCCGAAGTGCGCCAGGCGCTGGCGCGCACGCTCGGTGTGCCGATCTTTCAAGAGCAGGTGATGCAGCTGGCCATCCTGGCCGCCGACTTCACGCCCGGTGAAGCCGACCAACTGCGCCGCGCCATGGCGGCGTGGAAGAGGAAGGGCGGCTTGGGACCGTTTCACGAGCGGCTCACCGGCCGCATGGTGGCCAAGGGCTACACGCGCGAATACGCTGAGCGCATCTTCAAGCAGATCGAAGGCTTTGGTGAATACGGCTTCCCCGAAAGCCATGCCGCGAGTTTTGCGCTCTTGGTCTACGTCAGCGCCTGGCTCAAACGCCACCACCCCGACGCCTTCCTCGCTGCCTTGCTCAACAGCCAGCCGATGGGCTTCTACGCCCCCGCGCAGCTTGTGCGTGACGCGCGTGAACACGGCGTGGTGGTGCGGCCGGTGGATGTGGGCGTGAGCGTGTGGGAGACGGTGCTTGAAGGCAGCACGCAACCCTTGCGCGAGGTACGAATGGGCCTCAGCCGCATCAGCGGCCTACCCGAAGAAGCCGCGCAGCGCATCGTCGCCGCGCGCGTTGCGGCAGCCTTCGAAAGTCCCGAAGACCTGGCCCGCCGCGCCAGGCTCGACGCCCATCAGCTCGGCCTGCTGGCGCAAGCCGACACGCTGCGCAGTTTGAGCGGCCACCGCCACCAGGCCGCCTGGGCCGTGGCCGGCATCGACACGCGCGCCACACCCCTGCTGCAAGCCACGCGCACCCACGAGCTAACGGCCGAACTGAGCGCACCTGGCGCCGCCGACACCGTACTCGCCGACTACCGCAGCACCGGCCTGTCACTCACCCAGCACCCGGTGGGCCTGCTGCGCGCCGAGCTGGCGGCGTATCGAGTGCAGACGGCGGCTGTGCTGCGTGACTACCCCAGTGGCCGCCTGGCGCGCGCCAGCGGCATCGTCACGCACCGCCAGCGGCCTGAGACGGCCAAGGGCGTGGTCTTCGTGACGCTGGAAGACGAGACCGGCGCGGTGAACGTCATCGTCTGGCCGCAGCTCGCCGAAAAGCAGCGCCGGGCCTTGCTGGCCAGCTCGCTGCTCACGGTCTACGGCATCTGGCAGCGCGAAGGTGAAGTGCGCCACCTCGTGGCTAAACAACTGGTCGACCATTCGGCCATGCTGCAAGGCCTGTCGACCAAGAGCCGCAACTTCAGGTGAGCGAGGTAGCAGAGACAATGCATGCCATGCAAATCCCCATCGAATGGCTGCCGGCGCAGGGGCGCACTGAGCAGCTCATCTTGCTGCTGCACGGCTGGTGCAGCGACGCCATGGACATGGCACCCCTGGCGCAGCGGCTGCGGCTGGAATTCCCGCAAGCCGCCGTGCTGGCGCCCGAAGCGCCCGAGGTCGACGACAAGGGCCGGCGGCGCCAGTGGTACTCGATCCAGAACCTCAGCCCCGAGACCTGGCCGGCGCGCGTGCAAACTGTCATGCCCACGCTGCAAGCCTGGGTGCGTGCGCAGCAGCAGCGCCTGGGTGTGGCGCCTGCGGCCACGGCGCTGGGCGGCTTCTCGCAGGGTGCCGTGCTGGCCATGAGCCTGGCGCTGCAAGACGACGGCATCGCCGGGCGTGTGCTGGCTTTTGGTGGGCTCTTGCCAGACCCACCCAAAGCCGCGCCGCAGCACACCACGCTGCATCTGTTTCACGGCAGCGACGACAAGATCTTCCCCGTGCCGGCGCTGCGCGAACGCTTCGAGCAGCTGGCGGCACTCAAGGCCGACGCCACGCTGGACGTGGCCGAAGGCATAGGCCACGAGCTGCACCCGGCCTTGATCGACTGCGCCATCCACCGCCTGCGCAGCCACATTCCGCTGCGCACTTGGGCTGCTGCGCTGGGCGCGGCGCAAGCCTCTTGCGGCTGACCACCAAGGCGCGCACCGATGCTGTTCCTGATCTCCCCGGCCAAGAGCCTGGACTATGAAACCCGCGTGCCTGCGGCCGTGCTGCGCCATGCCAGCGAGCCGCGGTATCTTGATCAAGCCTCGCAGCTCATCAGCTTGATGCGCAAGAAGACGCCAGCGCAAGTGGCCGCACTGATGGAGCTGTCACCCGCGCTGGCCGAGCTCAACGCTGCGCGCTATGCAGCCTGGGCGCGTGAACACACGAGCCCGGGCGCCAAGCCGGCGGTGCTGGCATTTGATGGTGACGTCTACGGCGGGCTGGCCGCCAAGACTCTGCCCACGGCCGACTTGCGCTGGGCGCAAGAGCACCTCGTGATCCTCTCGGGCCTGTACGGCGCGCTGCGACCGCTTGATCTCTTGATGCCCTACCGGCTGGAGATGGGCACGGCGCTCAGGAACCCGCGCGGCCGCGATCTCTACGCCTTCTGGGGCGACACGGTGGTCGAGCAACTGAACGCGCGCCAGGCCGATGAAGCCACGCCGGTGGTCGTCAACCTCGCGTCCGTCGAATACGCCCGCGTGGCTCTGCGCAAGAGCTTGCGCGCGCGTGTCGTCGACTGCGTATTTGAAGACTGGAAGGGTGGCGACTTCAAGATCATCAGCTTCTTCGCCAAGCGCGCGCGCGGCTTGATGGCGCGCTGGGCGGTGCAAAACCGGGTGCGCTCGGTGAAGAAGCTCGAAGCCTTCACGGCAGAGGGTTACACACTTGACCGCAGCGCCTCAGTCGCGGATCGTCTGGTCTTCCGGCGGCGCGTCGACGACGCAAGCGCGTGACGTTCACCACTCAAGCAAGGAGTTAGCACATGGGCAGCACCATCACCTTTCCCCGTCCCGACGGCCAACAGGTCCAGGGTTATTTGGCCGAGCCCAATGGAGTCACCGGGGCGCCCGGCGTCGTCGTCATCCAGGAATGGTGGGGCTTGAACGACCAGATTCGCAGCGTCGCCGAGCGCCTGGCGCTGGCCGGCTACCGCGCGCTCGTGCCCGACCTCTACCGCGGCAAGAGCACGGTCGAGGCCGAAGAGGCGCACCACTTGATGAGCGCGCTGAACTTCGGCGACGCCGCCGCGCAAGACGTGCGTGGCGCCGCTCAGCTCCTTAAGGCCGCGTCGAACAAGGTAGGCGTCACCGGCTACTGCATGGGCGGCGCCTTGACCGTGCTGGCCACGACGATGGCGCCAGAGGTCGACGCGGCCGTGGTCTGGTACGGCTACCCGCCGCTGGAATACGTGGACGCCAGCAAGATCACGGCACCCGTGATGGCGCACTGGGCCGAGCAAGACGGCGCCTTCGACATCAAGGGCGTCGACGCGCTGGAAGAAAAACTGCGCGCGGCCGGCGTGGCCTACCAAGGCCACCGCTACCTGGCGCACCACGGCTTCGCCAACGAGACGGCACAAGGCACGGGCCGCATCGCGATGACGCAGTACGACGCAGCCTGGGCGCAAGTGGCGTGGGACCGCACGTTCAGCTTCTTCGGCCGACATCTGGCGTGAACAAGGCCTTCACGCGCGAACCCGAGGGCGACGCCGCCGACGACGATGACGGCGTGCCCGGCCTGCCGCCGCTACCCGCTGGCACGCGCAACTACCTCACCCCCGCCGGCTACAAGCGCCTGCGCGCCGAGCTGATGACGCTGCTGGACGACGAGCGGCCGAAGATCGTTGAGGTCGTGTCCTGGGCCGCGAAGAACGGCGACCGCTCGGAAAACGGCGACTACCTCTACGGCAAAAAACGCCTGCGCGAGATCGACAAGCGCATCCGCTTCCTGACCAAGCGCTTGGACATCGCCGAAGTCGCCGACCCCTGCGTGCACCACGGCAAGGACCAGATCTTCTTCGGCGCCACCGTGACCTACGCCGACAGCCGCGGCCAGCAGCGCACCATCACCATCAAGGGCATCGACGAGGCGGATAACCTGCAAGCGGAGGTGAGTTGGATTTCACCCATCGCGCGTGCGCTGCTCATGGCGCGCGAAGGGGATGAGGTGACGCTGATGACCCCGGCGGGGGTGGAGCGTCTTGAAGTCCTGCAGGTGAGCTACCCAGCGGCAGCGTGATATGACCTCAGCCAAACGCTCGTGCCAGCCAAGCGCGTAGAAGCTGTCGTGTGGCCCGCCGCAGAACGCACTTCGCGCGCCGTGCGCGCGTCGCTCAGCGAGGACGCGTCAGACAGGCTGCGGCAAATCGAGGTAGCGGCCGGCCATTGCTGGCCGGCCCCCCCACACCACCCGGCATGCGAGTCCGCACTGGGCGGCTTGAGAAGTTGAGGCCTGCCGAACCTGGGCACTCAGGCCGTCGACAAAAGCGATGCCCAGCACGCACGCCCGAGCGTTGCAAGGATCGCTGCACCGTCGGCCTACTTGTCAGCGATCCGCCCCAAGCCGCACAGACCCAAACGAGGGATGGCAACTTGGTCCTAGCGCAACGCCTTGCGCACCACTAGCTTCAAACCCGACCACACGGCGTCGACCGCGCAGACCTTGACGTCGACCCAGCCCAGGGGCAGCGCCAGTTCGCGCACGGTGTCTTCGGTGATGTCGGTGGTGAGCTTGGAGGCCTTCTTCGGCCAGGACACCCAGAGCACTGCGTCACTGCGCAGGCGCTCGCAGTAGTCCACCAGCGCGGTCGCCAGCTCGCGGCGTTGCTGGCTGAAGTGCTGCACGAGATCGACCGTGTGGTCCGCGCGCTGCGCCCACACCAGCCTGGCTGGAAGCGCGCCCAGCGTGTGTGTGTAGCCCACCGGCGCATGCACCAGCAGCACGCCCATGCCGGGCTTGATGCCCAGCTTACCCACCAGCGGTGTGCCCGAGTAGCCGGCCGGCGCGGGGCTCACCGTGGCGGCCCCGCGCGCAGCAACTGCGCCACCACCGCCACGGCAATCACCTCGGGCTCTTTGCCTTCGATGCCGGGCAGGCCGATCGGGCAATGCAGCCGATCGATCAGCGCGGCGTCGAGGCCGCGCGCTTCGAAGCGGTGGCGAAAACGTGCTGCCTTGGTCTTCGAGCCGATGAGCCCGGCGAAGGTAAAGTCAGCGCGCTTGAGGATGGCCTCGGCAATAGTCAGGTCCAGATCGTGGCTGTGCGTGAGCACCAGGAACATGGCGCCGGGTGGTGCGGTGGCGACTTCGGCCTCGACAGGCTCGACGCATACTTTTTGAATGTGTGGCGGCAGCGCGCTGCTGGGAAACTGGTCTTCGCGCTCGTCGATCCAGGCCACGCGGCAATCGATGCCTTCCAGCAGTTTGACGATCGCGCGCCCGACATGGCCGGCGCCATAGAGCTGCAAGTGAAAGCGCGGCGCGGGCTGAGTCCAGGCGGCGGGCTCGTCGGCCGCCAGCGGCGTGAAGCGCAGCGTCAGCGCGCCGCCGCAGCATTGGCCGAGTTTGGGGCCCAGCGGGTAGTAGGTTTCCTGAGGGTTTTGCTGCGGCGCCGATGCAGTCGTCGTCAGCATCTGCCGCGCCTGCGCAATAGCCAGCAGCTCCAAATGGCCGCCACCCACGCTGCCCAGCACCTCATCCGCCGCCACCAGCATGCGCGTGCCACTCTCGCGTGGCACCGAGCCTTGCGTGGTGGTCACTTCCACCACCACTGCGGCACGCGCCAAAGCGCGCCAACGCAGCGCGGCGGCTTGCACGTTCATGCTGTCACTAACGTCGAAGATACACGCATCGCTTGAATGGCGTCGAGGATGGCTTCGCATGTGGCCGGCGCGCGCAGCGGCGGGTCTTTGCGATGCGCGCCCACGGCCGAGATGGCGTCGCGGATGGCGAAGAACACGGAGAACGGCAGCAGGAGCGGCGGCTCGCCGACGGCCTTGCTGCGGTGGATGCTGTCGTGCACGTTGGGCCGCGTGAAGAGGGCCACGCGAAAGTCCGTGGGGCAGTCGTTGGCGGTGGGGATCTTGTAGGTGCTGGGTGCGTGCGTACTGAGCATGCCCGTGACCGGATGCCACACCAGTTCTTCCATCGTCAACCAGCCCATGCCCTGGATGAACGCACCTTCGATCTGGCCGATGTCCACGGCGGGATTGAGTGAGGTGCCAACGTCGTGCAGCACATCGGCACGCAAAAGCCTCCACTCACCGCTGAGCGTGTCGATCAGCACCTCGCTCACCGCCGCACCATAGGCGAAGTAGAAGAAGGGGTGGCCCTGCATGGTCTGGCGGTCCCAGCTCAAGCCTGGCGTGGCGTAGAAGCCGTCGCTCCAGAGTTGCACACGTGCAAGGTAGGCCTGCTGCACGAGCTCCAACCAGGGCAGGGTGCGGCCGGCGGCAAAGGCGTCGAGGCGCTGGCGGATCTGGCGCGCGGCGTCTTGCGCCGCTTTGCCGTTGAGGTCACTGCCGGTCGAGGCGGCCGTGGCCGAGGTGTTGGCCACCTTGTGTGTGTCGGCCGCGCTCACGCGCACGCTGGCCAGCGGCACCCCGAGTTCATATGCGACCACCTGCGCCACTTTGGTGTTGAGGCCCTGGCCCATCTCGGTGCCGCCGTGGTTCACCAGCACCGAGCCGTCGGTGTAGACATGCACCAGCGCACCGGCCTGGTTCAGATGCGTGACGTTGAAGGAGATGCCGAACTTCAGCGGCGTAAAGGCCATGCCCTTCTTCAGCACCGGGCTGGTGGCGTTGAACTGCGCCACCGCCTCGCGCCGCGCGGCGTAGTCGCTGCTGGCGAGCAGCGCGTCTGTCAGCTCACACATGACGTTATCGGTGACACGCTGGCCGTAAGGCGTGGTGTCGTTCGAGCCGACGCCGTAGTAGTTGGCGCGGCGCACCGCGACAGGGTCGCGGCCCAGGCGGCGCGCCACCGAGTCGAGTGCAGCTTCGATGGCGATAGCGCCTTGCGGCCCGCCGAAGCCCCGAAAGGCCGTGTTGCTTTGCGTATTCGTCTTGCCTGAAAAGCCGTGCATGGCCACAGCGGGAAGCCAGTAGGCGTTGTCGAAGTGGCACAGCGCGCGCGTCATCACCGGGCCGGACAGGTCGGCGCTGTGCCCGGCACGCGAGACCATGGTGACTTCAACGCCGAGGATGCGGCCTTCGTCATCGTGGCCGATGTCGAGTTCGTAGTGGAAGCAATGCCGCCGCCCGGTGATGAGGAAGTCGTCGTCGCGGTCCACACGCAGCTTCACCGGCCGCTTGAGCCGCACGGCGGCCACGGCGGCGACGCAGGCGAAGAGCGCCGACTGCGACTCCTTGCCGCCAAAGCCGCCGCCCATGCGCCGGCACACCACCTGCACGGCGTTCGCGCGGATGTGCAGCGCGTGCGCCACCAGGTGCTGCATCTCGCTGGGGTGCTGGGTGGAGCAGTAGACCTTCATGCCGCCGTCTTCTTGCGGCAAAGCGTACGAAATCTGGCCTTCCAGATAAAAGTGCTCCTGGCCGCCAACGTCCAAGGGCATCTGGAAGCGGTGCGGCGCACTGGCTAAAGCAGCGGTCGCATCACCACGCGACAGGTGCATCGGCGGCACCACGTACTGGCCGGCGGCGTGCGCGGCCTGAGGGGTCAGGATGGGCGTTAGCGCGTCAAACGTGATGACCTCACGCGCTATTGCCCCAGCGCGGCGTGCGGCGTCGCGTGTGCTGGCCACCACCGCATAGACGGGCTGGCCCAGGTAGCGCAGCGTGGCACCCGGCTCACCGGCGAGGATGGGGTCGTCTTTGACCAGCGAGCCGCACTCGTTGTCGCCGGGGATGGCGGCGGCAGTGAAGACGTCCACCACGCCGGGCATGGCGCGCACACGGGCGATGTCGACGCCGCGCAAGATGCCGTGGGCGACGGGCGACAAGCCCAG
>JANOJR010000083.1:0-1738 GCA_031418855.1 Rubrivivax sp.
CGTGGCGTCGGTGCCCGTGGCCAGGCCGCGCGAGCCGTAGTCGTCGCGATGCAGCATGCTGGAGATAACGCCGCAAGCACCGGGAAGCCCGAGGTCGCGCTGCAAGCGTTCGGCCAGCCAGGCGCCGCCCGACCAGATGCCCACCAGCACGCCGTCGCTGGGCAACAGGGCGCGCACGCCCTGAAGCAAATCGAGGTACAGCGCTTCGGCGTCAAGCTGCAACATGGTGGAACTCAGCTTGTGCGAAAAATTGGTTAAGGATGATGGCGGCGGCCGCCGCGTCAACATCGCGTGCGCCTTGGCTCAAGGCTTCGGTGGTGGTCCAGCGCTCGTCGACTTCATGCACCGGCAAGTGAAAGCGGCCATGCAGCTGGCGCGCGAAACGCCGCGCTTTGACGGTGTTCTCGTGCGCGGCGCCATCGGGGTGAAAGGGCACGCCGACCACCAACGCGTGGGGCTGCCATTCCTGAATCAAGCTGGCAATCGCGGCCCAGCGCGCGTCACCGCTGACGGCAATGCTGCGCAAGGCTTGCGCTTGGCGCAGCAGCGAACTTCCATACGCGACACCCACACGCAGGGTGCCGAAGTCAAAAGCCAGGAAGCACGCGTTCGCGGCCGGCGCCGACACACCGCTCACGCGTGCCCAACCTCTTGCGAGAGCATGCGCGGGTCCACGCCCAAGAGTGACAGCGCGCGCTCAAAGCGGCGCTCGACGGGCGTGTCGAAGATGACGCTCGGATCGGCGTCCACCGTGAGCCAGCCGTTGCGGCCGATCTCATCTTCCAGCTGCCCGGCCTCCCAGCCGCTGTAGCCCAGCGTGATGAGCACGCGCTTGGGGCCGCCGCCGGTGCACATCGCTTCGAGCACGTCTTTGCTGGTGGTCATCTCCAGCCCGCCAGGCACCGACATGGTGGAGTTGTAGGCCGCGCCGTCCTGGCCCATGCGCTCGTGCAACACGAAGCCGCGTTCGGTCTGCACCGGGCCGCCAAAGAACACCGGCTGCTCGGCAAAGTCTTCGCGGTCGAGCTTGAGCTCGACCTTTTCGAACAGGTTGCGCAGCTTGATGTCGATGGGCTTGTTGATGACGAGGCCGAGCGCGCCGCGCTCGTTGTGCTCGCACAGGTAGACGACCGTGCCCTCGAAATTGCCGTCGGCCATACCGGGCATGGCAATGAGGAACTGGTTGGTGAGATCGATGCGGTTGCCGGAAGTCATGGCGGGCATTTTAGGCGTGGCCGGCACGCGCACGGTACGGCACGCGGCACACTGCGGTCATGGACAAACCCGCAGCTACCCATCCCGGCCCCAGCCTCGCCCGTGCCCTGGTCTGGCTGCGCCGCGACTTGCGTGCGCACGACCACGCCGCGCTGTCGCACGCGCTGCGCTCGGCGCGCCAGATCTGGTGCGTCTTCGTCTTCGATCGCGACATCCTCGACCCCCTGCCACGCGCCGACCGCCGCGTCGAGTTCATCCGCGAGAGCCTGGTCGATCTGGACCAGCAACTCGCGACGCTACGTGAGGGCAGCGGCGTCATCGTGCGCCATGGCCAGGCGGTGGCCGAAGTGGCCAGGCTGGCCGCCACCTTGCAAGTCCAGGCCGTCTACGCCAGCCACGACGACGAACCCACGGCCCTGGCGCGCGACGCACAAGCACGCGGGAGACTGGCCGACATCGGCGTGGCGCTGCACCTGGGCAAAGACCACGTGATCTTCGAACGCGGCGAGGTGCTGACGCAGGG
>JANOJR010000084.1:0-12827 GCA_031418855.1 Rubrivivax sp.
ACCACCCACAAGAGCCTGCGCGGCCCACGCGGCGGCATCGTGCTGATGAACGACGAGGCCATCGCCAAGAAGATCAACAGCGCCATCTTCCCCGGCATCCAGGGCGGGCCGCTGATGCACGTCATCGCCGCCAAGGCCGTGGCCTTCAAAGAGGCCTTGCAGCCCGAGTTCCGTGGCTACCAGCAGCAAGTCGTGGCCAACGCGCGCGTGCTGGCCGAAACGCTGATCGAGCGCGGTCTGCGCATCGTCTCGGGCCGGACTGAGAGCCACGTCATGCTGGTCGACCTGCGCCCCAAGGGCCTGACCGGCAAGGAAGCCGAGGCGATCTTGGGTAGCGCGCACATGACGTGCAACAAGAACGGCATCCCCAAGGACCCGCAAAAGCCCATGGTCACCAGCGGCATCCGCCTGGGCACCCCGGCGCTGACCACACGCGGCTTCAAAGAGGCGCAAACGCGGGCCACGGCGCACCTGATCGCCGACGTGCTCGACAGCCCGCACGACGAAGCGCGCATTGCCCAGGTGCGCGCCAAGGTCGCGGCGCTGACGGGCGACTTCCCCGTCTACCGCTAGCGCCTAGGCAGCCCACGATGCGCTGCCCCTACTGCAACCACGACGAGACCCAGGTCGCGGAAACGCGCGAGTCCGACGAAGGCGGCGTGGTGCGCCGCCGCCGCCGCTGCCTGCGCTGCGAAAAGCGCTTCACCACTTACGAGCGCGCCGAAATCAGCATGCCGGCGGTGGTGAAGAAAGACAGCACGCGCATGGACTTCGACCCCACCAAGCTGCGCGCGTCGATGCTGCTGGCGCTGCACAAACGCTCGGTCAGCGTCGAGCAGCTCGACGCCGCCATCGAGCGCATTCAAGACAAGCTGCTCGCCACCGGCGCACGTGAAGTCGGCACCGCGCGCATCGGCGAGCTGGTGATGCGCGAGCTCAAGCGCCTGGACAAGGTGGCTTACGTGCGCTTCGCCTCGGTGTACCGCGACTTTGAGGATGTCGACGAATTCAGGCAGCTGATTCGCGATATCTGAGCGCCAGTGGTTGCTCCCTCCCCCTGGCAGGGGGGTGAGCCGGGGGTTTCGAGCCGCATGCGGCGAGCCCGGCGAACGGCCCGGGCTTGCAAGCCCGGGCGCGGTGCGCAGCTGGGTTGGGGAGGGGGTCCAATGCAGCCGTGACGCAATCCGGCTGCGGCGACACCCCCGAAAGGGGGTGCCCGTGGGTGCCCCCGTTTTCTGAGGCCCAAAGCCCACCCCCGGGGGACGCGCAAAAGCGCCCGGTTTCCTACAGTGATTCATCGCCGAATCACCCCTGGAGACCCGCATGAACGCCCTGAACCGAACCCAACGCCACGCCCAACGTGGCGTAACGATCATCGAACAAGCCGTCGTGCTTGGCATCGTCAGCACCGTGCTCGGCACGGTGATCCCCAGCTTCCAGGGCACACGCGATCGCCTTGCGATGGAAGGCACGGCAGGGCAGCTTGAGTCAGAGCTGCAATGGGCTCGCAGCGAAGCCGTGGCACGCAACGAAGCCGTGCGCTTCAGCTTCGAGCCCAGCGCCACGGGCAGTGGCAGCTGCTACGTCATCCACACCGGTGGCCCGCGCGACTGCCGCTGCGCCGCGAGCGGTGCACCCGTCTGCACGCCCGGCGTGAAAGCGCTGCGCAGCTGGCAGCCAGCGGCCGACGCGCGCACCAGCATCACGTCCAATTCGACCAGCTTTGCCTTCAACCCCATGCTGGGCACGGTGACGCCCACCGCCACGCTTGAAGTGCGCAACCCACGCGGCGACGTTGTGCGCCTGGTCGTGAACATCATGGGCCGCGTGCGTTCATGCGCGCCGGGTGCGGCGGTGACCGGCTTGGTTCGCTGCTGATGCAGGCTTCGATGTTTCGTGGAACTGGGGCACGTCAACATTGCGGCATGCGCATCGCGTGCAACAGCTCACCTGGTTTTCCGTGCGGAGAAAAGAGTCACCTATCACCGCACCGTTTGCGGTAAATGACAAGCACATGCGGGGAATAACCTGCACAATCTCCGCATGGCGAGCGGCGATAGCACCTACATCTGGCAGGCCAGCGACTGGCCGTCGTGGCGCTTTGACTTGGCCGCTCTGGCGCAGCCACTGGCCGAGGTCAGCCGCAGCCAAGGCATGCTGATGGGACGGCTGGCCGACATCGGCCTAGCCCTGCGCGACCAGGCCAGCCTGGCGGCGCTGACCGAAGACGTCATCAAAACCAGCGAGATCGAGGGTGAGCAGCTCAACGCCGCGTCCGTGCGTTCCTCCATCGCGCGCCGCCTTGGCGTCGACATTGGCGCGCTGGCTGCCGTGGACCGGCACGTTGAAGGCGTGGTCGAGATGGTGCTGGACGCCACCGCCAACTGCCACACCCCCGTTACGCGGGAGCGCTTGTTCGGCTGGCACGCGGCGCTCTTCCCCACAGGCTATTCAGGCCTGGTGCCCATCCGCGTCGGCGCATGGCGCAACGACGCCACCGGAGCGATGCAAGTGGTCTCTGGTCCCCTGGGTGGCCAAGGGCGACAACGTGTGCACTTCGAAGCGCCGCCGGCCATGCGCCTGGAGCGTGAGATCGAAGGCTTTCTGGCCTGGGCCAACCATGCATCGAGCGAGCCGCCGCTGATCAAGGCCGCGCTTGCGCACTTGTGGCTCGTCACCTTGCACCCATTCGATGACGGCAACGGCCGCATCGCACGTGCCCTTGGCGACTTGTTTCTGGCCCGCGCTGACGGCAGCCCGCAGCGCTTCTACAGCCTGTCGGCACAGATCCAGCGCGAGCGCACGGCCTACTACGACATCCTTGAGCACACCCAGCGGCAAACGCTGGATATCACCGAGTGGCTCGCCTGGTTCCTGGCCACGCTGCATCGTGCCGTCGGCCAGGCCCATCACACGCTCGACGCCGTGCTGGCCAAGACGCGGTTCTGGCAGCGCTGGGCCGCGCACACTTCAGCGCCGCTGAATGAGCGACAGACGAAGCTGGTGAACCGTCTGCTGGATGGCTTTGAAGGCAAGCTCACCAGCAGCAAGTGGGCGACCATGGCCAAGTGCTCGCCCGACACCGCCCTGCGCGACATCACCGATCTGTTGGCCCGCGGCATCTTGCGCAAATCATACGCAGGTGGACGAAGCACCAGCTACGAGCTGAACGGCGCAGATGATTTTGTCTTCCGCATCGACGACCATGCTCACCGTGTAGCCCTTGTAGGACATGGAATTCATCATGGCTTGATCCCCATTGTCTCGATGAACTCCCGAACGGCCAAGACTGTCAAGATCGAGACTCTCCGTACCCGGGGTCGCGATACTGGCTCTTGACAACAAGAATACGAATCCCTGCCCCATCCTCGCGATAAATCACGGAATAGGGGAAATCCTGCAGTATGTGGACTCGCCTCAATGCGTCGGCCGGGGTGCCGAGACCAGGGAACTCAACCAGCAGATTCACTACTCTGTGGAATTCGTCGAGGAACCGAGCGGCAAGATTGGCCCCACCTTCCCGCCGAAAGAAACGCGCTGCTTCGAGCAGATCAATTTCTGCGCCCCGATGGAAGCTATACGTCATGCCACGGCAGCCCGGATACGAGCAAGCGCTTCCGGACCCGAAACGAGCACCGATGGATCAGCGTCAGCTTCCGCATCGCGCTGAGCGGCCAGAGCGTTCCATTTGGCGTCTCTTGCTCTGTCAGAGTCCAGGCTAGTGATCACTTGACTCAGCAACTTCGCCCGGTCTGACGAGTCGAGCTGGAGGACCTGCTGGGCAAGGACTTCCACGGGAAGGGTCATGTGATTTCTCCGGTTGCGACGTGCTAGCTTGCCACAAGTCGAAGCTCGACCGGTCAGGCAGGTTGCGGTTGCGATGCCTACCGTTTGAGGTAACTGGGAGACGACGGCACGATGCCAGGCCCGGGCTGGCCAGCAACGTATAACGTACTGCCTGCCCGGGCCTGGAGTCATTTCGTCGTCTCCAGCCCACCCCAAACGTTGCCCCCCACACTTGAGGGGCGCCGGGACGAGCGGCGAGCCACGCCCGACGAACGGCGCCGCGCCCCCTTACGGCAGCGGCAGGCCGTTCTGATAATGCGGCCATGCACTCCCCCACGCCTACACCCCGCCTTCAGGGCCCGCGCGGCTTCACGCTGATCGAGCTGCTGATCACGCTGGTGGTGGTGACCATCATCGCCGGCGTCGCGCTTCCGAGTTTCATGGACTCGATCCGCAAGAGCCGCCGCTCCGAGGCATTCGCGGCCATCTCGGCAACGCAGCAGGCGCTAGAGCGCTGGCGCGGCAACAACGCGGCGTATTCGACGGCGCTTAGCGATCTTGGCGTCACCAGCCCCACGTCGTCGGGCTATTACGTCATCACGGTATCGGCACCGGCCTCACCCGGCACGCTGGCCAACGGCTATGTCGTCATGGCCACCGGGCAGTCTGGCTCATCGCAGGCCAACGTAGCAGATTGCAAGTAGGTCGGCGTGCAGGTCATCGGCGGCAATATCACCTACGGCGGGTGCGGCAGTTGTGGCAGTTTGACCTTCAGCAACACGCACGCGTGTTGGAGCCGGTGATGAGCGTTCGGGCCATGCGCGCGCAGCGTGCGTTTACGTTGATCGAGATGCTCGTCGTCGTGGTCATTCTCGGCACGGTGTTGGCACTCGTTGCCCCGTCGTTCCGCGAGATGATTTTGATGAAACGGCTGAGTGGGATCAATTCGCAGCTGGTGACTGACTTGCAATTCGCTCGCAGTGAGGCGGCGGCGCGAAATGCACATGTGCGCGTGACCTTCGGCAACAACGGCGCCATGACCTGTTATTCGATCTACACCTACAGAAGCAACGCTGCGTTCTGCGATTGCACCGCGACGCCGGCTTGCACAACTGCTGGAATGCAAGAGATTCGCAGGGTAATGGTACCGATTGACTCGTCAGTTAGTGTCATGCCGGCTAATGGAATGCCCACGGAGTTCGCATTCGAGCCCATTACGGGCGCGCTTTGGGAGATACCAACCGATTCCCCTACGCCCCCGCTGAATAGCTACACGATTACTGCGGACATCAATAGCAGCTTACGGCTCCATACCACGGTGGGCCTAAGCGGCCGCCCGACAGTCTGTGCGCCGCCGGGATCGAAAATGCAGGTGACGGCATGTTGATTCGTCTCAATCAGGGCCGTCGCAGAGCAATTCACCAAGGCGGGCTCTCAATAGTTGAGCTGATGGTCGGTCTTGCGCTGGGTCTATTCGTTGTCGCAGGTGCCACTGTCGTGGCCAGCACTCAGCTTAGTGACAACCGCCGGCTCTTGCTCGAGACGCAATTGCAGCAAGATTTGCGGAGCAGCGCCGACATAATCGCTCGCGAGTTGCGACGCGCCGGCCACTGGAACACCGCCGAAGCGGCAGTTTGGACACCTACAGCCCCGGCCAGTCCGAATACGTTTTCGACCATCACTACGTCGGGCGGCACTCAAGTCGACTTCAAATACCGGCGCGGCTCCGGCCAAGAAGGGCCTTACGGCTTCAAGCTCGATACCAGCACGGGCACGCTCAAAACGATGCTCGCCGCCTCTGGCTGGCAAGACCTGACCGATGCGCGCACGATGCGCATTACCAACCTGACGATCACCCCGGAAGCCTCACCCGAACAAGTGCTGCCCTGCCCGCGCCTGTGCGCCGACGGCACCGACAGCTGCTGGCCTCGCGTCTCCAACCGCCGCTTCATCGTCGACATCACCGGCCAGGCCGTCAGCGACGCCGCCTTCCAGCGCCAGCTTCGCACCTACGTGCGTGTGCGCAACGACCTCGTCCGCTTCACGGACGCCGCCAACCCCACTCGGATGTGCCCGGAATGACACTGCGCCGTCGCTCATCCTCTTTCGCTGCTGGCTTGCAATGCCGGCAAGCGCACCAGCGCGGCGTGGCCTCGTTGATCGTGGTGATGGTGCTGTTCTTCATCATCTCTATGGTGGCGGCCTACACGAGCCGGAACCTCATCTTTGAGCAACGAACGTCGACTAACCAATACCGCTCGACGCAAGCACTGGAAGCCGCCGACGCCGGCTTGCAATGGGCGCTTGGCCTGTTGAACAGTGGCCGAATCGACCCGTCATGCGTCGCCAGCACCAACCTTGCCGACACAAGCTTTCGCCAGCGCTACGTGTCGATCAACGGCAGCACCGGCGCGATCACACCGCTTTTGACCTCGCTTGGCGCGACCTTGATGCCGAGCTGCGTGTTCGACGGCAGCAACTGGCAATGCAGTTGCCCCGTGGACGGCGCGCCTTCAGTCACCACGCCCTCTGGGGCAGGTGTGTTCCCAGCATTTCGCGTCCGCTTTGTGGCGGTGCCTTCACGAACCGGTGTGGTCAAGGTGGAGTCAAACGGCTGCACGCGCAATGCCGACAGCTGCTTGAACTTTCCCGCAAGCGGCAGCGACAACGAAGGCCGCGTCACCGTCACTGCGCTGGTGGCGCTCAAGGGTGGCGTTAGCACTATTCCCGCCGCACCTTTGACGCTCATGGGTTCATTGGGCCTTCTCGGCAGCGCCAACCTAACGGTTGTCAACTCGGACCCGGCCACAACGGGCATCACAGTTCATGCCGGCCAAGGGGTCAGTTCAACCGGCCTGAAGCGGATCACCACGCCTGGTACACCGAGCGAACTTTCGGTGTTCGAAGGCGACCCCACGCTCGGGGGCCTGTCACCAAACCGAATGTTCGCCAACGTCTTCGGCCTATGGCGCGAAACCTACCGCGACCAACCCGGTGCCGTGCTGCTCAATTGCGGCTTGGGCGGCTGCTCTGCCAACACCGTCAGAACCACCATCGCCCAAAACCCTGGCCGCGTGCTCTGGCTGCAAGGTGACTTCAGCGTCGACAGCGCGGGCGACATCGGCAGCGCCGCCGAGCCCGTCGTCATCGTCGCCAGCGGTGCCATCTCGTTCTCAGCCGCAGCCCGCATGTATGGCCTGCTATACACGCAGGCCGCCACCTGGACGACTACCAGCGGCGCCGCCGAAGTCCGCGGTGCGGTGGTGGCTGAGGGCAACGTGGTTGGCAGCTCGACCGCCACGTTCGTCTACGACGCGCCCTTGCTGACCCAGTTGCGCACCCGCTCCGGCTCTTTCGCGCTGGTACCCGGCAGTTGGAGGGACTTCCAATGAGCACCGTTCAACCTTGCCGCCGCCAGCGTGGCGTCTCCCTCATCGAGGCATTGGTGGCGCTTGCGGTGATGGCCTTCGGCATGCTCGGCGTCGTCGGCATGCAAGGCTCGATGCGCTTGAACGCCGACATCGCCAAACAGCGCTCCGAGGCCGTTCGCATCGCGCAGGAAGCTGTCGAGGGTCGTCGCGCGTTCTGGCTGCTCGACGCCGCCGCCAACCAGAAGTCGTACGCAGACATTGCATCGACGGCAGGGGCTGCGGTGCTTGGTATCACCTCGAACACAACGTTCACGGTGACCGAGACGGCGAGCACCCCACCCGGCGGCGGCCGAACCAAAGCGCTCTATGTCGACGTGACCTGGGTCGACCGCACCGGCCAAAACCAGAACGTGCGCCTCAGCACCAACGTCACGGGCAACATGCCCGAGTTGAGTGGCGCGCTCGGCCTACCGGCACTTGGCACGATGTCGCGGTTGCCGCGTGGCCGCCATGCCGCAATTCCGCTTGGCGCAACCGACCAAGGCGACGGCACCAGCAGTTTCGCGCCACCTGGCGCGGGCGACGTTTCCTGGGTTTTCAACAACGTCAGCGGTTTCATTACCCAGAGTTGCGTGGCCACGGTTTGCAGCGCCTACAACGCGCGCTTGCTTTCGGGATATGTCAGGTTTGCGACTGACAGCGTTCAACCTACACCTGCCGTCGCGGAATCTCCGGCCAGTGTGGCGTTCGCGGTGAATGTCAACGTACGTCAAACGTTTCCGTTGCCCGCGACTGATCTGGCACCTATTTATCAGCCATGCTACAAATTATTGACATCGCAGTATTCTGTTTATTACTGCGCACTACCTGTCGATGAATTGCAAGGAAATAAATGGTCGGGCCGTTCTGAATTGATATTGACCGGAATTTCCTCAACGATCGCGGATTTCGACGCGGCAAACTACAAGGTTTGCAGATATACGCCGGCTCGCGATGCGCAGCCTACGGCGCCTACCGTCAGCAATGAAAAGCATCCCTATAACTACGCTGACGTCAATACAGCGTTGGTAAACCAGAATTTCCTCGTCATCCGCGCCGGCAACGGCGCCACGCCTGGTTTTTTCTGTCCAGGCGACGATACAGCGACTCCTGAGGTCAACGGGAATACCTGGCACCATCAGCCGGCGGCATGATTTCCGCGTCGCAGCCAGCCTTGGCCATACGCGAACTCGATAGCCTGCGCATGGCGCAGGCTCTGGAACTGGCAGAAAACGCCATTGGCTTGTCGGACCCCAACCCGCGGGTTGGTTGCGTCATCGGCAGCGACGACGGTCGCGTCTTCGGTAGCGGTTGGACGCAGCAAGTCGGTGGCCCGCACGCCGAGTCCGTGGCTTTGGCTGATACGCGCACCAAGGGCCTTGATGTGCGCGGCGCCACGGCTTGGGTCAGCCTTGAGCCATGCGCCCACCATGGCCACACACCCCCTTGTTGCGAGGCATTGGTCACTGCGGGCATCGCCAGAGTCGTGGTGGCCATTCGCGATCCCTTTCCGCAGGTTGACGGCGCAGGCATTGAGTATCTGCGTGCCGCCGGTGTGTGTGTGGACATGGCTGACGAGGCATTAGCGAGCCGCGCCCGCGACATCAATATCGGTTTCTTCTCCCGCATAGAGCGTGGCAGACCTTGGGTTCGGATGAAGGTCGCAGCGTCGCTCGACGGGCGCACGGCGCTGCACAGCGGTGCCAGTCAATGGATCACAGGCCCGGACGCGCGAAAGGACGGGCATACCTGGCGCAAACGTGCCTCAGCCGTCTTGACAGGTATCGGGACCGTGTTGATGGACGATCCGCGGCTTGATGTGAGGCATGTGCCGACACGGATACAGCCGCTGCGCATCGTGGTTGACTCCACATTGAAGATTCCGCTCCACTCGAAAGTTCTCGAACCGCCAGGCGCGAGGTTGGTGGTGAGCGCCAGCGATCCGTCGCGCAGAAGCGAGGACATGGGGCGAATGGGCGTTGATGTGCTGGTCTCGGCCAGGGCGGACGGCCAGGTGGACCTCGCGAACATGTTGGTCGCGCTTGCGCGCATGAACGTTAACGAGCTTCACGTTGAAGCAGGCGCAAGGCTTAATGCTGCGCTGTTTGAGAGCCAACTCGTCGACGAGCTTGTCATCTACCTTGCACCTAAGCTCATCGGCGAAGGCCTCGGAATGGTTGCGATGGGGCCACTTGAATCACTGGCCAAGGTCTTTTCGCTGCGATTCGACAGCGTTCAGATGGTCGGCGAGGACATGCGCGTTTGTGCCACCCCGCTCTATCGTCCGTTTGCTGGTCACCTATGAGTTGACATCCGCATACTCCGGCGCATCTGTCGGAGACCTTGACACTGCGCCAATCGAAGCGACAGAGAATACGTCTAACTATCTGATTTATAACACTTTACTTTACACGGCCTAGGATCTGCTTTAAATGCGTATCACCGAGCGCCAGCTCTCAACGAATTGATGAGGTTCAGCATATGAAAACGAAGCATCTCCCGATGTGCAGCATTGCAGCCATGCTGTTCGCGGCTTCGGTTCAAGCGGCACCGGTCGTCTTCTTTGGCGAAAACCAGAGTCCCGATCACAAGGTGTCTGGCAACCCGCTGACTGCGCGCAACAGCTTCGTGGGTCAGCTCACGGGTGTCGGCACCGAGACCTTTACAGGTTTCACCAGCGGTGATGTGGCGCCATTGGCCCTGAGCTTCCCGGGTTCTGGTGGCGGTATCACCGGCTCGTTGACCGGCATCGGTGCAGTCCTGCAGATCGCGGCCAACACCGACAGCGCCGGCCGCTACAACACCACGGGCGCGGGTCCGGCCACGTCGACCGCCGGCAAGGTTTGGGTCGCTCAAGGCTCCTTCTCGATCGCGTTCAACACGGCGATTTCGGCGTTCGGGTTCTACGGCACCGACATCGGCGACTTCAATGGCCAGGTCACACTGACGCTGCGCGATACCGGCGGCAACGACACCTTGTTGACGGTTGCCAACACTATCGACGGTAACAACGCCTCCTTGCTGTTCTGGGGCTTCATTGACACCACCAAGGCCTACACCAGCATCACGTTCGGCAACACGAACGCCGGCACCGACTTCTTCGGCTTCGATGACATGATCGTCGGTGACCGTGGTCAGATCCAGCCACCCAATGGCGTTCCTGAGCCGGGCATTCTTGCCTTGCTCGCGTTGGGTCTGGTCGGCGCGAGGACGGTTGGGCGTCGGCGTAAGGCCTGACCACGACTTGTCCGCTGACGGGCCAGCCATTGGGCTGGCCTTTTTCGTTGTGCTGCGCGCGAAGAGACGTCGCATACCTGTGCGCTTGGTGGTGGGGCACTCAGGTCCGTCACCCCTCCTACAATCGCCCCCATGCCCATCTCCCCCACCCCCGAGCTGGTGGCCGACCTCGCTGCGGGCCGCATGGTGATCCTCGTTGACGAAGAAGACCGTGAAAACGAGGGGGATCTGGTGCTGGCGGCCGAGCATGTCACCCCCGCCGCCATCAACTTCATGGCGCGCCACGCGCGCGGCCTGATCTGTTTGACCCTGACGCGTGAGCGCTGTGAGCAGCTTCAGCTGCCGCCCATGACCACGCGCAACGGCACCAAGCACGGCACGGCCTTTACGGTATCCATCGAAGCCGCCAGCGGAGTGACCCCTGGCATTTCGGCCGCCGACCGCGCGCGCACGGTGCAGGCCGCCGTCTCGCGCCATGCCAAGCCGGCCGACCTGGTCCAGCCCGGCCACATCTTCCCCTTGCAGGCCCCAGCGGGCGGCGTGCTGATGCGCGCCGGCCATACCGAAGCCGGCTGCGACCTCGCCGGCATGGCCGGTTTGCTGCCAGCGGCGGTGATCTGCGAGGTGATGAAGGACGACGGCGAGATGGCCCGGCTGCCCGACCTGGAAATCTTCGCGCGCGAGCATGGTTTGAAGATCGGCACCATCGCCGACCTGATTGGCTACCGCAGCCGCAACGAGACGCTGATCGAGCGCGCCGGCTCGCGCACGCTGCAAACCGCGCAGGGCGAGTTCGATTGCCACGTCTTTCGCGACCGCAGCGGCGGCATGCATCTGGCGCTGCTGCATGGCCAGTGGTCGGGTGACGACGAGGTGACGGTGCGTGTGCACGAGCCCTTCACCGCGATGGACTTGCTCGACGCCAGCGCGCGTGGCCATTCGTGGCCACTGCCGCGCGCCTTGGCCGCCGTGCGCGCGGCGGGCGCGGGCGTGGCAGTGCTGCTGAACTGCACGGCCGAGCTGCACCAGTGGTTGCCGCAGTTGCTGCCCGCTGACGGCCGCGCCGCCGCGCCGCGCACACCGATGGACTTGCGCACCTACGGCATCGGCGCGCAAATTTTGCGTGAGCTCGGCGTGCGCCGCATGAAGCTGCTGGGCAGCCCGCGGCGCATGCCCAGCATGGTGGGCTACGGCCTTGAAGTTACCGCCTTCGTGGCGCCCCCGCCCTGAAGGAGACGCCATGCAAGGCGCAGACAAAGAGATTACTGGCGAACTTATTGGCGAAGGCCTGCGTGTGGCCATCGTGCGCGCGCGCTTCAACGCCACCATCACCGCCGCGCTGGAGCAAGCCTGTGTCGACGAGCTTTTGAAGCTCAAGGTCGACGCGCGCGACATCACCCGTGTCAGCGTACCCGGTGCGTTAGAAGTTCCGCTGGCCTTGAAGGCACTGGCCGACGCCGGTGACCATGACGCGCTGGTGGCCATCGCCTGCGTCATCCGCGGCGAGACCTACCACTTCGAGCTTGTGGCCAATGAAAGCGGCGCTGGCGTGATGCGCGTGGCGCTGGACCACCGCATCGCCATCGCCAACGCCATCCTCACCGTCGACACCGAGGCGCAAGCCCTGGCGCGCGTGCAGGAAAAGGGCGCGGACGCTGCACGCGTGGCCATTGAGATGGCCAACGTGCTGGAAGAGCTGTCGTGAAGGGCGCTACCAAGTCGACACGCCGGCGCGCGCGCGAGCTGGCCTTGCAGGGGCTGTACGAGTGGCAGATCTCGAAGGCCGATGTGGCCGTTGTCGACGCCCACATGCGCGAACACGACGGCTTTGCGCGCTGCGATGTCGAGCACTTTGATGCGCTGCTGCACGGCTGCGTGGCGCAGATCGCGGCGCTGGACGCGGTGATCACGCGCCACATCGACCGCAGGATCACGCTGCTCTCGCCGGTTGAGCATGGTGTGCTTTTGATCGGCGTCTTTGAACTCACGCATTGCGTAAGCATCCCCTACCGCGTGGCCATCAACGAAGCGGTGGAATTGGCCAAAAGTTTTGGCGGCACCGACGGCCACAAGTACGTGAACGGCGTGCTCGACAAGGCTGCGGGCGAGCTACGGCCGCTTGAAGTGGCCGAGCGCCAGGCCAGCCGGGCGCAGCAGGCCGCCGCTGCCGCAGAAGACGGCAACGCTGCGCCATGAAGACGGCGCGCGCCGGTGATCCTTCCCACTCGGCCCTGAAAGACTCACAAGCTCATCAGAAACAAAATCGTCGGACGGCATCGTTTTCGCTCCTTCCCCCTTCAAGGGGGAAGGCTGGGATGGGGGTTGAATGCTGACCGCGCCACGCCTGCATTCGACCCCCTCCCCAACCCTCCCCCTGCCAGGGGGAGGGAGCAA
>JANOJR010000085.1:0-3991 GCA_031418855.1 Rubrivivax sp.
GAACAGCTCAAGATTTACGCGCGACTGGGTGTCACGCACTTCGAACCCACTGCGCGCATCGTGCTGCCCAAGCGCTGAGCGCTGAGAGTTGTGCAGGGGCGGGCGGCCTTGCGGTCTTCCTTGCGACAATCGCCGCTCACGCCAACGTCAACGCCCCATGAGCCACCACATCCTGCAAAAACTCCCCGCCGGCGAACGCGTCGGCATCGCCTTCTCGGGCGGCCTGGACACCAGCGCGGCCGTGCACTGGATGCGCGCGAAGGGCGCCATTCCCTACGCCTACACGGCGCACCTGGGCCAGCCCGACGAGAGCGACTACGACGAGATCCCGCGCAAGGCGGTGGCCTACGGCGCGGAGAAGGCGCGGCTGATCGAATGCCGCCCGGCGCTGGTGGCCGAGGGCATCGCCGCCATTCAGTGCGCGGCCTTTCACATCAGCACCGGTGGTGCCACCTACTTCAACACCACGCCGCTGGGCCGCGCAGTCACCGGCACGGCGCTGGTGGTGGCCATGCGCGAAGACGGTGTCGACATCTGGGGTGACGGCAGCACCTACAAAGGCAACGACATCGAGCGCTTTCACCGCTACGGCTTGCTCGCCAACCCAAACCTGCGCATCTACAAACCCTGGCTCGACCAGACCTTCATCGACGAGCTCGGTGGCCGCAAAGAGATGAGCGAGTACCTCGTCAAGGCCGGCTTCGACTACAAGATGAGCGTCGAAAGAGCCTACTCCACCGACTCCAATGTGCTCGGCGCCACGCACGAAGCCAAAGACCTGGAGTACTTGAACAGCGGTCTGCGCATCGTCAACCCGATCATGGGCGTGGCCTTCTGGCGCGACGACGTCGCGGTCAAGGCCGAAGAGGTCAGCGTGCGCTTCGAAGAAGGCCAGCCGGTGGCGCTGAACGGCCGCACCTTCACCAGTGCCTTGGAGCTTTTTGAAGAAGCCAACCGCATCGGCGGGCGCCACGGTCTCGGGATGTGCGACCAGATCGAAAACCGCATCATCGAAGCCAAGAGCCGCGGCATCTACGAAGCCCCGGGCATGGCGCTCTTGCACATCGCCTACGAGCGGCTGGTCACGGGCATCCACAACGAAGACACCATCGAGCAGTACCGCGCTAACGGCCGTCGTCTGGGGCGTTTGCTGTACCAGGGCCGCTGGTTCGACCCGCAAGCGCTGATGCTGCGTGAGACAGCGCAGCGCTGGGTCGCGCGCGCCGTCACGGGCGTGGTCACACTCGAGCTGCGTCGGGGCAACGACTACTCGCTGCTCAACACCGAGAGCCCGAACCTCACCTACCACCCCGAGCGGCTGACGATGGAGCGTGGTGCGGGCAGCTTCACGCCGGCCGACCGCATTGGCCAGCTCACCATGCGTGGCATGGACATCAGCGACACGCGCGAGAAGCTGGCGATCTACACGCGCACGGGGCTACTTGGCGCCAGCAGCGACGGGGCGATTCCGCTCTTGTCCAAACCCGACGCGTTGTGATGTTGCTGCGCGCGCTGGTCCTGGGCCTGGCCAGCCTCGCGCTGTGCTACCCGGTAAGTGGTGCTGACAGCACGCCGGGCAAGCTCACCGTTGGCTCCAAGCGTTTTACCGAGTCCTACATCCTCGGTGAGCTGGTGTGTCAGACGCTGCAAGCCAGCGGCGCGGCGTGTGAACATAAACAAGGGCTGGGCAACACCGGCATCCTGGAGCAGGCACTTTCGAGCGGCGCGGTGGACGTCTACCCCGAATACACCGGCACCATCGTGCGTGAACTCTTGAAGCGCGAAGGCAACCCCAGTCTTGCCGAGCTCAACCAGTGGCTGGCGCCGCGTGGCCTCAAGGCCGGCGTGCCGCTGGGCTTCAACAATACCTATGCGCTGGCCATGCGCGAGGCCGACGCCCAGCGGCTGGGCGTGAAGACGATGTCGGATCTGGCCAAGCTGCCGGCAGCGTCCCTTCGGCTGGGGCTGTCGCATGAATTCCTGGTGCGTGCTGACGGCTGGCCCGCGCTCAAAGTCGCCTACGCGCTGCCCTTCACACCCGGCAGCGGCCTCGACCACGGCCTGGCCTACGAGGCCATCAAGGCCGCGCAGGTCGACGTCATCGACGTCTATTCCACCGACGCCAAGATCGGCCGCTACGCCTTACGTGTGCTGCAAGACGACCGCGGCTTCTTCCCCAAATACGATGCCGTGCTGTTGATGCGCGCGGCCGTGAACGACGCACCGCTGCGCTCGCTGCAAGGCCGCATTGACGAGCGCGCCATGATTGCGCTCAACGCCCAGGTGGAACTTGACGGGCGCTCATTCGCTGACGCCGCGCGCGGTTTTCTCGCCAGCACGCCGGCTCAGGCCGGGCAGCGGCAGACCTTCATCGAACGCTTGTTCGCGCCCGATCTCTGGCGGCTGACCTGGCAGCACCTGCTGCTGGTGTTCGGCTCGCTGGCGATGGCCTTGGTGGTGGGCGTGCCCTTGGGTGTGGCCGCGTGGCGCTGGCCCAAGCTGTCGGCGGCCGTGCTTGGCGCGGCGGGGGTGGTGCAGACGATCCCTTCGCTGGCGCTGCTGGCCTTCCTCATCGCCCTGCTCGGCGCCATCGGCTTTTGGCCGGCGCTGCTGGCGCTCTTCATCTATGCGCTACTGCCGATCGTTAGCAACACGCACGCGGGTCTGAATGCTGTGCCGCCGGGCTTGCAAGACGCTGCACGCGCGCTAGGCCTGACGCCCGCGCAGCGCATGCGCCTGGTGATGTTGCCGCTGGCGCTGCCCGTGCTGCTGGCCGGCGCGCGCACGGCCGCCGTCATCAACGTCGGCACGGCGACCATGGCGGCGTTCATCGGTGCCGGCGGTTACGGTGAGCGCATCGTCGCCGGGTTGGCGGTCAACGACACGTCGATGATGCTCGCCGGTGCGGTGCCGGCGGCGGTGTTGGCGCTGGTGGTGCAGTGGGGGTTTGCGCGGCTTGAGCGGCGCAACGCCCATTGACCCCCTCCCCAACCCTCCCCCTTGAAGGGGGAGGGAGGAGTTCAATCCGCAGCGTTGGCCAGCGGCGGCTGCGCGGCCAGGGCGATGGCCTGCAAGGCCTTCTCCAAGTGCGCCACGGTGCGCTCGATGTTCTGCAGCTTCTCCAGGCCAAAGAGCCCGAGGCGGAAGGTCTTGAAGTCGGCGCCTTCGTCGCACTGCAAGGGCACGCCTGCGGCGGTCTGCAGGCCCAGGCCGAGGAAGGTCTTGCTGCTTTGCAGACCGGCGTCCTGGGTGTAGCTGACCACCACGCCCGGCGCCTCAAAACCATGCGCTGCCACGCTGGCATAACCCAGGCGTGCTAACAGCGCACGTACGCGCCGTCCGAGCTCCATCTGTTCGCTGCGCAGCTTGGCAAAACCGTAGGCGCGTGTTTCCAGCATGACGTCGCGTGTGCGCGCCAGCGCGTCGGTGGGCATGGTGGCGTGGTAAGCGTGGCCGCCGCCTTCGTAGGTTTCCAAGATCTGCAGCCACTTCTTCAAGTCCATCGCAAAGCTGCTGCTGGTGGTGGCCTCGATGCGCTCACGCGCGGCGGCCGAGAGCATTACGAAGGCACAGCACGGTGAGCCGCTCCAGCCTTTTTGTGGCGCGCTGACGATCACGTCCACGCCGAGCGCTCTCATGTCCACCCACATCGCACCCGAGGCGATGCAGTCCAGCACAAAGAGGCCGCCGACCTCATGCGTTGCGGCCGCTACCGCGCGCAGGTAGTCGTCGGGCAGGATCAGCCCGGCTGCCGTTTCCACATGCGGCGCGAAGACCACCGCGGGGCGCTCGGCGCGGATGGCGGCCACGACCTCGTCGATGGGTGCCGGCGCGAACGGCACCTGCGCACCGGGCTTGGCGCGGCGGGCTTTCAAGACCGTGGTCGACGCCGCAATGCCGCCCATGTCCAGGATCTGGCTCCAGCGGTAGCTGAACCAGCCGTTGCGGATGACCAGGCACTTCTGCCCACCCGCAAACTGGCGCGCCACCG
>JANOJR010000086.1:0-12863 GCA_031418855.1 Rubrivivax sp.
GGCCTTTTCAGACCGGACGGACGCCGCATAGAATTCCGAGACTTCCGAGGGCCCCCGTCATGCTGTATCCGGAACTTTTCAAGCAACTCGAAGCCGTGCGCTGGAACATGGACACCGACATTCCATGGGGCCAGTTCGACGCCAGCCTTCTCACCGACGAGCAGGCGCGCACGATCAAGATGAACGCCATCACCGAGTGGGCCGCGCTGCCCGCGACAGAGATGTTCTTGCGCGACAACCGCGACGACAGCGACTTCTCGGCATTCATGAGCGTGTGGTTCTTCGAAGAACAGAAGCACTCGCTGGTGTTGATGGAGTACCTGCGCCGCTTTCGGCCCGAGCTCGTGCCCACTGAAGAAGAGCTGCACGCCGTGCGCTTTGAGTTCGACCCCGCGCCCGCGCTGGAAACTTTGATGATGCATTTCTGCGGCGAGATCCGTCTGAACCACTGGTACCGCCGCGCGGCCGAATGGCACAGCGAGCCGGTCATCAAGGCCATCTACGAAACCCTGGCGCGTGACGAAGCACGCCACGGCGGCGCCTACCTGCGCTACATGAAGCGCGCGCTGGCGCGCTTTGGTGACGAAGCGCGTGCGGCCTTCGCCAAAGTGGGCGTGCTGATGGCCAGCGCGCGGCGCACCGCGCAGGCACTGCACCCGACCAACTTGCACGTCAACTTGAAGTTGTTTCCGCGCGACACGATTCAGAGCCGCGTGCCTGACCCGAAGTGGCTGGAGGTCTGGCTCGACCGTCAGATTCAGTTTGACGCGGTATGGGAAAACAAGGTCGTCGAGCGCATCCTGCACAACATGAGCCTGCTGCTTGAGCGCAGCTTTGCCAGCGTGCAGGAGCTCAACCGCTACCGCAAGGAAGTCAGCGCGAGCCTGGCGGCGCGGCCGCAACCGCAGCCGGTGTGAGTCTCAGCCCGCAGCTGCGGCGGCCTGCGCCGCCTTGCGGTCGGCCGTGACGCGCTGCGCCGACGCGCGCTGGCCCACCAGCTCGGCATAGGGCTTCCAGTCGATGCCCGCAGCGGCCAGCAGGTCTTCGCCGTAAACCTTCTTCGTGGCCATGGCCACGATCGGCAGGTTGACCCAGGCCGAACAATCGGCGAGCGAGAACTGCGGCCCCGCGACATAAGGCGCAAAACGCGCGAGCACTTTGAAGCCGGCAATGTGCCGCACTAACTTTTCACGTACACGTGCTTGGTGCGCTTCGGAGAGCGTGCCGCCGAAGAAGGCCAGGCCGTAGAGCTCGCGTGCGGTGAGCTCCAGATGCAGGTCGATGAAGGTCTGCAGCTCCAGCACCTTGGCGGCTTCGAACGCGTCTGCCGGCAGCAGCGCGGGCGTGGGCTGCAAGGCTTCCAGGTATTCCACAATGACCTGGCTTTCACACAAGCTGCCCTGCGGCGTGCGGATGAAAGGCACCTTGCCCAGCGGTGAGGCAGCGCGCGCGGCGTCGTCCATGCTGCGCGGGTGCACGAGCTCTTCCTCGAAGTTGATGCCTTTTTCAAGCAGCACCAGCTTGACCTTGTTGTAGTAGTTAGACAGGGCAAATCCGCACAGAGTGATCATGATGTTTCCGCTTTGGCTGTGGAGGGGGAATCGGACGGTACAGGTTCTAGCTCAGGCTCGGTGTGCACAAGCGGGCCGCGCGCCAGCGCCAACAGGGTACACAGCAGGCCCGTGACCGCGCCGCTGAGGTGCACCATGGGTGCGACGGGTACATCCGCGCTGATGCTGAGTGGCGGGGCCGCTGCCCAGGGCGCTTCGAGCGTGATCTTGATGGCCAGCCCGACCAGCATGGCCACGCCGATGGCGCGGCGCGCGCCGCCTTCCGTAACCGCCACAAACACGGCCACCACCGCCACACCGCTGTGCACCAAACCTGATAGCCCGCCGTAGTGCGCAAGCTCGGGCTGCACGAGCAAGCCCAGATGCAGCAGCGGCCAACTCGCCAGCCACGCCAGCGTGATGACCAAAGGCACCGTCGCCACGGCGCCCAATGTGGCCACCAGCGCCAGCGCCACCAGGTTGGCCGCCAAGTGCGCCGCGCTCCAGTGCACGAAGGCAGCACTCCACCAGCGCCAAGGTTCGCTCGCAGCCAGCGCGGGCTGCCAGTCCCAGTCGGTCGGGTGCAGGGCTGACGCGACGAGCGAGCACAGCGCAGGCCACGCGCACATCGCCAGCCACGTCTTGCCGCCGGACTTCAAGCCAACACCGCCTGCCAAAGCGCCAGCACCGCGTCATGCGCTGAGGCAAATTCGGCCGGCTCGAACTGCGTAGGCTGCTCGTTCAAACGTGCTCGGTGTTGCGCGCGACGCAGCTCACGATAAGCGTTAGCCGCCGCCACGCCCACGCCTGCTGGCACAAGGGCCAGCGTCTCGGCACGCTGCAAGAGGGCGATGTTGCCCAGGTTCTCGCACAGCGCGGGGTGCGCGCTCGCGTGCGCCAGCACCAGGTACTGCACGCAGAACTCCACGTCCATCATGGCGCCGGTGCTGTGCTTCACGTCAAAGCGCCCAGCCGGCACGGGCCGCGCGGTGCGCACCTTTTCGCGCATGCTGCGCACCTCGTCGCGCAGCGCGGCGGTGTCGCGCACAGCGCTGATCACCGCATCGCGCACGGCGTTGAAAGGCTCGCGCAACGCCGGCGCCCCGGCCGCAAAACGCGCGCGGGTGATGGCCTGGTGCTCCCAGGTCCAGGCGGTGTTGCTGCCGCGGCCCTTCTGGTAGTTCACGAACGACGTGAGCGAGGTGACCAAGAGGCCCGAGTTGCCGTTGGGCCGCAGGGCAGTGTCGATGTCAAAGAGCTCACCCGCAGCGGTGCGCAGCGTGAGCCAGGTGATGAGCTTGCGCACAAAAGTGCCGTAGACCTCTTGCGCGCGGTCGGCGTCGCTGTGGTCACTTTCGTCGCGGTCGTCGTAGATGAAGACTACGTCGAGATCACTGCCGTAGCCCAGCTCCTTGCCGCCGAGCTTGCCGTAGGCGATGACGGCCAGGCCCGGCACCTCGCGGTGGCGCTGCTTGTGCAGGCCCCAAGCCCAAGCCATGGCGGTGCTGAGCACGGCATCGGCCAGGGCCGAGAGGTCGTCGGCCACCTGCTCGACGCTGATGCTGCCTTCGACATCACGCACCAAGGTGCGAAAGACTTCGGCGTGGTGCGCGCGGCGCAGCGTGTCCAGCAGCTGCTCTTCGTCGGCCTCGCCACTGCGCTGCCAGGCCTCGCGCCGTGTTTGCAGCTCGTCGACGAAGGCTTCGCGGTCGAAGCGTTCGTGCAGCAGCCGCTCGTCGGCAAGTTCGTCGATGACGCCGGGGTGGCGCATCAGGTACTGCATGGGCCAGCGCGCCAGACCCAGCAGGCGCAGCAGGCGCTTGTGGACTTCGGGGCGCTCGACCAGCAGCGCCAGGTAGCTTTCACGGCGCAAGAGTGGCTCGACCCAGTCGACAAAACGCAGCGCACCTTCCGGCGTGCAGCTGCCGACTTGCATGCACATCGCGGTCTTCTGCATCAAGCGGCCCAGGCGCAGGCGGCTCTCGGGGCGCAGTGCCGCCACGCGTGGGTGGTCGGCCCAGGGCCGCAGGCGCTGGGCCAGCGCTGCGGGCAGGCTGGCTAACAATGATTCTGAGTCCACAGGCTCGGGGCCGGGGCCGCAGTTGCGGCAGGGCGCGTCGCCGTTTTGCGCCACCGGCGAGCGGCCGGCGCGTAAAAGCGCGTCGAACTCCGACGCCACCAGTTCACGCACTTCGCCCAGGCGCTCCAGCAACGCGCAGGCGCCGGCATGGCCGGGCAGGGCCATGCTGTGGGCGATCCAGGCCAGGTCGGCGTCTTGTGTAGGAAGCAGGTGCGTTTGCTGGTCGTCCAGGTACTGGATGCGGTGCTCGACGCGGCGCAGGAATTCGTAGCCGCTGGCCAGCGCCTGCGCCGTCGCCTCGCTCATCAGGCCATGCGCGACCAGGCGCTGCAAGGCGCGCAGTGTCGAGCGCGTGCGGATTTCGGGGAACGTGCCGCCGCGCACCACCTGCATCAGCTGCACGATGAATTCAATCTCGCGAATGCCCCCGCGCGAGAGCTTCACGTCGTTGGCGCGCTCGGGCCGCCCGGCGGCGCGGCGCTGCGCTTCGTCACGAATCTTCTGGTGCAGCTGGCGCAAGCCTTCGAGCACGCCGTAATCAAGGTAGCGGCGGTATACAAACGGCGTGATGAGCGCACGCAGTGCTAACGCTCGACCGCTGCTGACAGCCGCAAGTGGCGCCACCACGCGGCTCTTCAGCCAAGCAAAGCGTTCCCACTCGCGGCCCTGGGCCTGCAAATACTCCTCAAGCATGGCCAGGCTGACCACGGGCGGGCCTGAATTGCCGTTGGGGCGAAGTGCCAGGTCCAAGCGAAACACGAAACCGTCGTCGTTGGTGTCGCCGATCAGCGTTTGCAGGCGTTTTGCTACAAACGTGAAGTACTCATGCGCGGATGTCGGGCGCGCGCCCATGCAGTGGCCGTCGCTTTCATAGACGTAGATGAGGTCGATGTCCGACGAGACATTGAGCTCGCGCGCACCGAGCTTGCCCATGCCGACGATCCAAAAGTCGATGCGCGCGCCGTCCTCAATCAGCGGCGCGCCGTGGCGTTCATCGGCATCCTTCAGGGCCTGCGCCAGCGCCAGCTCCAGCGTGGCTTCGGCCAGCGTGGTCATGGTGCTGGTGATGATGGCCAGCGGCGCGGCTTGTTCGATGTCCAGCACCGCCAGGCGCTCGAGCACGAGTTGGCGCACGACTCGCAAGGCTGCGGCGAGATCACGCCCGCCTTGCTGCATGTGGGCCACCAGGGTGGTGATGGCAGCGGCGTCAGGCGCGCCAGGCGGGAGTGCGCCGAGTTCGGCCGCGTAGCGACGTCGCACGCGCTGCACGAAGCGCGAATGGTCGGCGCGGGCGCTTGGCGTGGCCATAGTGGAATCGACGGGGGCTTCGGTCATGGGTGCGCGAGGGGCCGTGCTAGGCTTGTTGCAAGCCTGACGTGCGCGGGCATTCTGCCCGACGCGCCCGCCGCAGCCTCCCACCCAAAGAAAGCCCGCACCGATGAAGGTTGCAGCCATCCAGATGGTCTCGACGCCCGAGGTCGCGCAGAACCTGCATGCGGCTGGCGCCTTGCTCCGACGTGCGGCCGATGCCGGCGCTGAGCTGGCGCTCTTGCCCGAGTACTTCTGCCTGTTAGGCCGGCGTGACGACGACAAGCTGCGTGTGGCCGAAGCGCCCGGCGACGGGCCTATCCAGCAGTTTCTGAGCGAGACCGCGCGCAGCCTGGGCCTGTGGCTCATCGGCGGCACGCTGCCCTTGCGTACAACCGGCACCAAAGACCCGGCGCGCGTGCTCAACAGCTGCTGCAGCTATGGCCCCGACGGCGTGGCCTTGCCGCGCTACGACAAGATCCACCTGTTCGCGTTTGACAACGGCCGCGAGCGCTACGACGAAGGGCGCGTGCTGCAAGCCGGCAAAGAGCCGCTGGCGCTGCAGATGGGTGCGCTGCGCGTGGGCATGTCGGTGTGCTACGACCTGCGCTTCCCCGAGCTCTACCGCGCGCTGATGCAGCCGCCTTGTGACCTCATCGTCGTGCCCTCCGCCTTCACCTACACCACCGGCCGCGCGCACTGGGACTTGCTGCTGCGCGCCCGCGCCGTGGAGAACCAGTGTTATGTGCTGGCCGCCGCGCAGGGTGGCACGCATGCTAACGGCCGACGTACGTGGGGCCACAGCCAGCTCATCGACCCCTGGGGCGATATCGTCGAGCTCTTGCTGGAAGGCGAGGGTGTGGTGATGGGTGAGGTGGATGCCGCGCGCATCCATGATGTGCGCCAGCAGCTGCCGGCACTGGCGCATCGGCGTATGTAATCACCCGAAGCTACGATTTCTCAAACCGTCAAAGGAGCAACCAATGTCCACCTTGAACGTCAACGGCCAGGTGCGCACGCACAACGCCGAAGCCGACACACCACTCTTGTGGGTGCTGCGCGAACAACTTGGCCTGACCGGCACGAAGTACGGCTGCGGCGTCGCGCTGTGCGGCTCGTGCACGGTGCACATCGACGGCGCGCCCGTGCGCAGTTGTGTGCTGCCGGTGTCTGCCGTGCAGCCCGCACAGAAGGTGGTCACCATTGAAGGCCTGTCGCCGAGCAGCAGCCACGCGCTGCAAAGAGCCTGGGTCGCCAACGACGTGCCGCAATGTGGCTACTGCCAAAGCGGCATGTTGATGGCGGCGGCCGCACTGCTAAGAGACAAGCCTCGGCCGAGCGACGCCGACATCGACGCCGCGATGACCAACATCTGCCGCTGCGGCACCTACAACCGCGTGCGTGCGGCCATCAAACAAGCCGCTGGCGACCGCAGCAGCGCGGGCCTGGACATCGTGCATGTGGTGAGGAGCGCGTGATGGAACTCAATCTGAACCGACGCGAATTCCTGGGTAGCGCGGCCGCCGGCTCGCTGGTCATTGGCTTTCCGCTGCACGCAGCCGCACAAGGCAGCGCGATGCCCGCCGAGATCAACGCCTGGGTGGTGGTACAGCCCGACGAGCGCGTGATCATCCGCATCGCCCGCAGCGAGATGGGCCAAGGCACGCTCACGGGCCTGGCGCAACTCGTGGCCGAAGAGCTGGAATGCGACTGGGCGCGCGTCAGCACCGAATACCCCACACCAGGCCAGAACCTCGCGCGCAAACGTGTATGGGGCAACTTCAGCACCGGCGGCAGCCGCGGCATCCGCGAGAGCCACGAGTACGTGCGCAAAGGCGGGGCGGCCGCACGCATGATGCTGGTGCAGGCAGCTGCCAACGAATGGAAGGTGCCCACCAGCGAATGCACGGCAGCACTGGGCGTGGTGAGCCACACCGCCAGCGGGCGCAAGGCAAGTTACGGCCGCTTGACGGCGGCGGCGGCGCAGCTCACGGCGCCCACCGAGATCGCGCTGAAGGACCCCAAAGACTGGAAGCTCAGCGGTAAACGACTAGCGCGTCTGGACACCGTGGAGAAGACCAACGGCAAGCAGATTTACGGCACTGACTTGCAACTGCCCGGCATGCTCAACGCGGCCATCAAGGCCTGCCCGGTCTTCGGCGGCAAGCTCAAGAGCCATGACGCGGCCAAGGTTGCGGGCATGCCCGGTGTCAAGCGCGTCGTGCCCGTGGGCGACAACGCCATCGCCGTGGTGGCCGACACCTGGTGGCGCGCCAAGAAAGCCTTGGACGCATTGCCGATCGAGTGGGACTTGGGCGCCCACGCGGGCGTGCAGCAGGCTGCGGTCAACGCCATGCTCAAGGCGGGCCTGGACGCCGACAACGCGGTGATGGGCAACAGCAACGGCAACGCGCGCGAAGCGCTGGCCGGCTCGGCGCGCAAGGTCGAGGCGGTGTACAGCTACCCGCACCAAAACCACGCCACGATGGAGCCGATGAACGCCACAGCGAAGTGGACGGCCGAGCGCTGCGAGGTCTGGACGCCCACGCAAAACGGCGAAGCCGCACTCGCCGCCGCAGCGGAAGCCGCCGGCCTGCCACCAGCGCAATGCGAGGTCTACAAGATCCACTTGGGTGGTGGCTTCGGCCGCCGTGGTGCTGTGCACGACTGGGTGCGCCAGGCGGTAGCGATTGCCAACGCCATGCCCGGCACGCCCGTCAAGCTGCTGTGGAGCCGTGAAGAAGACATGACGCAGGGCCTGTACCACCCGATCACGCAGTGCAAGCTCACGGCGGGGCTGGACGCGGCGGGCAATGTGCAGGCGCTGCACATGCGCATCTCGGGCCAAAGCATCCTGGCGGGCATCTTCCCGCAGAACGTGCGCGACGGCCGCGACCCCGTCGTCTTCCAGGGCCTGAACAACGGCGGCGGCGAAGCCATGATCGGCTACAGCTTCCCGCACTTGCTGATCGACCACGCCATGCGCAACCCGCATGTGCCGCCGGGCTTTTGGCGCGGTGTGAACCTGAACCAGAACGCCGTCTACCTGGAGTGTTTTATCGACGAAGTGGCGCACGCCACCGGCAAAGACCCGCTGGTGCTGCGCCGCGAGCTGATGAAAAACCATCCGAAACATCTGGCCGTGCTGGAAGCCGCCGCAGCGCGCGCCGGCTGGGGCAAGCCCGCGCCTGACGTGAACGGCCAGAAGGTCTTTCGCGGCTTGTCGCAGACGCACGGTTTTGGCAGCTACGTAGCGGCCTGCGCCGAGGTCTCGGTGTCGACTGAGGGCGTGCTCAAGGTGCACCGCATTGTCGCGGCCACCGACCCCGGCCACGCCGTCAACCCGCAGCAGATCGAGGCCCAGGTCGAGGGCAGTTTCGTCTACGGGCTAACGGCGGCGTTGTACGGTGAATGCACGGTGAAAGACGGCCGCATCGAGCAAACCAACTTCGACAGCTACCCCATGATGCGCATGCACGAGATGCCCAAGGTCGAGACCGTGCTGGTGCCCAGCGGCGGCTTCTGGGGCGGTGTCGGAGAGCCGACGATTGCCGTGGCCGCGCCGGCGGTGCTGAACGCCATCTTTGCCGCCACGGGCAGGCGCATTCGTGAGCTGCCGATCAAGAAGCAGAACTTGAGGCGGGCTTGAGGCGGGCTTGAGGCGGCACGCGCTGGCATTTGATGTTCAGCGCGAGCCGAGCATCATCTACCGTGCCAGCCGGCACGATGCCAGCCGAGATCAACGCCTGGGTGGTGACGCGGCCTGATGAACGCAAGCCCATTGGGTTCGCGACACCGGGCCAGAACTTGGCGCGCAAACGCGTGTGGTGCAACTTCAGCATCGTCGGCAGCTGTGGCATCCACGAGAGCCACGAGTAAGTGCTCAAGGACGTTGCGGCGCCTTGACGACGGCGGCCGCGCAGCTCGCGGCGCCTACCGAGATCACGCTGAAGGACCCCAAGGACTGAAAGCTCAGCGGCATATGCATGGCGCGCGACGCGTTGGCCGGCGCCGCGCGCAGGGTCGAATCGGCGAACGGCTATCCGCACCGGAACCACGCGACGATCGAGCCCATGAACGCCACAGCCACGCGGACGGCTGGGTGGTGCGTGGTCTACAAGCGCCGCCTTGGCGGAGGTTTCGGCCGCCGCAGCGCGGTTCCAGCTGCTTTGGGGCCGCGAAGAAGACCTGACGCTGGGCCCCTACCACTCGATCACGCAGTGCAAGCTCCGTTCAAGGCTGGGCGCTGCGGGCAAGATGCAGGCGCTGCACATGCGCGTCTCGGGCCAAAGCATCCTGGCGGGCATCGTCCTGCAGCGCATTCGCGACGGCCGCGACGCCGCCGTCGTCAAGTGTCTGAACAACGGCGGCGGCGACGCGCGCCGGTTGGGGCAAAACAGGTCTGGACGTGAACGGCCAGAAGGTCTTTCGCGGGCTGTCGCAGACCCATGGCTTTGGCGGTTATGTCGCGGCCTGCGCTGAGACCTCGGTGTCCAGCGAGGGAGCGCTGAAGGTGCACCGCAGCGTCGCCGCCACCGACCCTGGCTATGCCGTAAGCCCGCCGCCGATCGAGGTTCAAGTCGAGGGCCGTTTCGCCTACAGCCTAACGGCCATGATGTACGGCGAAGGCACGTTGAAAGACGGTCGAGTCGAACAAATCAGCTTCGACAGCAACCCGATGATGCGCATGCACGAAATGCCCAAGGCCGAGCCCGCGCCCGCGCCCAGCGGCGGCTTCTTGGGCAGGGTGGGCGAGCCCACGATCGCCGTGGCCGCGTTGGCGGCTGTCTGTCTCGGCGTGCTGACACCCACCCCAACCCAGCTGCGCACCGCACCCGGGCCTGCAAGCCCGGGCTGCTCGCCGGGCTCGCAGCGTGCGGCTCGGAACCACCAGCACACCGCCTTCCCAGGGGGAGGGGCTAACGCGTCAAGTGTGCTGACGCTCCGATGCCAGCGCCAAGCTCACCGCCGCCAACACCTCACCCCGCGTTGGCCAGTCGCGCTGGCCTTGCACGATCTGCACGCCCGGCCCCCAGGCGCGCCACTGTGCGGGGTCGCTCGGCCCCAGCACCGAGACCAGCGGCGTGCCCACCGCGGCGGCCATATGTCCGGGGCCGGTGTCGTTGGAGATCATCAGCGCCGCGGCTTGCAACAGCGCGGCGTAGGTGCCCAGCGTCACGTCGGGCAAGAGCGCGGCAGCGGCGAATTGCTGCGCCGCCACGGCCTCTTCGCCCGGCCCAGGGCAGATCACCACGCGGCGGCCCAGCGCCGCCAGCTCTTGCGCGGCGAAGTCTGAAAACCTCGGCCAGGTCTTGTCCTGCCCAGAAAACGTGCCACCGGCAAACGGGCAGATGACGATGAAACCCGCACCGATGCCATAACTTGTTAGCAAGGCCGCCGCCTGGGCCTGGTGCTGCGCCGAAGGCCGCAGATCGATGCGCGTGGGCAGCGGCGCGTCGCTGCCGAGCAGGGCGCTCGCCAGCTGCCAATAGACCTCGAGCTCGTGGCGCTTGGGGTGTTCATGTGGCCGTGCCACGCTGCGCGCGAGCAGCAGGCCGCGCCCTTCATGCGCATGGCCGATCGCGCGCAGGCCGGCCAGGCGCATCTCCAGCGCGCTGGAAAACGAATACGGGAACGCCACCGCGTTCAGTCGCGCGTCAAACCCTGGGTCGAGCGCCAGTGCCTGCGCACGCAAGCCACGCAGTTGCGCCACGCGCGCGCGCCAGTGCCGGGGCAACACATGCACGGTCCAGCCATGGCCCGCCAGCAAGTCGCGCGCCCAGCCTTTGCCGATGAGTTGCAGCGCGTAGCCGGCGTCGCTCAAGCGTTGCAGCGTCGGCAGCCCCAGCGTGACGTCACCCACCCAGTTGCGAAGCCTGACGATCAAGGGGCGGGTGGGCGTGGACATGGCTGGGATAATCGGCGCGCATTCTCCCATCGCACTTGCTGCCGCCCACTCAGCTATGACACTGCCCCTGCCGCGCGCTGCACACATCATGGCCCGACACGACCTGCTGTTGTCGTTTGCCGGCTGGCCGCAAGTCGAGCCCAGCGCCGCAGACGACCCGCTGGCGACGTGGATGCAGGCCAACCACCGCTTCAACAGCCTCTTGTGGGCCGAAGAAGACCTGGCGCGGCGCACGCAGGTGGCACTGGCCGAGATCGCCGCCAACAAGCGCGCCATCGACGGCTACAACCAGGCGCGCAACGACGCCACCGAGCGTGTGGACGAGCTGCTGCTGGTGCGCCTGGGCCTGGTCGACGAAGCCTCGGCGCGCAGCGACGCGCCACGTGCCACCGTACCCGCAGGTGCGCGGCTCAACAGCGAAACGGCGGGCAGCATGGTCGACCGCTTGTCCATCATGGCGCTCAAGGCACACGCCATGCGCCTGCAGACCGAGCGCCAGGATGTCGACGACGCGCACCGTGCATCCAGCCTGGCCAAGCTGGCGCGCTTGCAGGAACAGCGCGGCGACCTCGGCAGCTGTTTCGACGCGCTGTTGGCCGACGCGCAAGCGGGCCGCGCCTACTTCAAGGTCTACCGCCAGTTCAAGATGTACAACGACGCGAAGCTCAACCCGGCGCTGGTGCGCGAGCAACGCTGATGCGGCTGCTCATCGTCAAGACCTCGTCAATGGGCGACGTGGTGCATGCGCTGCCCACGGTGAGCGACTTGCTGCGCCATTGCCCGGGGGTGCAGATCGACTGGATGGTGGAAGCGCCCTTCGCCGCGATTCCGCGCCTGCACGCCGGCGTCACGCGCGTGCTGCCGATGGCCTGGCGCAAGTGGCGCCGCCAGCTTTTCGACCGCAACACCTGGCGCGCCATGGCCACCATGCGGCGCGAGCTGCGCGCCGAGCCGTACGACCTGGTGCTCGACCTGCAAGGTCTGCTCAAGAGCGCCTTATGGGGCTTGCAGGCGCACGGGCCGCTGGTGGGTTTCGATCGTGCCAGCGCGCGTGAAGGCTGGGCCGCGATGTTCTACCAGCGCAGTTTCACGGTGCCACGCACGCTGCACGCCGTGCAGCGCTGCCGCCAGCTCGCGGCCATGCAACTGGGCTACGCCATGCCGCGCAGCGAGCCCGACTTCGGCCTCACCGTGCCGGCGCTGAGCTGGCCGATGCCTGACCGCTACGCGGTGATCATCCCCAACGCCAGCCGCAAAGAAAAGCTCTGGCCCGAAGCGCGCTGGGTGGCGGTGGGCCGCAAGATGCGCGCGCTGGGCATGACGCCGGTGGTGCTGTGGGGCAGCCACGATGAGCAGAGCGTGGCCGAGCGCATCGCCGCCGATTGCAGTGGCACCGTGCCGCCTTTCTTGAAGGTCGGTGAGATGGCGGCGGTGCTGCACGGCGCACAAGGCATCGTCGGCTTGGACACCGGCTTTTCGCACCTGGGCGCGGCGCTGGGGCGGCCGACCATCGGCATCTACTGCGACCATGAACCGGGGCTGGCCGGCATCACCGGTAGCGGTGGTGTGGCCAGCATCGGCGGCAAAGGGCAGGTGCCCAAGCTGGCGGATGTGGTGGCGCTGATGGAGCGCCAGTTCACGACCTGAGGGCGAGCGGACGACGATCGGACGGCGATCGGCATGCGCGCTTCTTGAGCGCTATCTCACAAGCGCTATTGCTCTTCGATGCGCAGCGTCGGGTAGCTGTCCCAGCTCAGGCAGCCCGGGCATTGCCAAAAGTATTGCTGGGCCTCGAAGCCGCAGGCGGCGCAGCGGTAGCGCTGCATCGGCCGCGCGGCCTGCGCCACCGCCGCGTGCAGGTCGGCCGCCGTGCCCTCGGGCCAACTCGCGGCCGGGTGTTCTAGCACGTCCGACGCGACGGAGAGATTCGGGCGCTGGCGCAGGTGCGCAAGCAATCGCTGCAAGGCACTTGCGCTGTCGTCAGCTTGCAGCGTGGCCAGTGCGCGCAGTAGGTCCA
>JANOJR010000087.1:0-15681 GCA_031418855.1 Rubrivivax sp.
CACTGGTTGATGGCACTCGGCGTCGTGCCCCAGTCTTCATGCAGCTTCAAGCCGATGGCGCCGGCGTCGATTTGCTGTTGCAGCGCTTCAGGCCGGCTCGCGTTGCCTTTGCCCAGGAAGCCCAGGTTCATGGCGAAGGCATCGGCCGCGAGCAGCATGCGCCGCAGGTTCTCGGGCCCCGGCGTGCAGGTGGTAGCGAAGGTCCCGGTGGCCGGGCCCGTGCCGCCGCCCAGCATGGTGGTGATGCCTGAGCTTTGCGCTTCTTCGATCTGCTGCGGGCAGATGAAGTGGATGTGGCTGTCGATGCCGCCGGCCGTGACGATCAGCCCTTCGGCGGCGATGATTTCGGTGCCTGGGCCGATGACGATGTCGACCCCCGCCTGCACATCGGGGTTGCCGGCCTTGCCGATGGCCGCGATGCGCGAACCGCGCAGGCCGATGTCGCACTTGACGATGCCCCAGTGGTCGATCACCAGCGCGTTGGTGATCACACAGTCCATCGCATCATGCTTACCTGGGCCGACGCGACCTGAAGGGTCGCCTGGTCCATTCGCCCGCTGGCTCTGCCCCATACCGTCGCGAATGGTCTTGCCGCCGCCGAACTTGACTTCTTCGCCGTAGCCGCCGGCACGCAAGGTGTAGTCCTGTTCAACCTCGACGACGAGTGAGGTGTCCGCCAAGCGCACGCGGTCGCCGACGGTGGGGCCGTACATCTCGGCGTAGGCGCGCCTGCCGATGGTGGCCATCAAAGGGCTCCCTGAATAGCGCCACGAAATCCGTAAACGACGCGGTCACCGGCGTAGTCCACGAGTTCCACCGTGCGCTGTTGCCCCGGCTCGAAACGCACCGCCGTGCCCGAGGCAATATTCAGCCGCATGCCGCGCGCGGCAGCGTGGTCGAAGTCCAGCGCCGGGTTGGTCTCGGCGAAGTGATAGTGCGAGCCGACCTGGATCGGGCGGTCGCCCCGGTTGTGCACCACCACAGTGAGCGTGCGCCGGCCGGGGTTGAGCGGCAGGTCGGGGCCGTCGGTGAGAAGTTCGCCAGGAATCATCGTGATGTCCTCCTTGGTGCGCGCCTGAAGACTCAGGCAATAGGTTGGTGCACCGTCACCAACTTGGTGCCGTCTGGGAAGGTCGCTTCGATCTGAATTTCGCTGACGATGTCGGCCACACCGTCCATCACCTCGCTGCGCTTGAGCACCGTCTTGCCGAAGCTCATGAGCTGCGCCACGGTCTTGCCGTCGCGCGCGCCTTCCATGATGGCCGCGCTGATCAGCGCTATTGCTTCGGGCACGTTGAGCTTCAAACCCCGGGCTTGGCGACGCTCTGCAAGCAAGGCGGCGGTGAAGATCAGCAGCTTGTCTTTTTCGCGCGGTGTCAGGTCCATGCTCTACCTCAGTGCAACTTGGATGCCATGCTAAGGCGTGCACTGACATGCATCGGTTTCGGCTGACGGGAACCCGTCGGAAGTGACATTGGCACGCCGCTTGCCTACGTTTGGTTTGTTGTCTCCAACCACCAAACCCTAGGAGGGGTTCGCATGTCACCCAAATCCAATCGTCGCTCATTCGCGCTGCGCAGTCTGAGTGCAGCACTATTCGCCGGCCTGGGCATCAGTGCTGCCCAAGCGCAGGGCAACACCATCAAGGTCGGCGTGCTGCATTCGCTGTCGGGCACGATGGCCATTTCAGAGACGGTGCTCAAAGACACCGTGCTGATGGCCATCGAAGAGATCAACGCCAAGGGCGGCGTGCTGGGCAAGAAGCTCGAGCCCGTGATCGTCGACCCGGCGTCGAACTGGCCGCTCTTCGCCGAGAAGACACGCCAGCTCATCAGCCAAGACAAGGTGGCGGTGATCTTCGGCTGCTGGACCAGCGTCTCGCGCAAGAGCGTGCTGCCGGTGGTGGAAGAGCTCAACGGCCTGCTCTTCTATCCCGTGCAATACGAAGGTGAAGAGCTCAGCAAGAACGTTTTCTACACCGGTGCCGCGCCGAATCAGCAGGCCATTCCTGCGGTGGAATACCTGATGAGCAAAGACGGCGGCGGCGCCAAGCGCTTTGTGCTGCTGGGCACCGACTACGTCTACCCGCGCACCACCAACAAGATCCTGCGCTCCTTCCTGAAGAGCAAAGGCATCGCCGACGCCGACATCCTGGAGGAGTACACCCCGTTCGGCCACAGCGACTACCAAAGCATCATCGCCAAGATCAAGAAGTTCTCGGCCGAAGGCAAGAAGACAGCCGTGGTCAGCACCATCAACGGCGACTCCAACGTGCCCTTCTATAAAGAGCTCGGCAACCAGGGCCTGAAGGCCAAAGACGTGCCCGTGGTGGCCTTCTCGGTGGGTGAAGAAGAGCTGCGCGGCGTGGACACCAAGCCGCTGCAAGGCCACCTGGCCGCGTGGAATTACTTCATGAGCATCAAGAGCCCGGCCAACACCGAGTTCGTGAAGAAGTGGAGCGACTACGCCAAGGCCAAGGGCATCGCCGGCCACAAGGACAAGCCGCTGACCAACGATCCCATGGAGGCGACCTACATCGGCATCATGATGTGGAAGGCTGCGGTCGAAAAAGCCAAGAGCACCGACACCGACAAGGTCGTCGCAGCGATGGCCGGCCAGACCTTCAAAGCGCCGGGCGGCTTCACCAGCACCATGGACGCGAAGAACCATCACCTGCACAAGCCGGTGTTCATCGGCGAGATCAAGGCCGATGGTCAGTTCAATGTGGTGTGGAAGACGCCTGGGCCTGTCAAGGCGCAGCCCTGGAGCCCGTTCATTCCTGAGAACAAGGGCAAGAAGGACGAGCCCGTAAGGAAGTAGGCTGGTTCTGACTTGCTCCTTCCCCCTGCAAGGGGGAAGGCTGGGATGGGGGTGAATGTCTCCCCCACCCCACAGCGTGCTAAGGCCGCACTCGACCCCCTCCCCAACCCTCCCCCTGCCAGGGGGAGGGCGCTTGGAACTCCGCTCGTTCCCGCACCGCGCTAGTCCGCCCATCCGTGGTCAAACGTCTGCTCGTACTCCTGGCCCTGTGCGTCGGTATGGCGCACACCTGGGCGCTCACGGCCGCGCAGGCCTTGCGCATCGCTGCGGGTGATAGTGACGAGCGCATCACCGCGCTCAACGCGCTTGTGAGCGCATCCGACCCGGCCCTGGCCGCCTTCGTGCAAGCGCTGCTGGCCGATGAAGTCAAGGTCACGGCAGACAAGGCCTACATCGTTCGCGACGGCAAGGCCATCGACGCTGCCAGCGGCACCGCGACCGCGCTGCCGGCTAACGCCGAAGAGGTGGTGAACAACAACCGCATGCGCAGCGAGCTTGAGTCGGCGCTGGCTGCACTCGACCTGCGCTCGCCCGAGCGCGAACGCCGCGCCAAAGCCATCACTGCCTTGCGCGACACGGCCGACGAAAGCAAGCTCGCGCTGATCGAAAACGCCACCGCCGCCGAGCCTGACCCCGAGCTCAAAGCCAGCCTGGTGCGCCTGCGCGCGGCGATCTTGATTTCGGCCGAAGACCCCGCCAAGCGCATCGCCGCAGCGCGAGCGCTGGCCGGCAGCCAGGAGTCTTCCATCCGCTCCTTGCTGCTCGAAAAGCTCGCCAGCGAGCGCGACCCCGCCGTGAAAGCCGCCATGCAGGCCACGCTCGACACGGTGCAGTCGCGCCTGGCCTGGGGCGAACGGTTGGGCGTGCTTTTCACAGGTGCCAGCCTCGGCTCCATCCTCTTGCTGGTAGCCCTGGGCTTAGCCATCACGTACGGCCTGATGGGCGTCATCAACATGGCGCACGGCGAGCTGATGATGATTGGCGCCTACGCCACTTACTTCGTGCAAAACGCCTTCAAGGCCTGGTGGCCGGGCGCGTTCGACCTCTACATCCTGGCCGCTATTCCGGCGAGTTTTCTGGCCAGCGCGCTGGTCGGCGCGGCTCTTGAACGCAGCGTCATCCGCTGGCTTTATGGCCGACCGTTGGAGACCTTGCTGGCCACGTGGGGCATCAGCCTGATGCTGATGCAAACCGTACGCACGCTCTTTGGCGCGCAAAACGTAGGCGTCGAAAACCCAAGCTTTCTGTCGGGTGGCTTGCAGGTGCTGCCCAACCTCATCCTGCCCTACAACCGCCTGGCCATCCTTGTCTTTGCCGCGCTCGTGCTCATCGGCATGGCGCTGCTCATCAACAAAACGCGCCTGGGCCTCTTCGTGCGCGGCGTCACGCAGAACCGGCGCATGGCCTCGTGCATGGGCGTCAACACTGCCCGTGTCGACACCTACGCCTTTGCGCTGGGCGCGGGCATCGCCGGTTTGGCGGGCTGCGCGCTCAGCCAGGTTGGCAACGTCGGGCCCGACCTCGGCCAGAGCTACATCGTCGACGCCTTCATGGTGGTGGTGCTCGGTGGTGTTGGGCAGCTTGCGGGCACGGTCTACGCGGCTCTGGGCCTGGGCGTACTCAACAAACTTCTCGAAGGCTGGGCCGGCGCGGTACTGGCCAAGATCATGGTGCTGGTGTTCATCGTGATCTTCATCCAGAAGCGGCCGCAGGGCATCTTTGCGCTCAAGGGCCGGAGCGCTGAAACGTGAGCGGCACCGCGAACGCGGGCATATCTCGGAGCCTGGGTGCACGCGGCTGGGCGGCGCTGATGTCCGCCGTGCTAACGCTCATGGTGTTGGTGCCTGCGCTCAACCTGGCCGTGCCGGAAAGCAGCGCCTTTCACCTCAGCGATTACGCCGTCAGCCTGCTCGGCAAGATCCTGTGCTACGCCATCTGCGCGCTGGCGATGGACCTGATCTGGGGCTACACCGGCATCCTCTCGCTCGGCCACGGCCTCTTCTTCGCGCTCGGCGGCTACGCCATGGGCATGTACCTCATGCGCCAGATCGGCAGCGACGGCCAATACCGGCTGCCCATGCCCGACTTCATGGTCTTCCTGAACTGGAAGGTCTTCCCGTGGCACTGGGTCTTCAGCGACAGCCTGGCCTTCCAGCTCGCCATGGTGGTGCTCGTACCTGGAACGTTAGCGTTTGTCTTTGGCTACTTCGCCTTTCGCTCGCGCATCAAGGGCGTGTACTTTTCGATCATCACCCAGGCACTGACCTTCGCCGCAATGCTGCTTTTCTTCCGTAATGAGACGGGCTTCGGCGGCAACAACGGCTTCACCGATTTCAAGCGCATCGCCGGCGTGCCGGTGGCCACGTCGCAGATGCGCGTGATCCTGTGTTGCCTCAGCGGCGCGGTGCTCATTGGCTTTTTCATGATGGCGCGCGCCATCGTCAACAGCAAATACGGGCGCGTGCTGCAAGCCATCCGCGACGCTGAAAGCCGCGTCATGTTCACCGGCTACAACCCGGTGGCCTACAAGCTCAGCATCTGGACGCTATCGGCCATGATGTGCGGGGTGGCCGGGGCCTTGTACGTGCCGCAGGTGGGCATCATCAACCCCGGCGAGATGTCGCCGGCGGCGTCGATCGAGATGGCGATATGGGCCGCAGTGGGTGGCCGCGCCACACTCATCGGCCCCATCCTCGGCGCCTTCTTTGTCAACGGCGCGAAGAGCTGGTTCACGGTGGCCTTTCCCGAATACTGGTTGTTCTTTCTCGGCGCGCTCTTCATCGCAGTGACGCTGTTTTTGCCGAATGGGTTGATCGGCCTGCTGCGCAAGCCGAGTGGGTTGATCGGCCTGCTGCGCAAACGCGGGGAGCGCTCATGACGCCCGAGCTGATGGAAGCCGGCACACGTGCGCTGGCCGCGCAGCAGGCCAAGTTGGCCACGCGTGCCCCGCGCTTCGTCAGCGACGAGGCTTACTTCGGCCAGGGTGTGGCGCTGTATGTCGACAACATCAGCGTCAGCTTTGACGGCTTTCGCGCCTTGAACGCGCTGAGCCTGACCATCAACGTCGGCGAGCTGCGCTGCATCATTGGCCCCAACGGTGCGGGCAAGACAACGATGATGGACTGCATCACCGGCAAGACGCGGCCAGACGCAGGCAGCATCTTCTTCGGCAGCAACATCGACCTGCTGCGCCTGACGGAGCCGCAGATCGCGCAGGTGGGCGTGGGCCGCAAGTTCCAGAAGCCCACCGTGTATGAACATTTGAGCGTGTTTGAAAACCTCGAACTCGCGCAGCGCGCCGACCGCCGCGTGCGCGCCACGCTGTTCTCGCGCTTGTCGGGCGCGCAGCTCGACCACATCGGCGAAGTGCTCACGCTGATCCATCTGAAGCACCAAGCGCAGCGCACCGCCGGACTCTTGAGCCATGGCCAGAAGCAGTGGCTAGAGATCGGCATGCTCTTGATGCAGGAGCCCAAACTGCTGCTGCTGGACGAGCCCGTGGCGGGCATGACCGACGAAGAGACCGAGCGCACCGCCGAGCTCTTCCTGTCACTCGAAGGCAAACACTCGCTGGTGGTGGTGGAACACGACATGAAGTTCGTCGACCAGCTCACGCAAGGCCGCAAGACCGTGACCGTGCTGCACGAAGGGCGCGTGCTCGCCGAAGGGCCGCTGGCCGAGGTGCAGGCCAACGACGAGGTGCTTGAGGTTTACCTCGGCCGCTGACCATGCAGACCATGCCGACCATGCTGAGCGTCCACGAGCTGAACCAGTTTTACGGCGGCTCGCACATCCTGCGCGGCGTCAGCTTCGAAGCCAAGCTCGGTGAAGTCACCGTCGTGCTCGGCCGCAACGGCGTGGGCAAGACCACGCTGCTGAAAAGTCTGATGGGCGTGGTGCCGGTGAAGACTGGCCGCGTACTGTTAGCCGGCGCCGAGATCACACACGCCTCGTCGTACGAGCGCGTGCGCCGAGGCATCGGCTACGTGCCGCAGGGGCGCGAGATCTTCAACCGCCTCACCGTCGAAGAGAACCTCTTGATGGGCCTGGCCAGCAAGCCAGGTGCCAGCGTGATCCCGGCTGAGCTGTTCGAGCTCTTCCCCGTGCTCAAGCAGATGATCAAGCGCCGTGGTGGTGACCTCTCAGGCGGCCAGCAACAGCAACTCGCCATCGCGCGCGCGTTGGCTGCCGGGCCGAAGTTGTTGATGCTCGACGAGCCCACCGAAGGCATCCAGCCCAGCATCATCAAAGACATCGGCCGCGTCATCCGCATGCTGGCCGACCGCAAGACCATGGCCATCGTGCTCGTTGAGCAGTACTACGACTTTGCCGCCGAGCTGGCCGATCAATACCTGGTGATGGAGCGCGGCGAGATCGTGGCGCGTGGGCGCGGGGTGGATATGGTGGAGGATGGGGTGAGGCAGCGGTTGTCGATCTAACGGTTGAGGTGAGCGGGTTGCGGCGGCAGGCTTGGGCTGGCAAGCATGCACCGCACACGGCTGGCGCAGGATTGGTGTGCCGCTGTTGGCACTCCGCTTGAGCGAACGGCCAGGCATTAGACGGCGACGCGCTGCGCGAGTGCTTCTTGAGCCAGCGTGTTGATGCCTTGCCTTCGGCCTGCGCGGCGATGGCGAGCCGCTCATGCAGCTCTGGTGGAATTCGCAGGGTGAACTTGCCCGAATAGTTGCGCCGCGACTTGAACCGCCCCGGTTGTTACGGAGGCTCACTGAACTGTGACGATCGGGATGGTCAAGCTGCTTGCGGCGCCTGGCCGCGGGCTGGTGCGCGCAGATTGCCTTGCGCTCGGCGGGTGGCGTGGCCGGCGCGGGCGCTTCGGGCCCTTGCGGCACCACCAGCGCGCGCAGCTTGGCCGAAGTTGTAAATGAGGGGCCAGCACACCATGGAAGCGAACCAGGTGCAGTCGTGGCCGGGGCACCAGCGTAGCCAGCCACTGCATGAACCCCATCGGTGACATCACCAGATGCGTGGTGCCGTCGCGCCAAGGGGTCTTGAGCAAGGCGTGATCGACCAGGCCGTCCACTTCGCGACATGCGGGTTTGGCCGTATTCGATCGTGCGCGCCTCGTCCTAGCATGCGCTCCGAAATCGGCAATTGCAGCCGGTTCTAAAAGTGAATCAAAGATGAAGACACCTATGCCTTGCGCAACGCCCCTCCACATCGCGCTGGCCGCAGCCTTGCTTGCAGGTCTGGGCGCCTGCGGCAGCGGCGACAAACCCATCCCGGTCGAAATTCGCACGCTGTCCACTCGGGCCGACATGGTCAGTGGCGGCGACGCGCTGGTTGAAGTCGTGCTCCCCGCAGGCGCCTCTGCCGTCGGGCTGAAGGTTGAAGTCGGTGGTCGCGACGTCAGCAGCGCCTTTTCAACCGGCAGCGACGGCCGCGTGCGCGGCGTGGTGACCGGTCTGGCCGATGGCGACAACTTGATCGTCGCGCAAACCGACAGCGCCGGCGCCGCTGCGCTGACGGTGACCAACTCGCCGCGCCACGGCCCAGTGTTTTCCGGCGCGCAGACCAAGCCTTTCTATTGCGCTACTGCCGTGTCGCAGGTGGTGGCCGGCACGGTGCCCGCCACCAACGCCAGCGGTCTGGCCGGCGCGCCCGATGCCAACTGCAACGTTGCCTCCGAATACAAGCTGTACTACCGCACGACCACGGTCGGCTGCAGCCTGGCCATCCCCGACCCGACGCCATCGATGGGCGTCAACGCCACCACCGTGCCGGCGCCGTCCAGTCCGCCAGCCAACGGCTGCTTCAAGCCATTCACCGCCGGCAGCACGCCCGGCGACATGGCGACGACGACCACCGATGCAGGTCTGACGGTGCCCTACATCGTGCGTGTGGAGCGCGGCTCGATCAACCGCGGCATCTACGACATCGCGGTGCTTTACGACGGCAGCAAGGCGAGCTGGTCGGCCACGGCACCGCACGCCACCTGGAACCGCAAGGTCGTCTTCAATTTCGGCGCCAGCACCGGGCAGCCCAGGCGCCAAGTGCGGCCCGCAACCGCCTGGTCGGGGTCTGACCTGCAACTCGCACGCGGCACGCTGATCGTGGCCAACAGCATGACCGACTCGGCACGCAATTCCAATCGCGTGCTGATGAGCGAAACCGTGATGATGATGAAAGAGCACATCGGCGACCAGTACGGCGCGATCCGCTTCACCATCGGCTCGGGTTGCTCGGGCGGCTCGATCAACTCCAACATGGCGACCTCGATCCAGCCCGGCTTGCTCGACGGCGTCACCACCACCTGCACCTACCCCGATTCAGAGACCACAGGCATTGAGGTGAGCGACTGCGTTGCCCTGGTCGAGGCCTACCAGAAGCCCGAGTGGCTGGCCTTGGCGGGTAGCTTGACTCAAGCCCAGATCAACGCCAAGAAGGCCGCGATCAATGGCCACCCTGACCAGAGCGCCTGCCATGCCTGGTACAACGCCTTCGGCGGCAACAGCCGAGCCGGCTTGTTCTTCCAGCGCCTGGTGGCCAACAACGTCAGCGGCGCCATCGCCCAGCAGCCAGCAGCCACCAACAACTGCGAGCTGCCCAACGCTGCGGTCTACGACCCGGCGAATGCCGCCACCACCGCCGGCCTGCCACGCTGCAATGCCTGGAGCTGGGCCGAATCGATCTGGGGCAAGGTGAGCGGCTCGCCTGCAGCCAACGAAACGCGCGACAACACCGGTGTGCAATACGGCCTGAAGGCGCTGCGCGATGGCGCCATCAGCGCCGACGAGTACGTCACCCTCAACGAACTGGTCGGCGGCGTGGACCGCGATTCCACGCCACGCGCCGGCCGTTCTACCGCCGACGCGTCGGCGCTCGATATCGCCTACCGCGCCGGCATCGTCGGCAGCGGCAAGCAGTGGGCCAAGACGGCCATCATCGACATGCGCGGCTGGGACGATTCCAACATCACGGTGCCGCCGGGCAACACGCCGGGAACGATCCCGATCCACCACCAGTGGTACAGCTTCGCCATCCGTGACCGCCTGATGGCCGAAGTTGGCGACGCCAACAACCAGGCCATGTGGCGCTTTGCGCGCACCGGCCTGGCGCCTCCAGGAACCATGGCCCTGGACGCCTATCTCGGCATGGACCAGTGGCTCACGGCCCTGAAGGCCGACTCTGCCAGCGGCAGCATCGAGGCCAAGGTGCGGCGCAACCGGCCAGCGAGCACGGCCAACTTCTGCCTGCTGCCGACCGACGCAACGCAGACGGTGAAAGTCACCGACGCAGCGCTTTGCGACGCCGATCCGTTCTTGAAGCCATCGCTGTCACCACGTCAAGTGGCGGGCGGACCGCGCGCCGAGCACATCTTGAAGTGCCAGCTCAAGGCGCATGTGCGCGCCGACTACACGGCCGGCATCTTCAGCGACGCGCAGTGGGCGCGCTTGCAAGTCGTGTTCGCCAGCGGCGTTTGCGACTGGAGCAAGGCGGGCGTGGGGCAGCAGGCAGCCGTAGGCCCGCTGACTTTCAAGGGCGGCCCGGGGGGCCAGGCGCTGCCGGCTGAACCGGTGTCGGTCGCAAGGTAGAACTCGGGCCAGTGTCTTGAGCACGGGTTCGTCAGCTCATTCGGGCAGAGCATCCAGCACATCGGCCCACACCGCCGTGCACTTGCGATAGCCGCCGCGCGTGAGGTGGATCTCGTCCGCCCAGTCGCCTGAGCTGCCGCTGCTGCCCGCATCGGCCACCGTCACGTCCGCCAAGCCCATGGTGTCGACGAGGTGCAGGTTGCACAACCGGTCGGCGGCGCGGCGGTTGACGCCGCTGTCACGCAGGTCCAACGGCTGATTGAAGACCGAACGCATGTGGCTGGTGAACGTGCCCAGCTCGGCTGACTGATGTAGGCCGCGGCCGGCAGCGGCTCGGGGCCGCGCTCGGCGAGTGTGCGCAGCAGGCGCTGATCGGGCGACTCGGTCGGGTCGGAGCCGGTGGCGGCGATGACGTCGTTGCCCACGCGCGAGATGAGGATCACGCTCCAGCGGCTGGCCACGTTGCCGTTCAGCATGCGCAGGAAATTCGGCTCGCGCGTGGGAGGATAGGCCGTTCAAACGCGCTTCTTTCGTGGCGCTGGAGCGGTGAGCGAGTCGCCTCAACCGTTGGGAACCGTCGGTCGAGGCTCTGAGTGCGAACTTTGTGGTTGGCCGTTGTAGGTCGATTGGCGATGACCAGGCCGAGGACGCGTGGCAGACGCATGAGTTTCGGGTTTAGCCGGGCGTTGACGCCGGTTTGCCGCGGCCCTCTGAGGCGCGGACACAGCCGATCCCTGCAGCCCTGGGTGCCAGGCCGGCTGAACAGTGAGGATCCTCTCGATCACCTGCTGCTCCAGGATCGCCGTGATGATCTTCAGCTCGCCACCGCAGTTCGGGCAATGCGCCAGGCGCCGCTGACGCCAATTTCGGGATCACGACAACGCTACGGGCGCGGGCATGGGCCAGCAACACAAAATGCGCCGCTCATGACTTCCGGGTCGCGGCTAACAAGGGATGTACGCATGTTGGCCGCCGCTTCGAAGTTTACTCGCGCACCCGATGGGGCCGCGTTGTTCTGACACTCAACTTGGCCGTTAGCCCGCCACCACCCGCACCGTCGCGCGCTGCGGCTCGGGCTCGGAATCAAAGCGCTCGACCCCCGTGTAGCAAAGGAAGTGCCGGTTCGCCGCACGACCAAAGAGCGTCATGCCGAGCTTGCTGGCCATCTCATGGCCCATGGCGGTGACGCCGTTGCGCGAGACGATGATGGGCACGCCGATCTGCGCGGCCTTCATGACCATCTCGCTGGTGAGCCGGCCCGTGGTGTAGAAGGTTTTGTCGGCGCCTTGAATGCCGTGCAGCGCCATCCAACCGGTGATGGTGTCGATGGCGTTGTGGCGGCCGACGTCTTCCACAAACATCAGCATCTCGGACCCGCGAAAGAGTGCGCAGCCGTGCACCGAGCCAGCCTTGCGGTGGATGCTGTCTTGCTGGCGCATGGTCTCCAGGATGCGCGCCAGCGTGCTTTGGCGGATGCGGGCAACGCAGGCGTCGGGCAGTTGCACGCCGTCGATCTGGCTCATCAGGTCGCCGAACACGGTGCCCTGGCCGCAGCCGGTGGTGACGACGCGGCGCGCGGTCTTGGCCTTGAGGTCTTGCAGGCCGTAGTGCGTCTTGACGGCGGCTGCGTGCACGTCCCAATCGACGGTGATCGACTCGACCTCGGCCGCCGTGCTGATCAAACGCTGATTGCGCAGGTAACCCAGCACCAGCAGCTCGGGGCAGGCGCCCAGCGTCATGAGGGTGACGAGCTCTTGCTTGTCGACAAAGATCGTCAGCGGCCGCTCGGACGGGATGTGGATGCTGCGGCGCTCGCCGTATTCGTCAAGGATCTGGATCTCGCGCAGCAGCTCGCACTGCGCCTGGGTCAGCCTCGGCGCGCCGGGCAACGGCTCGTGCTGCTTGCTAACAACCGTGCTACCGGTGAAGGGCAGGCGCGCCGAGCTCGGCGTCGCAGCAGACATTACTTCTTCACGGCAGCCGGCGGTGCGACGGCGGCAACGGCGGCGGCCGGTGCGGGTGCCGCCGCGGCAGCAGGCGCGGCAGGCACAGGAGGCGTGTAGACAAACGCACCGGGGTCGGCGCAAGGCGCCGTGGCTGTGGCGGGCTTGGTTTCTTTGCCCTCCTTCTTGGCGCCGGCGTAGTAGCTCACCGCCACTTTGTCCATCGACTTGCAGAGCTGGAAATCGGCAACCTTGTTGCCATGGCCCGTCTTGGCGGCGGCTTCGGCGGCTTTGGCTTTGGCTTCGTCGCTCAGCGCCGGCAACTTGGCCGATGCGCTGCTAACGCCCAACACGAGTGCCAAGGTGAAGCCGGCTGCGGTCAAGGTCTTCATCATCATTGCTCCAAGAAGTGTTTCGCTCAGGCCTGCGGGCTGGCGCGGTTCAGGCCAGGCTCGGCGGGCGTAGAACGCTGCGCCGGGATCTTGCCGGCCTTGACATCGTCGTGCCAATACTCGTGGTGCTCTTTGGCCCAGCCTTCATCCACATAACCCGTACGCATAGCCTGGTAAGCGCCTTTCATGCCCACCGTCCCCATGTAGATGTGGCCACAGAACGCCGCCATCATCAGCACGGCGCCGACGGCGTGGATCATGTGCGCGACCTGCATCTGGCCGCGTGTGTCGCCCAGGCCGGGGACGAGCAAGTCGAGCACCAGGCCAGAGCCGACGACGATGAGGCCCAGGAGAAACACTCCCCCCCAGAAGAGGCCTTTCTCGCCAGCGTTGAAGCGGTGTGAAGGCACATGCTCGCCGCTGAACATGCCGCCGCCTTTGAGCAGCCAGGCCAAGTCGCCTTTGCCGGGGAAGTTGTCGCGGATGAAGGTGACGATGACGATGATCAGCGACACCGCGAAGAGCGGGCCGACCAGGTTGTGCGCGGTCTTGAGTGCGTAGGTCAACCAGCCGAAGAGCGTCAAGCCCAGCACCGGCAACAGGAAAAATTTGCCGAAGGCCATGACGATGCCCGAGACCGCGAGCACGACAAAAGCGATGGCGTTGGTCCAGTGGGCGGCGCGTTCGAACGGCGTGAAGCGTTCGATCTTGAGGCCGGTGTCTGGCTCATGGCCGCCCATCGGGCCTTTGCGCCAGTAGTAGAGGCCAATAGCCAGGGCCACGATGATCAGCAGCGAGCCACCATAGGGCACGATCCACTGGTTGCGCACCTGGCGCCAGGCTTCCCCGGCACTGGCCAGGCGCGAGCCGGGGTACTGCACGAAACCCTGGATCAGCTGACCCATTTCAGCGCCGGGCAGGTTCGAAGTGCCGGGCTGTTGACCTGACTCGCGTACGCCGCGCCAAAACGGCGCGTTGTTGCCGGGCTGGGTCTTGGCGCGCTGGGCGTTGGTCTCGTCAGGCTTGGGCAAGGCGGCCGAGGTGGGCGCAGGCGCGATGGCCGGTGCCGCCACCGGCGCCGCAGCTGCCGCGGGCTGTTGCGTCTGCGTCTGCGTCTGCGCCTGGGTCGTCAGGGCGACGGTCATCACCATCGCCGAACCCACCAGCCATGTCCGTATCGTGCTGCTCATCAAAGCTCCTCGGGCTTGCTGCGCCGGTTTCACTGCCGTCGCTGAACTTACGGCGACGCGCGGGTTCGTTCGTCCTGGCCTTGCGCGCGGGTCTTCATCTGGGCTTCCCAGCTTGTCGCGTCGCCGACCTTCCAGCCCTGCACGGTGTAGGCCGCCGTTGAGCTGCCTTGAAAGGCGGCGACATCGGCCTTGCGCGAACCCGACACCTGCGGCTTTTCGCCACAGGCCGCCAGCACGATGCAGGCGCTAACGATCAACGTAAGCTGCCTCATGACTTCCCAGCCGGCTTGGCTGCTGGTGCAGCGCCGCCCGAACTCGGCTTGCCGTAAGCCGTGCCCCAGCCCCAGACCTCGCTGCCTTTGCCGCGTGTGAGCACGCGGTTGCGGAAGATGTCGGCCACCACGTCGCCGTCACCGCCCAAGAGCGCCTTGGTCGCGCACATTTCGGCGCAGGCCGGCAGCTTGCCTTCGGCCAGCCGGTTGCGGCCGTACTTGGCGTTTTCTGCCTCGCTGCCGTTGGCCTCGGGGCCACCAGCGCAGAAGGTGCACTTGTCCATCTTGCCGCGCATGCCAAAGGCACCGTTGCTGGGGAACTGCGGCGCGCCGAAGGGGCAGGCGTAGCTGCAATAGCCGCAGCCGATGCAGACGTCTTTGTCGTGCAGCACCACACCTTCGTCGGTGCGATAGAAGCAGTCCACCGGGCACACCGCCATGCAAGGTGCATCGCTGCAATGCATGCAGGCCACCGAGATGCTTTTCTCGCCCGCCACACCGTCGTTGAGTGTGACCACGCGGCGGCGGTTCACGCCCCAGGGCACGTCGTGCTCAGCCTTGCAGGCGGTGACGCAGCCATTGCATTCGATGCAGCGGTCAGCGTCGCAGATGAATTTCATTCGTGCCATGTTCAGCTCTCCTGGCAATCAAGGTCAACGCCCCCTTGGGGGGCAGACGCGAAGCGGATGGGGGTGGTCATTTACGCGGTGGCTTTTTCGATCTGGCAGACCGTCGTCTTGGTCTCTTGCATCATCGTCACGGAGTCGTAGCCGTAGGTCGTGGCGGTGTTGACCGACTCACCCCGCACCATCGGTTTGGCGCCGTCCGGGTACCAAGGTGCCAGGTCGATGCCACCCCAGCGACCAGAGAAGTGGAAGGGCAGGAACACGGTTTCGGCGTCTACCCGCTCGGTGACTTGCGCCTTCACGCGCAAACCCTTGAAGTCGGGCAGCGCTTGCATTGGCGGCGTCTTGACCCAGACGTAGTCGCCGTTGCGGATGCCGCGGTCATTCGCTGTGCGCGGGTTGATCTCGACGAACATGTCTTGCTGCAGCTCGGCCAGCCAGGGGTTGGAACGTGTTTCTTCGCCGCCGCCTTCGTACTCCACCAAGCGTCCGCTGGTCATGATCAGCGGGTAGGTCTTGGCGATGTCCTTGTTCTTTTCCTGCACGGTCTTGAACAAGGTGGGCAGCCGCCAGAAGGCCTTGCGGTCGTCGTGCGTCGGGTACTTGGCCACCATCTCGGGGCGGTTGCTGTACAGCGGCTCGCGGTGCTGTGGAATCGGGTCGGGGAAGTTCCACACCACGGCGCGCGCTTTGGCGTTGCCGAAGGGGTGGCAGCCGTGCACCGCCATCGCCACGCGGATGATGCCGCCCGAGGGATCGGTCTTCCAGTTCTTGCCCTCGGCGGCCTTCTGCTCGGCTTCGGTCAGGTCACCCCACCAGCCCAGTTTCTTGAGAAGGTTGTGGTCGAACTCGGGGTAGCCGGTGGTGAGGTCGGCGCCCTTGCTG
>JANOJR010000088.1:0-9876 GCA_031418855.1 Rubrivivax sp.
GCGCCCGGCGCCGCCGGTGGCAAAGAGCGTGACCTTGCCTTCCAGGATGTGCACGTCGCCGGTTTCCATCTCCAGCGCGGTGACGCCGAGCACGTCGCCGTCGGCGTCGCGGATGAGGTCCAGCGCCATCCACTCCACAAAAAAGTTAGTCCGTGCCTTGACGTTTTGCTGGTACAGCGTGTGCAGCATGGCGTGGCCGGTGCGGTCGGCCGCGGCGCAGGCGCGCTGCACCGGCTTTTCGCCGTAGTTGGCGGTGTGGCCGCCAAAGGGCCGCTGGTAGATGCTGCCGTCGGGGTTGCGGTCAAACGGCATGCCGAAGTGTTCGAGCTCGTAAACCACCTTGCTGGCTTCGCGGCACATGAACTCGATAGCGTCCTGGTCACCCAGCCAGTCGCTGCCCTTGACCGTGTCGTAGAAGTGGAAGTGCCAGTTGTCTTCACTCATATTGCCCAGCGACGCACCGATGCCGCCTTGCGCGGCCACCGTGTGCGAACGCGTGGGGAAGACCTTGGACAGCACCGCCACGTTGAGCCCGGCCTGCGCCAGGCGCAGCGAGGCCTGCATGCCCGAGCCGCCGGCGCCGACGATGACGACGTCAAATTTTCTTCTTGGAATCGAGCCCATCAAATCACAGCCTCCACAGCACTTGCACGGCCCAGCCGGCACAACCCACCAGCCACACGATGGTGGCCACTTGCAGCGCCAGGCGCATGCCCATGGCTTTGACGTAATCCATCAGGATGTCGCGCACACCCACCCAGGCATGCCAGGCCAGCGACACGATCACGACAAACGTTAGCACCTTCATCCACTGCGCGGCAAAGATCGCCGACCAGCGGTAGTAGTCGAGCTTGCCGGGCATCAGCACCTGCGCCAGCAGCACCACGGTGAAGATGGCCATCAGCACGGCGGTGATGCGCTGGCTGAGCCAGTCGCGCAGGCCGTAATGCGCGCCGACGACGACGCGTTTGGAGCCGAAGTTTTGCGTCATGCGTAGCGCTTTCAATACAGGCCGAAAAGCTTGGCGCCCAGCGCCGCCGTGAGCAGCAGGCTCAGCACCATCGTGACCATGGCCGAGCTGTGGCCCTGCGCTTTGCTCACGCTGTGGGTGGCGTCCATCCACAGGTGGCGCACACCGGCGATGAAGTGGTGCAGATAGGCCCAGATCAGCGACAAGACCACGAGCTTGATGAGCCAGCCCGGCACGAAGCCGATGCCTGCGGTGAAGGCCGCCGCGAAGCGCTCATACGAGCCTTCCGAGCTGACGCTGGTGTCGAAGAACCAGATGACCAGCGGCAGCAGCGCAAACAAAATGCCGCCGCTGACGCGGTGCAGGATCGAGACCTTCGCCGCCAGCGGCAGCGGGTAGGCAAAGGCACCCAGCAAGCGCATCGTGCCGGGGCGTTGTTTGATCATGTCGGGCATGCTTGCTTTCGCGTTCGTTCGTGTGTAACCAGCTTGAAACCGTACAAGTCTATTGCAATGCAGCAGGCTGACGCCGAACGCCCAAGCCATTGCCCAGTGCTGTTGTCAGGACAACTCATTGCGGTAGTGATGGGCCGCCGTGTTGTAGAGGCCACGGCGAAATTCGACCGGTTTGTCGCCGTAGGTAAAGGCCAGGCGCTCGACGCACAACAGCGGCGCGCCTTCGCTCAATGCCAGCAGCGCCGCATCTTCCACAGCCGCTGCCACGGCCCTGATCTTCTCTTCGGCGCGGATCATGCGCACGCCGAAATGGCGCTCAAAAAGGCCGTACATCGGGCCGCGGTCGTCGCTCAGCATTTGCAGCGTCAAGCCTTTGAAGAGCGAGGCGGGCAGCCACAGCTCGTCCAGCACCACGGGCGCAGCGCCCGCGAGCAAGAGGCGGCGCACTTGCACCGCATGCTCGCCGCGCTCCAGGCGCAAGGCCTGCACGATGTCGCTCGGCGCGCGCATGCGTCGGCAGTCCAGCAGCTGGCGGCGCAGGCCAGGTGCCTCACCGCTGTCTTGCATCAGGCGCAAGAAGCGGTACTGCGTTTTGGCCTCAGCGTGGGTCGCGACAAAGGTGCCCTTGCCCTGTCGGCGCACGAGCAGGTTGTCGGCCGCGAGCTCGTCGATAGCTTTGCGCACCGTGCCCTGGCTGACCTTGTAGCGCGCGGCCAGCTCCACCTCAGCGGGAATCGCCTCGCCGGGCTTCCACTCACCACCTTGCAAGCTGCGCGTGAGCAGCGCCTTGATCTGCCGGTACAGCGGGCTGAACGACGGCGTGGCGTCGTGAGCGTCGCGATCACTGGGCATGGGCAGCTTGGTCGGCATGGCGCGATTGCAACACAGGCAAGCGTCCAAACGCATGAAACGTTGTCTTATAGAAGACGGCAGTCTTTGGTACGCGCCACGCGCGAAAGCTGCGACCTAGAATCGCCGCGCCTACTGCACGCTGTCGATTTGCAGACTCCGGCGCAGCCCCCGAATCCCCACCTAGCCCCAGGAGTTTGCCCATGAAAACGCCCGTTCGAGTTGCCGTCACCGGTGCCGCTGGCCAGATCGGTTATGCCTTGTTGTTCCGCATCGCCTCGGGCGAAATGCTGGGCAAAGACCAGCCGGTGATCCTGCAGCTGCTGGAGATCCCTGACGAAAAAGCGCAGAAGGCGCTGGGCGGCGTGATGATGGAATTGCAGGACTGCGCCTTCCCGCTTTTGGTGAGCATGGAAGCGCACAGCGACGCCAACACCGCCTTCAAGAACACCGACTACGCGCTGCTGGTGGGCTCGCGCCCGCGCGGCCCGGGCATGGAACGCGCCGAGCTGCTGGCCATCAACGGCGCCATCTTCACGGCGCAGGGCAAGGCGCTCAACGCGCACGCCAGCCGCAACGTGAAGGTGCTGGTGGTGGGCAACCCGGCCAATACCAACGCCTTTATTGCCATGAAGAGCGCGCCCGATTTGAGCCGGCGCAACTTCACCGCCATGCTTAGGCTGGACCACAACCGCGCGCTCAGCCAGGTCGCCGCCAAGACGGGCAAGCCGGTCGCCGCGATCAAGAAACTGTGCGTCTGGGGCAACCACTCGCCCACTATGTACGCAGACTACCGCTTCGCCACCATCGACGGCGCCGCTGTGAAGGACATGATCAACGACCAGGTCTGGAACAAGGACGTCTTCCTGCCCACCGTAGGCAAGCGCGGCGCGGCGATCATCGAAGCTCGCGGCTTGTCCTCAGCGGCGAGTGCGGCCAACGCGGCCATCGACCACATGCGTGACTGGGCTGCCGGCACCGGCGGCGAGTGGGTGACCATGGGTGTGGCCAGCAACGGCGAATACGGCATCCCCAAGGACGTGATGTTCGGCTTCCCGGTGACATGCAGCGGCGGCGATTACCAGATCGTCGAGGGCCTGGCGATTGATGCTTTCTCGCAGGCGTGCATCGACAAGACGCTGGCCGAATTGCAGGGCGAGCAAGAGGGTGTCAAACATCTGGTCTAAGCGCCGGCAGGCCAAAGCGACGAGCCAGTGACTTCGTGTGCTGGCTGAGCTTGTGCCTGAATTCGCACCGGCACTGTGGCCTCGGCCCATAGCACGCAAGCAGCTTTGATGCGCAGGGAAATGGCGTGTATTCCCTTTGGTTCAGTGGACTGGCCACCGCCCGCAAAGCCGCTAACGTGGACGCGTCGTCACAAATTTGATGACGGCGCTTTGACGTCAACGCGGCACGTGGGCGTTATTGTGTTCGTGACATCCCCCCTCATCTCGACATCAGGAAATTGACAATGAAAACTCGCTATCTGGCTGCCTGCGTCATCGCAAGCTCATTGGTTGCTTCACCGTTGGCGCTCGCGGCGCCGGGCGGGCAAACCTACAACTTGAAGTACAAGACCGCGCTCTCAGCGGTCAATCTCGGCGCCGAAATCAATGGCGTGCAGTACAGCCTGAGTGCCAACAGTTTCGACGACATGGACGGTGTCCAACAAGGAAGCATCTTCGTCAGCCGATTCGGCATTGACCCGGCATCCGGTTTTTTCTCATACAACTTCATGCAATGCTCTGGGCCTGCATTCGCCAATATCGTGACCGTCAGCAAGACGAGCGGTGCGGCCACGGTCAACGCCGTATTGGATCCTGCCAACCCGAGCTGCTTTGCCTTTAACAGCACGGCATTGACGATATCCATCACAGGTGCGCCCACAGGGAGTTACGCGCGATCGGACGCCGGTACCACGACGTTTCAATATGTCGGCGCCATGGAGAAGGCGAGTTTTCAAAGTGATAGTTTTGACGAGAACTTCGCCGGAACGATCGGCTACTACACCGGCGCTTTTTCCGGCAATGCCGAAACCGCCAAGATCACCCAACGTGTTCGGGTGAAGTAATCGGCTAGGCCGGCGCTGTGCTTCGCGCTCTTGCGCGCACCAGCACCGGCCACACCCACACCATGAGCGTTAGCAGGCCAAGGCCGCCTGCGATGGGACGCTCGAAGAAGGCCCAGAGGCTGCCGTCGGACTTGATCAGGCTGCTGAAGAAATGCTCTTCCAGCAGCGTGCCCAGCACCACACCCAGGATGGTGGGCGCCACCGGGAAACCCCAGCGCTCCATGTAGAAAGCGCCGACGCCAGCCACGCCCATGACGATGACGCCGAACATGCTGTTGTTGATGGCGAAACTGCCGACGATGCAAAAGAGCAGGATCAGCGGCATGAGCACCGCCGCCGGAATGCGCAGCACCTGCTTGGCCGCCTTGATGGCCATCCAGCCAAAGGGCAGCATGAGGATCTGCGCCAGGATGAAGACGATGAAGACGGCGTAGATGTTCTGCGGGTTGTCGACGAAGAGTGTCGGCCCCGGGTTCATGTTCTTCATGTAGAGCACGCCGATGGCAATCGCCGTGATCGAGTCGCCGGGAATGCCAAACACCAGCGCCGGTATCCACGCGCCACCCAAGGCCGCGTTATTGGCTGCGCCCGACTCGACGATGCCTTCGATGTGGCCGGTGCCGAACTTCTCGGGCTCTTTGGAAAACTTCTTCGACATGGCGTAAGACATCCACGCCGCGATGTCAGCCCCCGCGCCGGGTAACGCGCCCACCGCCGTGCCCAGCGCCGAGCCGCGCAAGAGTTGCACGGGGTACTTCTTCAGCAGGCCCCACATGCCGGCAAAGATGTTGCCGAAAGGGCGCTCGACGGCCATCACCGGTTTGTCCACCGTGACGGCAAAACGCAGCACTTCGCTGATGGCGAACATGCCGATCATCAAAGGGATGAGCGAGATGCCGCCCGTGAGCTCGGCGTTGCCGAAGGTCCAGCGCGGCGCGCCGGCGGGGTTGTCCAGGCCGACGCAGGCAATCAGCAAGCCCAGCAGCAGCGAGATCACCCCTTTGAGCGGGTCGCTTCCGGCGATGAAGACGGCGCAGGTGAAGCCCAGCATGACGAGCCAGAAATACTCGAAGCTGCTGAACTTCAGCGCAATCTCGGCCAGCACGGGTGCGGCCACGATAAGCACGATGACACCGAAGATGCCGCCCAGCACCGAGAACACCAGCCCCGCGCCCAGCGCCAGCTCGGGCCGGCCGCTCTTGGTGAGCAGGTAGGCCTCGTCGGTGTAGGCGGCACTCGCCGGTGTGCCCGGCATGCGCAGCAAGGCACTCGGAATGTCGCCGCTGAAAATGGCCATCGCTGTGGCGGTGACGATGGCGGCCACGGCCGGCACCGGCGCCATGAAGAACGTGACCGGCACGAGCAGGGCGGTGGCCATGGTCGCCGTCAAGCCGGGAATGGCGCCGACGAAGAGGCCGTAGAAAGCTGATAGCGCGATGACCATCAACACGTAGGGCTGGAAGACCAGGCCCCAGGCGGCGAGCACGGCGTCAAAGGTGGACATCAGCGCGCGCCCATCAATAAAACGGCCTCAGCACGCCCCAGGGCAGCGGCACCCGCAGCAACTTGTAGAACGCCACATGCACCACCAGCGTGCCGCCGACGGCCCACAGCAGCGCCGCGCGCCAGCTCACGCGCAGCGCCTTGAAGAGGATGAGCAGCGCCAGCGGCGCGATGATGAGAAAGCCAATCCGCTCGGCCGCCAGCACGTAGAAAGCGATGGCAGCGATGGTGGCGAATGCGCCCGCCGATTGCTCCGGCAGCCGCTCCACTGCGGCCGGCCCCGCACCACGGCTGCGCCACACCAGCGCCAGCCCACACACCAGCAAGCCCGCGCCGATGAGCATGGGCAAGAAGCCGGCGCCGAGCTTTTGGCCAGGCACGCTGGGGAAGCTGCGGGCCGACCACAGCACGGCCAGCGCAAGCAAGGCCAGCGCCAGGCCGAGCCGGCGGTCGATCGTGTGCACGTGCTTTGAAGGTTAGATAATGGGAATCCGCAGGCGCGCTACTTGGCAATGCCCACGGCCGTCATCACCGCCTTCATGTCGGCGTCGCCCTTGGCCATGAAGCGAGCGAACTCTTGCGAGCTGCCCCATAACAAACCAAAACCGCGGTTGGCCATGAAGTCTTTGTATTCCTTGCTCTCATAGGCCTTCTTCACCGAGGCCTCGAGCCGCGCCGCCACGGCCGGCTGCAAGCCTTTGGGTGCCGCGATGCCACGCCACGCACCGGTGGCCCAGTCGGAGCCGGTGGCTTCTTTCAGCGTGGGCACGTTAGGAAAGAGCGCGGCGCGCTGCCCCGCCATCACCGACAGCGAACGCACCTTGCCGGCATCGATGAGCGAGCGCGCTTCGGGCAGCGAGCAGGGCACGAACTCCACGCCACCGGCGACCAGGTCTTGCAGGCCCGGCGCGGCACCGTTGGACGGCACCCAGGGCACCGCCGCCGGGTCGACCTTGGCGTCACGCAACCAGCCCGCCAAAGCCAGGTGCCAGATGCCGCCCTGCCCCGTCCCCGAGGCCTTGAACTTGCCCGGGTTGGCCTTCACCGCCGCCAGCACATCGGCCATGGTCTTGTAGGTCGAATCGGCGCGCACTTGAAAGCCGGCAGGGTCCAGATTCACCAGCGCGATCGGCGTGTAGCTCGTGGGGTCGAGCTCGGTCAATTTCTGGTGATGCATCATGGTGATTTCCACCGTGATCATGCCGATGGTGTAGCCGTCGGGCGCCGCGCCGGCGATGGCTGAGTGGCCCACCACGCCTGAACCGCCCGTTCGATTGACGACGTTGACAGGCTGGCCCAAATCGCGCTCGACCAGGCTCGCGATCATGCGCGCCACGGCGTCGGTGCCGCCGCCTGCGCCCCAGGGCACGATCAAAGTGATGGGCCGGTCGGGGTAGCTCTGCGCCAGCGCGGCGCTGGCGCTAGTGGCCAGTGCCAGGCCGATCAAAGCGCGTCGGGACAGGTCCCGCAGGGTGGATGTCGTCATGGCTTGCGTCTCCGGTTGGTCCTATGATCTTTTTCAGCCGCCCCAATCTCGCATCGCGCACCAATCGCAGCAAGGGGGGGAAACCCAGAGCAGCACACACTGTGGGACCTTGACCATGGCTCCCAACCCAGCCCTTGCATCCACGTACCGCCTTGTTCGACCCGGACGAAGCGCCCGGCATCAACCTGCCCGTGTGCGACCACTACGCCGGCGTGGAAGCGCGCATGCGCAAGAGCCTGGAGCTGCAGGCCGAGATGGGCCCCGTGTTCGACGTCACGCTCGACGCTGAAGACGGCGCCCCCGTGGGCGGCGAGGTCGAACACGCGCAGCTCATCGCTGATTTGGTGAGCTCGTCGGCCAACCGCTTCGACCGCGTGGGCGCGCGCGTGCTGCCGGTGGCGCATGCGCACTTTGAAGCGCAAGTGCATGCGCTCATCACCCGCGCCGGCGCGCGCCTGGCCTATGTGATGGTGCCCAAGCCACGATGCCTGGCGGACTTCGAGCGCGCCGCCGTCATCATCGACACGGCGTGCACCCAGGCCGGCTTGGCACGGCGCATTCCGCTGCACACCTCGATCGAAACGCATGGCGCGCTGCGTGAAGTGCGGGCCATCGCCGCGCACCCGCGCATCGAGTCGCTGTCGTTCGGCGTGATGGACTTCGTCTCAGCGCATCGAGGCGCCATCCCGCACACGGCGATGTCGGCCACGGGCCAGTTCGACCACCCTTTGGTGCTGCGCGCCAAGCTCGAAATCTCGGCCGCCTGCCACGCACATGGCAAGGTGCCATCACACTGTGTGGTGACGGAATTCAAGCACGCCAGCGCCTTGCAAGCGGCGGCCGAGATGGCCTCGCGCCGCCTGGGCTACACGCGCATGTGGAGCATCCACCCGGCGCAGATCCGGCCCATCATCGACGCCTTCGCGCCCACCGTAGGCAAGCGCGGCGCGGCCATCATTGAAGCGCGTGGGCTTTCTTCAGCCGCCAGTGCGGCCAACGCGGCCATCGCCCATATGCGTGACTGGGCTGCGGGCACCGGTGGCGAATGGGTCACGATGGGCGTGGCCAGCAACGGCGAGTACGGCATCCCTAAAGACGTGATGTTCGGCTTCCCCGTGACCTGCGCCGAGGGCGACTACCGAATCGTCGAAGGCCTATCGATTGACGCCTTCTCGCAAGAGTGCATCAACAAGACGCTGGCCGAGTTGCAAGGCGAGCAAGACGGTGTGCGGCACCTGGTCTGATACGGACTTGCATTCAAACAGATAAGACTGGCGCGATGAAACCCGCGCCGGCAAGGTCGTACACAGCTGGGCGCCGGGGTGCAGAGACATCGTGTTTCGCATTGGCGGCCACGGCCGACCAACGGTTTGAGTCATCTCGCACCCCGCCTTTCAGCGTCGATGAAGAACTGAGCGGCGCCTGGGCTCGCGCCCTTGCGACCGCCGATCGGCGCGCAAGCTGATACGTCAAGCCGGTCTGCACCCCAGCGCGTTCACTTTGCCAGTGGTTGCAATTCGCTCTCGCACCCGTCTCACCGGGGCTTGTGTTCGCCGCTGCGGATGCTTTGTGCGGTCTGGCCGAAGAGCGCCTTGCGTGCTTCGTCGGTGAGCGCCGGTGCGCGCAGCTCCTTGCCCAAGTCCAGCGCCAGCGTAGTGGCCGGACGCGCGAGGACGCGCTCGAACCATGTCTTCACGTGAGGGAAATCGTCCAGCGGAACCTGCTGCGCTTTGTAGGTGCGTATCCACGGGAAGATGGCCATGTCGGCGATCGAATAGTCATCACCGGCGACGAACGCACCCGTGCGCTGCAGCTGGCCGTCGAGCACGCCGTAGAGGCGGTTGACTTCTTTGCCATAGCGCTCGATGGCGTAGCCGATCTTCTCGGGCGCGTAGAGCAAGAAGTGGCCGTTTTGCCCGGCCATGGGGCCCAGGCCGCCCACCTGCCACATCAGCCACTCGAGCACGGTCTTGCGCTTACGTAGCTCGTTAGGCAAGAAGCGCCCGGTCTTTTGTGCCAGGTAGATGAGGATGGCGCCGCTCTCGAACACCGAGATCGGTGCGCCGCCCTGAGCCACATCCGCAGGCGCGTGGTCGGTAATGGCGGGCATGCGGTTGTTCGGGCTGATGGCCAGGAACTCGGGCGCGAACTGCTCGCCTTTGCCGATGTTCACGGGCTTCATGGTGTAGAGCAGACCGCATTCTTCGAGCATGAGCGAGACCTTCCAGCCGTTGGGCGTGGGCCAGTAGTGGAGATCGATCATGGTGTCGCCGGGCGCGGTCAGGCCATATCCGGCACGATGACGACCTTGCCCGTGACCTGCCGCGCGGCCAGCGCCTTGAGTGCATCCACCGTGCCGGCTAACGAGTAACGTGCGCTGACCAGTGGTTTGATCTTGCCCTCCATCATCCAACCGGCCATACGTGTCATGCCGGCGATATTGGCCTTGGGCTCACGCCGCGCGAAGTCGCCCCAGAACACGCCCACGATGCTGGCGCCTTTCAAGAGCGCCAGGTTCCACGGCAGCTTGGGGATCTCGCCA
>JANOJR010000089.1:0-5939 GCA_031418855.1 Rubrivivax sp.
TCGCTCCTTCCCCCTTCAAGGGGGAAGGCTGGGATGGGGGTTGAATGCTGACCGCGCCACGCCTGCATTCGACCCCCTCCCCAACCCTCCCCCTGCCAGGGGGAGGGAGCAACGCAGGCGCATCGTTTCTCCGCGAACGCCGGGCGCCGATTGGGGCCTGGGATGCTCTCAAGAACAGACCCGTCGGACGGCATTTGACCCCCACCCCAACCCTTGAAAGGGGGAGGGAGCAAAGCGATGCCCATCGCTTCTTCGCCAAGGCCGGGCGCCGACAGGGGCCCGGGATGGGCTCACCCGCAGCTGCCGATGTGCCCACATGCGGTGCAGAACTCGCAGCCGTCTTTCTGGATCACCGCCGCGTTGCCGCATTCGGCGCACAGCGCACCGGGCAAGGCCAGCGCGGGGCGTGGCGCTGCGCTGGGGGCTTGCAGCATGCCCATCTCGCGCACGGGGTAGCCACGCTCGTCAAGCACGCCCAGCATGGCGTAGCGGTGCACGATCAGGCGGGCGATGTAGGCCACCGTCGATGGCCAGGTCTGCTGGCGTTGGGCGCCGCCGTCCAGGCCCGGCACGAAGGCCATGAAGTGGCCCAGGGGCTCGGCATAGTTGAGCAGCTTGCGCAGCTTCATGCCGATCCACGCGGGGTCATGCACACGCATGTCCAGCGACAACACGCGCGCCAGGCCGTCCATCGCGCGTGGGTAGTTGCCCGAGAACCCGAGGGCGCAGGGGCGCGTGATGGTGCCGCTGTCGTCAAGGCCCGCGTGGGGCAGCGTGACTTCCTTCAGCGTGAGCGTGAAGTCTTCGCCGCTGGCCGGGTTGTGCACGTCGACCGACCAGGCCAGCGTGCCACCCGGGCCGGTGCGGGGCTCGTCGCGGCTGAACATGGCGTCGATGACCGGGGTGGCGCTGCGCTGGTCGTCAGCCTGTGCCCAAAGGCCCAGCGCTTCGCAGCGCCAGCGGATCACCGCGGCGGTGGCCGCCACCACACCCGGGAAGCGCCGCTTCTCACCCAGCGGCGGGAAGGGCATGTCGAAAGCCAGCTCTTCCTGCACGGTGGCCAAGGCGTCGAGCTTCAAGGCCAGCCAGGCCGCGTCCTTGCTGCGCATGTCCATCGACAGGGTTTTGGCCAGCGCGCCCAGGCCGCGTGGCTGCTCGGCGCCATTGACCCAGACCTCAAACGGCGCCGGCCGCCCTTGCTCGGGCCACTCGCCGACGAAGAGCGCGAAGCTGCCACCCGGGTGCTGCAGCATGAAGCTCCAGGCCATGTTGCCCGCAGGCAAGTCGGGGCGCCCCGGCCAGCGCAGCGAGGCCAGCACCGGCGTGGGCAGCCGCTGTAGCGACAAGCGGCGGTTGGCCAAGGTGCTGGGTTCGCTTACTTCAGGCGTTATTGGGCTGGGCGCGGCGCTGAGCACCGCGCCCAGCACGGCGTTGGGGCGGTAGGTCGCCAGGCCCTTGAGCCCCGACTGCCAGGCCTGACGGTAGAGGTCGGCAAAGTCGGCATAGGGGTAGTCGGCGGGCACGTTGACGGTCTTGGAGATGGCCGAGTCGATGTACGGCGCCACCGCCGCCACCATGGCCTCGTGCGCCTGCGCACTCATCTCCAAGGCGGTGACGAAGGCCGGTGTCAAGGGCGTGTCGGTGCCTTTGAGATGACGGTACAGGCGCCAGGCATGGTCTTCGACCGCGTAGGACGTGAAGCTGCCATCGCCGCTGCGTTTCTTGCGCGTGTAGGTCCACGAAAACGGCGGCTCGATGCCATTGCTGGCGTTGTCGGCGAAGGCCAGGCTGATGGTGCCTGTGGGCGCAATCGACAACAGGTGCGAATTGCGCAGGCCACTGGCGCGGATGCGCTCGCGCAAGGCTGCCGGCAGCCGCGTGGCAAAGCTGCCGTGGGCAAAGTAGCCATCGGCGTCAAAGAGCGCAAAGGCGCCACGCTCCACGGCCAGATCGGCCGACGCCGCATAGGCTGCGTCGCGCATCACGGCAGCGATCTCGGCTGCGGCCTCACGCGCGGCCGCGCTGTCGTAGCGCAGGTTGAGCATCACCAGCGCGTCGCCCAGGCCGGTGAACCCGAGGCCGATGCGGCGCTTGTTGCGCGCTTCCTGCGCCTGGCGCACCAGCGGCCAATGGGTCACGTCGAGCACGTTGTCGAGCATGCGCACGGAGAGGGCCACCAGCTGCGCAAATGCCTGCGCATCAAAACGCGCCTGCGGCTCGAACGCGTCGTGCACAAGACGCGTGAGGTCGATCGAACCCAGGCAGCAGCAGCCATAGGGCGGCAGCGGCTGCTCGCCGCAGGGGTTGGTGGCGGTGATGGTCTCGCAATACGCCAGGTTGTTGTCGCGTTGAATGTGGTCGAGGAAGAGCACACCGGGCTCGGCGTGGTCGTAGGTCGACTGCATGATCAGCTGCCACAGCGCACGCGCGGGCAGGCTGCGGTAGACCCACAGGCCGTCTGCACGCTGGTGGGCGCCGCGTGCCAGCAGCGCCGGGCCGGGGGCGGCGCGGTGCACCAGCGGGGTGGCAGCGTCGTCGTCCACGGCGCGCATGAAGGCGTCGCTGACGCCGACCGAGAGGTTGAAGTTGCGCAGCTCGCCCTGGTCTTTGGCGCGCACGAATTCTTCGATGTCGGGGTGGTCGATGCGCAGCACGCCCATCTGCGCGCCACGTCGCGAGCCGGCCGATTCCACCGTCTCACAGGAGCGGTCAAACACCCGCATGTACGACACCGGCCCCGAGGCGCTGGACTGCGTGCTGTCGACCCACGCACCGCGCGGGCGTATGCGTGAAAAGTCGTAGCCCACGCCACCGCCCCGGCGCATGGTTTCGGCCGCTTCGGTCAGCGCCGTGTAGATGCCGGGGAAGCCATCGTCATCGCTGGCGATCGAGTCACCCACGGGCTGCACGAAGCAGTTGATCAGTGTGGCGGCCAGGCCCGTGCCGGCGGCCGAGTTGACGCGCCCGGCGGCGATGAAGCCGCTGCGCTGCGCTTGCAGGAAGCGCGCCTCCCACATTGCGCGCGTGTGTGGCGCTTCGGCCTGGGCCAGGGCACGCGCGACGCGTTGGCGCACGTCGTCCACGCTGCGCTCGTTGCCCTTGGCGTACTTCTCGCGCAGCACGTCCTCGCTGATGGTCTGGGCGGCCAGGGTGGGGACGTTGGGCACAGCGGTGGTTGGGGGCATCGAGATCGCGCCGGCGAGGCGGCAAAGTGGGTTGCAAAGCCTTGGACCATAGCCAGCGTGTGCGTGCGCGGGCTTGTCCTTGATCAGGCCCGATCTGAATCGGCCTCAGCCCCACGGAAAAGGGTTCTTGCGCAAGGCCACGGCGACGATGTAGGCGACGCAGCCCAAAGCTGCCAGCCATGCGGCCACGCGCACCGCCAGCCGGCGGCATGGGCGCAGGGCCAGCACACCCAGGCCGATGTAGCACAGCAGCGCGATGATCTTTGCCGCGAGCCAAGGCGTGGTCAAGGGGTTCAGGCGCAGCATCCAAACCATCAGCAAGGCCGAGGCCAGCAGCAGGGTGTCGACCATGTGCGGCAAGGTTCGCGCCGTGCGGCTGTACACCCAGGGCGCTTGCACGAACGCTGCCACGCCGCGCACGAAAAAGCCGCCCACCGACACCACCACGGCCACCTGATGCAGCGTCTTGAGGTCAGCGTAGTCCACGCCTGTCAGCCTGGCTTGCCATCCAGCCTGGGCCGGCAAAGCCGCGGCCCGTAGGTCAGCGCATACAGCGCAAACCCGGCTGACCAAGACAGAGCTGAGAGCATGAGGGCGCTCATCCATGCACCGGGGGGCAGCAGCGGCGTCGCCACACGCACGAGCGCGCCTGCGAGCACGAGCGAATAACACAGCACATCCACGGCGTCGCTGCGCAAAGGCATGGCCAGGTGGCCACGCGCGGTGCGCGTCATCATGCCCATGGTGAGCATGCCGATGGCGCCGGCGCTCAAGGCGTGGACGGCAGCGGCGCTGGGCACGGCGCCCAGATCCGCCCCGGCGCGCAGGGCCAGGTGCAGCACGATCCAGGCGTAGGCCACGTGCAGCACCCACACCAAGGGCACTTGCAAGGTGCGCCAGGGCCGCCAAAGGGCCCAACGCACGGCGTGCGCCAGCGCTGCCACGCCGGCCAGTGTGGCCAGCAGCGGCGCTGGCAAGGACAAGACGTTGCCAAGCAGCAGAGCCAAGACCAAGCCCAAGGCGGCATTCTCCACGCCCGCGTGGCGGGCGGCACCTGCGCCGGGCACGCCGTGGTTGGTGAACATCGGGATCACGCGGCCGGCCATCACCACGATGATGAAGAGCAATACGTCGAGTGCCAGCCCTATGCCCAGCCACGCCGGTGCCGCCAGCACGCCCAGCTGCGACAGGTGAAAGGCCAGGTTGGCCATGGCCATCAACACGAGCAGACCGACAAAGAAGTAGTTGCGCCGGATGCGTGCGGCCCAGAACGGAATCGCCAGGGCTAGCGCAGCGGCCAGAGGGAAGGCGACGTTGGCCACCGCTGCCGCCCAGCCCCAGGGCGTGAGCACGAGCACGCGCGCCGTCAGCCACAGCAGGGCCAGCGCGGCCAGCGCCGGGCCCTGGGCCGTGGGTCGGTTGCACCAGTTGCGCCCGGCGGTCAGCAAGAAGCCCACCACCACGGCCAGCGCGAAGCCGAACAACATTTCGTGTGCGTGCCACAGCGGGCCTTTGAGATAGGCGTGGCCCAGCCAGCCGGCCATCTGCGCGGCCCACCCCAGGATCGACAGCGCGGCGAACGAGCTGGCGAGCAAGTAAAAAGGTCGAAAGCCAAGCTGCCACAAGGCCGCGCCGCGTGCTGCGGCGCTGGCTTGCGGCGGATCGCCTAGGCTGATGAGTTTCGTCATGGTGGCACCTTGGGTTGCGGTTCAGCACGCGACGCCTACGGCGTTCGCAGCCAACGCTGTCGAGTGGCTGCCAGGCTCTGCGGGTGCCATGTCCACATCGCCTCCGAGCAGTTTGCGCATGAGCTCGCGCACGCTGCGGATCTGCGTGCCAAAGGGCAGGGCACCGCGGCCGCTGAAGAACAAGCCCCGGGCGACGTCACCGCGCAAGGCGGCGCCGAGCTGCTGGTCGATGCAGAACTGGCCCCATTGCGCCGTGCCGTCGCGCAGGCCGCATTGCGTCAGGCAGTCGAAGGACTTGGTGCAGCGTGGCTTGACATGGGCCACGGCCTGCAGGCGTGGCAAGGCCTTCAAATAGGCCTTCAGCCAGGGTGTCAGCACGGCGCGCGCGGGCAGGCCGGCGACGCTGATGAATTCGACGAGGTCGCTGTCGCTGGCCTGGGCCAGTACGCGTTTGAATTCGGGGTGGGCATCGCACTCCTGCGTCACGGCAAACGGCGTGCCCAGTTGCACGGCGGCGGCGCCCAGCGCCTGCATACGCTGGATGTCGTGCAGCGTACGGATGCCGCCGGCAACGATGATCGGCGTGCGGCCCTCGATGCCCGCGGCGCGCAGCAGCGCCAGGGTTTCGGGCACGCAGCGCTCGAAGTCAAAGCGTGGGTCGTGAAGATCGGCGATGCGCGCGGCGCCAAGGTGGCCACCGGCATGGCCCGGGTGTTCGAGCACGATGGCGTCGGGCACGCGCTGCTTGCGTTCCCATTTGCGCAGCACCAGTTGCACACCGCGCGCGTCCGAAAGTATCGGTATCAGGGCGACCTTGGGGAAGTCGGCGGCGAGTTCAGGCAAGTCCAGCGGCAGGCCGGCGCCGACGACGATGGCGTCGATGCCGGCTTCGAGCGAGCAGCGCACATACGCTGCGTACTCGCTCACCGCGCGCATCACGTTCATGGCCAGCAGGCCAAAACCCTGGGCCAGGCGCTTAGCGGCCGCGACCTCCCGGCGCAAGGCTTCGAGGTTGGCCATGTCGATGGCCGTCTTGGCGCCCGCACCTACGCCCAGGCCGGTGGTG
>JANOJR010000090.1:0-2466 GCA_031418855.1 Rubrivivax sp.
TCCAGGGCGATCAGGCCACCGCTCCTGACGAGCGTTAGGCAGCGCTCGTAATAGTCGTCGTAGTTGGCTTTGTCGGCGTCGATGAAGGCGAAATCGTAGCTGCCGGCTTCACCTGCGGCTATGCGTGCATCGAGTGTTAGCACGGCCGGCGCCAGCACGAGTTCGATCTTGTGCGCCACACCGGCGGCTTGCCAGAAGGGCCGCCCGACGCGGGTGAACTCGTCGCTGATGTCGCAGGCCAGCAGCGTGCCGTCGTCGGGCAGCGCGAGCGCCACGGCCAGCGCGCTGTAGCCGGTGAAGGTGCCGACTTCAATGCAGCGCTTGGCGCCGATGAGCTTGACCAGCAGTGCCATGAACTGGCCCTGGTCGGGCGCGATCTGCATGCCGGCATGTGCGTGGCTGCGCGTGGCCTCGCGCAAGCCCGCCAGGGCCGGGTGCTCTCGCGCGGCGTGCGCCACCAGGTAGGCGTAGAGCGTGTCGTCGAATTGCAGGGTTCGCAGGCTCACGGCGCTGGCCTTCCAAGTAAGTGCCGCGTGGCTGCGGCGTGCAGTGCACCGATCTCGATGCCGTTCCAGTTTTTCATCACCACGTGGCGCATGCCGGCAATGAAGCCTGCGTCAAGATCCGACAGCGGCAACAAAGCCTCGATGACGGCGGCCATCACCACTTCGGCGCCACGCGCCGTGTTGCCGTCGTCCATCTTGATGGCCACACCCAGGCCGAGCTCGGGCAGGGCGGCGCAGTACACACCTTCCGCGCCGACCTTGCAGAACACACGTGCGCCGAATTGCGCCATCACGCGGCTGTCAAAGCGGCCGGTGCCGGCAACAAACAGCGGCGCCCTGGCGACAGCCTGACGCAGTCGCCTGGCGGCGCGCGCGTGGCCTGCGCTCAAGCCCACACCCGTGGCCACACGCGCGAAGGCGTGCGCCAGGTGGCGCAGGGGGATGGCGTAGGTGGGAATGGAGCAGCCGTCCACGCCCTGCGCCGTGCGCGTGAGGTCGAAGCCTGTGGCCGCCTGCACGGCATCGGTGACCTCGCGCATCACCGGGTGTTCGGGTTTGATGTAGCCCGACAGGAAGCCGCGCAGGTCGGTTTTGCCAGCGTTCGTCTGGCCATAGAGATGACAGCCCAGGCAGACAAAGCCTGAATGTTTGCCCGAGCAGTTGTTGTGCAGCGCATTGGGCTTGCCGCCATCACGCACCAGCGCATGCGTGGCAGCTTCGAAGTAAGGCCAATGCGCGCCGCATTCGAGTGCTGTGGCGTCGACACCGGCCTTGGCTAACATCGAAGCGGAGGTGCTGGTATGCCGCACTTCACCGCCGTGCGAGGCGCAGGCCAATGCCAGCTCTTCGTCGCTCAATGCCAGCGCGTCGGCCGCACCAGTTTCCACGAGTGGCAGCGCTTGCAGCACCTTGATGGCCGAGCGCGCAAAGATGGCGCGTTCGATGTCGCCCATGGCGGTGTGCACGGCGCCGTCAGCATCAACAATGGCCAGTGCGCCGCGATGGAAGGATTCGGTGATACCGCCGCGCAGGGCTTGCGCAAGCACGGGGTTGTGGAGGGGGGTCGACGTCATGCCCGCACTGTAGCGCGCTGACAATGCGCCGATGGCCGTGCCCCGCTCTCCGTCGCCCCGCCTGCTGGGTGTCGACTTCACCTCCGCGCCCGGCAAGCGCAAGCCCATCACCGTGGCCACGGGTCGCTTGCGCGGCGGCGTGCTAACGCTCGAAGACGTGGAGCCGTTGCACGACTTCGACGCGTTTGACGTGCTCTTGCAGGCGCCGGGGCCGTGGCTGGGGGCCTTCGACTTTCCCTTTGGTTTGCCACGCGTTTTTGTCGACAGCCTGGGCTTGGGCCGCGACATCGGCGAGGTGAATGAAGCGCTTCATCACCGCTGCGAAAGCCGCATGGCCTTTCGCGCCTTGGTTGACCGTTGGGGCAACGGCCGTCCGCCTGGCCAGCGCCTGCTGCACCGCCGCTGCGACGCTGCCGAGCCCGGGGTGAGCTCAACGAGTCCCTTGCAAACGCGCTACGTGCCGGTGGGCTTCATGTTCTTCGAAGGCTTGTCACGACTGCTCAGCGCGGGTGTGACGCTGCCGCAGATGCATGCGGGCGACCCGACGCGTGTGGCGCTTGAGGGCTACCCGGGGCTGTTAGCCTTCGAGCTCATCGGCCGGCGTTCGTACAAGAACAGCGACACACCCGAACGCCTTGCGGCGCGCGCCGAGATCGTGCGCAAGCTCGAAGCCGGGCACACCCGGCTGACTCTCCAGCTGTGTGTCACATCGGCCCAGCGAAAGCTGCTGCTCGCCGACCCAGCCGGCGACTGGCTCGACGCCGTGTTGTGCCTGGTGCAAGCGGCCTGGGCGTCAAGGCGGGCAGATTACGGTTTGCCCTTGGCGGTGGACCCGGTGGAAGGCTGGATCGTCAGCGCAGGGTGGCCATGCCCGTTTGTTTGAGCGG
>JANOJR010000091.1:0-4335 GCA_031418855.1 Rubrivivax sp.
TCGGCCAGCGCCGTCTCGACCAGTGCCGCGCCGGGCAGCAGTTCACCTGACAGGATGGCGCCGCGCAGGCGTTCGGCGATGTGCTCGCGGAAGGTGGCTTTGGACAGGCGCGCGATTTGCGGTGCAGCGATCTTGGCGCGATCGGCAACGGGGGCGGAAGAGGGCGCTTGCATCATGACTTGGTCGTCGATTGTCGACAATGCTCATCGCGAGCGCGAGGTTTGTCAAGACTTGGTGCCGACAGACTTGCGGATAGACCCTCTACGCCGCCCAGTTCACCACCTTCAACCCAGGCACACGCTCGAACTCGCGTGTGTTGTTGGTGACCAGGGCCACGCCCAGAGCGTGGGCGTGCGCGGCGATCAAGCTGTCATAGGGCCCGATCGGCGTGCCCTGGGCCGCCAGCCACGCGCGCATCGAGCCGCTCACTTCGGCCGCCTGCGCGTCGAAGGGGGCGACTTCAAGCGTGGCGATGAAGCGGCGCAGCGCATCCAGGTTTCGCTGCGAGCCGGTGCGCGCGACACTGAAGAACAACTCCGTAGCCGTGACCGACGAGATGCCCAGGCCCGTGCTCTGAAACTGACGGAACGCGCGCAGCACGGCCGCAGGCCGTTCGTTGATGGTGTAGATGCAGATGTCGGTGTCGAGCATGTAGCGCATCAGCGCCTCGCCTTGATAGCAGCCCGCACTTGCGTTGCAGGGTGCTCGCGCTCCAGGTGCACCCCGGGCTCAAAGTCCGCCAACGCGTCCAGCATGGTTTGAAGGTCGGCGGGGGGCTGAGCGCTGAGCACGACCTCGTTGCCAACGCGCCGGACGTGAACCTCCGTGCCCTCGAAGCGGAACTCCTTAGGCAGGCGCACGGCTTGGCTGCCGCCGTGGGTGAACAGTTTGGCGACGTTCATAGGGGCCTTCAGGAAGACGGATGGTCGGAGTATACATATTGTAGATACATGCTCAGCATCATGCTGATGTGACACCGGTCAGCATCGTTTGAACTCGGCCTTGCAACTCGTACCCCATCGCCGGGCCACGAATGGGCGTTAGCGCTCACGCCAGTTGGTCCACCGCCCGCAGCGCTTCGGCCGAGCTCTTGCGCCACACCATCGCCACCGGCGTGGGGCTTGCGCCCACGGTCACCGGCAGTATCGAAATCTCATTGCTGTTTTGCAGCGCTGCCGAATGCGCGCAGCAGGTCAGCAAATCGGTTTGCGCCACTACCGACAGGCTGTAGAAAAACGACGGCGACTCGGCCACCGGCACGGGCGGTGCGAGCCCGTGGCGCAGGAACTCGTCGACCAGGGCCACGCGCGTGGTGGACTGCATGCCGGGCAGTATCCACGGCCATTGCAGAAGCTCGGCGAGCGCCACGTTGCGCCGGCCCGCCAAGGGGTGGTTGCGCGCAGCCACCACCGACAAAGAGCTTTCGTACAGCACGCGCTGTGCAAGCCCGTCGATGGCTGGCGTGCCCGATGCTTGCCGCGGCAAGCGCCCCAGCAACAGGTCGATCTCGCCGCACAGCAGCATGTGCAGCAGTTCGTCGGCACTGCCCCCCACGATCTGCAAGCGCCAGGGGCGTGGGCCCGACACCAGCTTCTTGACGATGTCGGGCAGCACGGTGTTGGTGGTGTGCGGGAAGGCGCCAATGCGCAACACGGGGGTGCCCGCGCCTTGCAGGGTCGAGCCCATGGCGCCGACTTCGCCCAGCACGGTGTGGCAGCGCGGCAACAAGGCGCGCCCAGCATCGGTCAGCGCCATGCCGCGGCCCTGGCGGCGGAAGAGCTTGGTGCCAAACAGCCCTTCGATCTCCTTGAGCATCATGCTCGCGGCAGACGGCGTCATCGACAGGCGCTCGGCCGTCGCTGCGAGCGAGCCCTGGTTCGCCAACAGGGTCAGAAATCGCAGCTGCTTGACGCGCAGTTGGTCGAGTCGCGGCTGGTTCACACGGGCACTCCAGATGTTCAATAAAAACTGATGATAGGGACGAAACAATTGAGCCAGCCCTGATGCCACGCTTTTACAGTGCGCCCACTTCGACAAGCCTGGAAACGCCATGTCTACACCTCGCGCGCTAGCGTCACGACGCCTCGGGCTGTTGACGCTGCTGGGACTAGCGCTGATACCCCTAGCGGGCAAGGCACAGGAGTGGCCCACCAAAGCGATCACGCTGGTGGTGCCGTTCCCACCCGGCGGCTCGAACGATGTGGCGGCGCGTGTGGTCGCCGAAAGCGCCCGCAAGCGCCTGGGCCAGACGATCGTGGTCGACAACAAGCCCGGGGCCAACGGCGCCTTGGGTGTTGACGCGGTGCTGCGCGCGCCCAAGGATCACCACACCTTCTTGGTGGCCTCCGACTCGGTGTCGCTGCTGCCTCTCTTCAGGGCGTCGACGTGGGACCTGACGAAGTCGTTCACGCCGATTGCCGTGTTGTCGTATCAACCCATCGTGGTGGTGACCGCCCCATCGTCCGGCCTGAAGACGATCAAGGACCTGCAGGCGAGCGCGCGCAGCAAGCCGAATCAGGTTGCGTACGCCAGTTCGGGCCAGGGCTCGCTACAGCACCTGGTCGGGGAGTTGTTCGCGCAGAACCTCGGCATCGACCTCTTGCACATCCCCTACAAAGGCGGCGGGCAGGCGGTGACGGACGTCATCGCGGGCCAGGTCACGGTGGCGGTGCTGGGCGCTGCGGCGGTGCTGCCGCACATCAAGTCCGGCAAGCTGATCGCGCTGGCCGTGAGCACGCGCAGCCGCTCGCCCATGCTGCCCGACACACCCACCCTGGCCGAGAGTGGCGCGGGTGAGATCGATGTGCCGCAGTGGTCGGCGATGTTTGCGGTGGAGGGCACACCGCCCGCCGTGGTGACGCGCCTGCGACGCAGCGTCGAAGAGAGCCTGGCCGAGCCGGCCGTGAAGCAGCACTTTTTGAACGCCGCGATGGAGATCATCACGACCACGCCAGAGGCCTTTCAGCAACGCATGGTTCAAGACCGTGAGCGTTGGGCCAAGCTCATCAAAGAACGCAAGATTTCGCTGGATTGAACATGCCAACGAAGAAGCGCCCCCACATCGTTCTGGTTCTGGCCGACAACCTGGGCTGGGGCGAGCTCGGCTGCTATGGCGGCGGCGCCTTGCGTGGCGCGCGCACGCCGCGCATCGACGCACTGGCGCAAGAGGGATTGAAGTGCCTGAACTTCAACGTCGAGAGCGACTGCGTACCCACACGCTCGGCCCTGATGACGGGGCGCCACCCGATACGCACGGGTGCGTTGCAGTCGGTACCTGCCGGCCTTCCGCAGGGCATCCACCCCTGGGAGCGAACGCTGCCGCAGGTCTTGAAAGAAGTCGGCTATGCCACCGGCATGTTTGGCAAGTGGCACCTGGGCGACCGCGACGGCCGCTTCCCGCATCAGCGTGGCTTCGATGAGTGGTTCGGCATACCGCGCACGAGCAACGAGACCCTATTCACCAGCGCGCCGGGCTTCGACCCCACGGTGGTGGACGTGCCGCAAGTGATGCACGGGCTTGCCGGCCAGCCTGCCCACAACGTCGCAGACTACGACCTTGCTAAGCGCCGGCTGATCGACAGTGAATTGACCGAGCGCGCGATTAACTTCATGCGCGAGCACGCGGCGGATGACGAGCCCTTCTTCCTGTACGTGCCGCTCACGCACCTGCATTTCCCCACGCTGCCACACCCCGACTTTGCGGGGCGCAGCGGCGTCGGTGACTTTGCCGATTCGATGATGGAGATGGACCACCGCGTGGGCCAGTTGCTCGACGCCGTTGCCGATCTCGGCATTCGCGACGACACGCTGTTCATCTTCGCCAGCGACAACGGCCCCGAGTTCCGCAGGCCCTGGCGCGGCACGGCCGGGCCGTGGACGGGCACGTACCACACGGCTATGGAAGGCGGCCTGCGCGTGCCACTGATCGTGCGCTGGCCGGGCAGGGTGGCAAGTGCTCAAGTCAGTGACGACATCGTGCATGTGACCGACCTCTACGCGACCCTGATTGCCGCCGCCGGCGCCGAGGTGCCCCACGACAGGCCCATCGACGGCGTCAACCAGTTGGCGTGGTGGACGGGTGCCGCGCCGCAGTCCGCCCGCGACGGTTTTGTTTTCTACATCAAGAGCGAACTGCGGGCCGCGAAGTGGCGGCACTGGAAGTTGCACTTCGCCTTCGAGAGCGAGCCCAATGAAGGCGTGCGGCACCTGGAAACGCCGTGGCTCTTCAACCTCAAACGCGACCCCAAGGAAGAGACCGACGCCGCCATGGACGACGGCTGGGTGCGCGGCCCCATGCGACGCATGGTGATGGCCTTTGAGCAGTCGCTGCGCGAG
>JANOJR010000092.1:0-2692 GCA_031418855.1 Rubrivivax sp.
GATGCGCCTGCAAAAGTGCCGGCGCGGGTAGGAAGAGAAGCCTGGCGGGTGCAAAGTTCCCCGCTGACTATGCCGACGCCTTCACACAAGCTACTTGGACCAGTTGTCCTTCAGCGTCGTGATGCGGTTGTACACCTGCTGTGTGCTGGCATGGTCGTGCCGGTCGGCGATGAAGTAACCGTGGCGCTCGAACTGAAAGCGTGCGTCGGGCGCGGCCCCGGCCAGTGCCGGCTCGACCCAGCCGCGCTGCACACGCCGGCTGTTCGGGTTGACGCCTTGGCGCGCATCACCGCTGCGGGTGTCGGGCTGCTCATCGATGAAGAGATGCTCGAAGAGGCGCAACTCTGCGGCCACGGCGTCGTGCTGTGCGACCCATGTGATGGTGCCTTTGACCTTCACCGCGTCGGCGCCCGGTGTGCCGCTGCGCGTGTCGGGCAGCACCTTGGCCAGCACGGCGGTGACGGTGCCATCAGCGTCCTTCTCGCAGCCCGTGCACTCGACGATGACGCCGTACTTCAGCCGCACTTTGTTGCCGGGGAAGAGGCGAAAGAAGCCCTTGGCCGGCACGTCGGCAAAGTCATCACGCTCGATCCACAAGGCAGGGCCGAGCTCAAACTGGCGCAGGCCCAGTTCGGGCCGCTGCGGGTGCGCAGGCGCCTGGCAGACGACGCTCGGCGCATCAAACACCTCCGCCCAATTCACGAGCTTGAGTGCCAGCGGGTCCAGCACCGCCATCGCGCGCGGCGCCTTGCCGTCCAGGTCGTCGCGCAAGGCGATGTCGAGCACCTGGACGTCGAGCCAGACGTTGGTCTTGCTCGCCCCCGTGTCATTGGCCATCTTGCGCACGCTCTCAGGCGTGAAGCCGCGCCGACGCATGCCCACCAGCGTGGGCAGCCGCGGGTCGTCCCAGCCGCTCACGACACCTTCGTCGACGAGCGCGCGCAACTTGCGTTTGCTTGTCACCACGTGCGTCAAATTCAAGCGGCCGAATTCAAACTGGCGTGGCAGCGGTGTGGCCACCAGCCCGCCTTCGGCCAAGTGCGCCAGCAGCCAGTCGTACCAGGGGCGCTGGTCTTCAAATTCGAGCGTGCAAAAGCTGTGCGTGATGCGCTCCAGTGCGTCCTCAATCGGGTGCGCGTAGGCGTACATCGGGTAGATGCACCAGCGGTCGCCCGTGTTGTGGTGGTGCGCGCGGCGGATGCGGTAGAGCGTGGGGTCGCGCAGGTTGATGTTGGGGCTGGCCAGATCAATCTTCGCGCGCAGCACCATCGCGCCGTCGTCGTGCAGGCCCGCGCGCATCTCGCGAAAGCGCGCCAGGTGGTGCGCTGCTGTCAGCTCACGATAAACGCTAGCGATGCCGGGCCGGTTGAAGTCGCCCCGGTTCGTGCGAATCTCATCGGCCGACTGTTCGTCGACATAGGCCAGCCCGGCTTCGATCAAGTATTCCGCCGCGCGGTACATGAAGTCGAAATAGTCGCTGGCGTAGTACAGGTGCGAGGCACCGCCTTGCGCCCAGTCGAATCCCAGCCAATGCACCATCTCGACAATGGCGTCGACGTACTCCTGCTCTTCACGCTCCGGGTTGGTGTCGTCAAAGCGCAGGTGGCACACACCGCCGTAGTCCGCCGCCAGGCCGAAGTTCAGGCAGATGCTTTTGGCATGGCCGACATGCAGGTAGCCGTTGGGCTCGGGCGGGAAGCGCGTGCGGATGCGTGCGGGGTCGGGCGTGCCGGCAGCATGCAGCGCCGCGTCGCCCGGTTGGCCACCCCACAGGCGGCCCGTTAGCACGCCGGAATCGAGGTCGCGCTCAATGATGGCGCGCAGAAAGTTCGCCGGTGCGCTGGCAACTTTGGAGTCTTCTTTGGGGGCAGAGGCCATGGCGGCAAGCGCGGGCCGCGGGCGGCCTAGGGGTGATCGAGGGGTGGCTTGATTCTATCGACCCACCCTTCGCATCAAGGCAGGCGCCAAGCCTCGCACCACTCCCTGTTCAAGGCCGCTGGCGCAGCCGCTCGACTTCCTTGGCCACCATGTCGTCGCGCCAGCCGTCGCTGTAAAGGCTGATGAAGGTCACGATGCCGTGAATCGTCAGGCCCAGCCCCCAGCCCCATAGCGGCCACTGGTGCCAGCGCGTGTGGCCGGTGAATTGGTTCAGCACGAAGAGGCCCAGGTTGACGAGCACGAAGACCAAAGCGTGCACGTACCAGGCCATCTTTTGCGCCACGCGGCGGCGGGCACGCCGCGTCAGCGCGTCGTCGTCAGGGGTGAGTGGGGTCATTGATGAATCCTCAGTTGATGTTCAAACGAGCACGCCAAGCCAATCACGCCAAAGCAGGTTGCCCAAGAAGCGGCCCGGCAGCAAAGTGAAGAGGCCAGCGATCAAACATGCGCCGATGAAGAGGCCGCGCATCGTCTTGCGGTGCCCGTTAACGTTGCCAACGCGGATTTGCCAGATGCCGCGCGGCAGCATCACGGCGGAGACGCCGGTGAAGACGTGGATGGGCGAAAAGCCCGCCAGGTTGGGACCCTGATAGTCGCGGATGAAGGCACTGGCCACGGTCGTGCTGGCCATCAAGGCCACCCAGCACCAGCCCAGCGACTTGTGGCTGGCCGTGCCTTTGCGCCGGCTCAACATGACGATGCCCAGCAGCAGCGCGGCGAACGCCGTGACGAGGTGGAAGAAGACCAGCGGGTG
>JANOJR010000093.1:0-2283 GCA_031418855.1 Rubrivivax sp.
AGCTTGCCGGTCTGCACAAAAGGCACGTAGGCGGCCGACGGAATGGCGGGCGTGGGCAGCGTGATGCCCAGGGCGGTGAGGCGGTCTGCAATGCTCATGATGGCTCCAGATTTCAGATGCGCCGGCATGCTAACGCAGCGACTTTTGAGACGCCTCAAACGCTGACAATGTCGGACCATGCCGCGCAACGCCGAAGACCTTGAACACGCCATTGCGGCACTGGAGGCGCAGCGCGCGCTGCTGGGGGAAGCGGTGCTGGAGATCGCGCTGGCGCCGCTGCACGCTGAGCTCGCCGCGCTGCGTGATGCCACGCCGCAGCCGGCGCAGCAGCTGCGCCAGGTCTCGGTGCTGTTCCTTGATGTTGTGGGCAGCACGGCGATGTCGCGTGAGCTTGACCCCGAAGACATCCAGGCGGTGATGGACGGCGCGCTCGCCGCCTTCACCCAGGTCGTCGATCAACATGGCGGCCGGGTCTTGCAGTACGCGGGCGACAGCCTGCTGGCGGCCTTTGGTGCCGATGAAGTCCACGAAGATGACGCCGAGCGTGCCGTGCTCGCCGGCCTGGCTTTGCTGCGCGAAGCCCAGGTGCAGGCCACGCGCGTGATGGCGCTGCACGGCCATGCAGGTTTTGGCGTGCGCGTGGGCATCAGCAGCGGCAGTGTTTTGATCGGTGGGGGTGTCGACGGCGAGCACAGCATCCGCGGCAGCAGCGTGAACATGGCTGCGCGCATGGAGCAAGCCGCGCCACCGGGCACGCTGCGCATCAGCCACGACACCTGGCGCCTGGTGCGCGGGCTCTATGAGGTGGACGCGCAGCCGCCCTTGATCGTCAAGGGCCGCGACGAGCCGATGCTGACCTACCTCGTACGTGGCCCGGTGGCCTCGCCGCTGAGTGCGGCGCGGCGCGGGGTGGCCGGTATTTACGCGCCCATGTTGGGCCGCGACGCCGAGCTGGCTTTGATGCAGCGTGCTTATGCGCAGGTCAGCAGTGGCGAGGCCGGGCTGGTGCTGCTCACCATCGTGGGTGACGCGGGCCTTGGCAAGACGCGTTTGCTCGACGAGTTCGAGCGCTGGGTCGTGGTGCAGAGCGCCGGCGTGCGCCGCGTGGGCGCACGTGCCAGCGAGCGCAGCCGCGGCCGGCCCTATGGCCTGATGCGTGAGATCTTCATGGCGCGCCTGGGCCTGCGCGACAGCGACAGCGCCGAGCACGCGCGCCAGACCTGGCTCGCGGCCCTCACGCCAGCACTTGGCCATGCCGGCAGTGCCGCCGTGCTGGGCTACCTGCTCGGGCTGGACTTCGCCGACGAGCCTGAAGTGCACGCCCTGCGGGCCGACGCCAAAGCCTTGCGCGATCGCGCGTTCTTTCATGCCGTGCAGTTGCTCAGCCATGCCTTGGCCGACGCGGCGCCACTGGTGCTGACGCTGGACGATCTGCACTGGGCAGACGACGGCTCGCTCGACTTCGTCGACCACCTGCTGCGCGCCCACGCGCACATGCCGATGCTGCTCATCGGATTGATGCGGCCGGCCTTGTTCGATCGGCGGCCAAGCTGGGGCACGCTGGCGCGCGACGCACGCCGCATCGACCTGGCGGCGCTGGACGCGCCCACCAGCCAGCGGCTTTCGAATGCGCTCTTGCAGCACCTGCCCGAGGTCCCCGCGCAGCTCTCTGCGCTGGTGGCGGGTGGCGCCGAAGGCAACCCGTTCTTCATGGAAGAGCTGGTCAACATGCTCATCGACAAAGGCGCGATCGCCATCCAAGACGGCTGCTGGACCTTGCACGCGCAATCATTGCTAACGCTGCAGTTACCGGCCACCTTGACCGGCGTGCTGCAAGCGCGACTGGACGCCTTGCCGCATGACCGCCGGCGCAGCCTGCAGCTGGCCGCCATCGCCGGGCCGGTGTTCTGGGACCAGGCCTTGGCGGCGCTGGACGTGCTGGCGGTGGCGGGCCTGGGCGAGCTGGTGACGCGCGAGCTGATCCGCACGCACGATGAAAGCCGCCTCGCTGGCGCGGATGAATACGCCTTTCGCCACCACAGCCTGCACCGCGTGGCGTATGACAGCGTGTTGAAGCGCGTCAAGCGCACAGCGCATGCCGCCTTGGCGCGTTGGCTGGCGGCGCAGCCATCGGCCGATGCGCTGCAAGACGAGATCGCCGAGCACCATGAGCGCGGCGGCGAGCGCCAACTCGCGCGCGACGCCTGGCACCGCGCTGCCGACCACGCACGGCTGCGGTTTGCCAACCCGCAGGCGCTGGCGCACGCCGAGCGCGCGCTGGCC
>JANOJR010000094.1:0-14868 GCA_031418855.1 Rubrivivax sp.
CTTTTCGGAGTGGCTGCCCGAGTGGTTTGGCTTTCAAAACAAGCTGCTCGCCAACGTGCTGGCCTTCGCCATCGCGGCTGCGGTGATGGTGGTGCTGGCATGGTTGATCGAGCGCCTGGTGCTTTCCAAGCTGGTGAACCAGGAAGGCATCACGCTCTTGATGGCCACGCTGGGTATCACCTACTTCCTTGACGGCTTTGGCCAGACGCTCTTTGGCAGCGAGATCTACAAGATCGACATCGGCATGCCCAAAGAGCCGGTGATGATTCTTGAGGGCCTGTTTGACGGCGGCCTGCTCATCAACAAGGAAGACTTCTACGCGGCGCTGATTGCCGCAGCGCTCGTAGCCGGCCTGGCCTTGTTCTTCCAGAAAACCGCCACCGGCCGCGCACTGCGCGCTGTGGCGGACGACCACCAGGCGGCGCAAAGTATCGGCATCCCGCTCAACCATATCTGGGTCATCGTCTGGAGCGTGGCGGGCATCGTGGCGCTGGTGGCCGGCATGATCTGGGGCAGCAAGCTAGGTGTGCAGTTTTCGCTCTCGCTCGTCGCGCTGAAGGCCTTGCCGGTGGTCATCCTCGGCGGCCTGACGTCGGTGCCCGGCGCCATCATCGGTGGGCTCATCATCGGTGTCGGCGAGAAGCTGTCCGAGGTCTACATCGGGCCTTCGCTGGGTGGTGGCATCGAGATCTGGTTTGGTTATGTGCTGGTGCTCTTCGTGCTGCTCGTGCGGCCGCAAGGCTTGTTCGGCGAGAAGATCATCGATCGGGTCTGAACCATGCTCTATCGTGAGAACGGCCAATTCAAGACGAGTTATCGCAGCGACTCGCAGGTCTTCCCGATCCTGCAAGACCGCATCGGCATCGCGCTGCTGATGTTGGTGGCGGCGGTGGGTGTGCCGTTGCTGGCCGACGAGTACATGCTGCGCGCCATCCTGATCCCGTTCCTGATCCTGGCGCTGGCCGCGCTCGGGCTGAACATCCTTGTTGGCTACTGCGGGCAAATCTCGCTGGGCACGGGGGCGTTCATGGCGGTGGGTGCCTACGCCACCTACAACTTCATGGTGCGCATCGACAGCATGCCGCTGGTGCTGGCCATCCTGCTCGGCGGCGCCTGCGCCACCGTGGTGGGCGTGCTCTTTGGCATCCCCAGCTTGCGCATCAAAGGCCTGTACCTCGCGGTGGCCACGCTGGCGGCGCAGTTTTTTGTGGACTGGGCCTTTCTGCGCATCAGCTGGTTCACCAACCACTCGAGCTCGGGCTCGGTCTCGGTCTCGGGCTTGAAGGTGTTTGGCCAAGCCATCGATTCACCGCACGCCAAGTACCTCTTTTGCCTGGCCTTTCTCATCGTCTTTGCGATGGTCGCCAAGAACCTGGTGCGAAGCCACATTGGCCGCGAGTGGATGGCCATTCGCGACATGGACGTGGCGGCAGCCGTGATCGGCATCCGCCCGGTCTACGCCAAGCTCACGGCCTTTGCCGTCAGCAGCTTCATCGTCGGCGTGGCCGGCGCGCTGTGGGGCTTTGTGCACCTGGGCTCGTGGGAGTCGGCGGCGTTCTCGATTGACCGCTCATTTCAGCTGTTATTCATGATCATCATCGGTGGCCTGGGCTCGATCATGGGCAGCTTCTTTGGCGCGGCCTTCATCGTTATCCTGCCTATTTTTCTGAACCGCGCGCTGCCCGCGCTGGGCGACTTGATCGGCGTCTCGATCGGCACGGCGGCGGTGGCCCACACCGAGCTGATGGTCTTTGGCGGGCTCATCGTGTTTTTCTTGATCGTCGAGCCGCATGGCTTGGCGCGTTTATGGTCCACCGCCAAAGAGAAGATGCGGCTGTGGCCATTCCCACACTGACCCTACAAGTTCGGATGGCCGACGGGCCGCTCGATGTTGGCAGCACTGACGAGTGCGTTTTTCGAATCACGTTCCACCTCTGGAGACAGACATGAAATTTCAATCCATCGCCCTGGCCGCGCTCTTGGCCATCGCCAGCGGCGCCATCGCGCAAGAGAAGGTGCAGTTCTTCCCGGTCTTGACCGGCCGCACCGGCCCGGTCGCGCCCAACGCCACGCCATGGGCCAATGGCCACAACGACTACATGAAGTTGGTCAATGCGCGCGGCGGTATCAACGGCGTGAAGACGCTCATCGAGGAATGCGAAACCGCCTACGCCACCGACCGCGGCGTCGAGTGCTACGAGCGCCTGAAGGGCAAGCACGGTGGCGCCACCGTCTTTCAGCCTTTGTCCACTGGCATCACCTTCGCGCTGACTGAGAAGGTGCCGGGCGACAAGATCCCCATGATCACGTCGGGCTACGGCCGCAGCGACTCCGCCGACGGCGGCATCTTCAAGTGGAACTTCCCGCTCATCGGCCATTACTGGGTCGCGGGCGACACCGTGCTCAAGCACATCGCCAACAAAGAAGGCGGCTGGGACAAGCTCAAGGGCAAAAAGATTGCCGTCGTCTTCCATGACAGCGCCTTCGGCAAAGAGCTGCTTCCCATCATTCAAGAGCGTGCCGCGACGCACGGCTTCACGCTGCAACTGCTGCCCGTGCCGGCGCCCGGCGTCGAGCAAAAGGCCATCTGGCTACAAGTGCGCCAGCAGCGGCCCGACTTTGTGGTGATGCAGACCTGGGGCGTGATGACGCCCACGGCGATCAAGGAAGCCATTGCCACGGGCTACCCGCGCGACAAGATGTTCGGCACTTGGTGGTCGGGTGCGGAGCCCGATCTGCGCGACATCGGCGCGGCGGCCAAGGGTTACAGCGCGGTCATGATGCAGCACGGTGCCGAGTTTGAATCGGCAGTCGTCAAAGAGATCTTGACCAAGGTGCATGGCAAGAGCGAAGGCGCCGGTCCCAAGGACGAAGTCGGCACGGTGCTCTACATGCGCGGCGTGATGGGCGCCATGCTCGCCGTCGAAGGCGTGCGTGCGGCGCAAGAGCGCTTCGGCAAAGGCAAGGTCATGACCGGTGAGCAAGCGCGCTGGGGTTACGAGAACCTGAACCTCACGCAAGCCAAGCTCGACGCCCTGGGCTTCAAGAACGTACTGCGCCCGGTATCGACGAGTTGCGCCGACCACATGGGCTCGGCCTGGGCGCGTGTGCACACCTGGGACGGCGCCAAGTTCGCATGGTCGTCTGACTGGCTGCAAGCCGATGATCAAATCATCCGACCGATGGTCAAGGCCTCGGCGGAGAAGTTCGCCGCTGAGAAGAAGCTGACGCGCCGCGCCCCGGCCGATTGCCAGAGCTGACCGGCCTTGCTCCCTCCCCCTGGGAGGGGGAGGGAGAAAAACATGAGCAACATCCTTCTCAACGTCAACGGCATCGAGGTCATCTACAGCCACGTCATCCTCGTCTTGAAGGGTGTCTCGCTGCAGGTGCCCGAGGGCAGCGTGGTGGCCTTGCTGGGTGGCAACGGCGCGGGCAAGACGACGACGCTGCGCGCGGTGAGCAACCTGCTCGCGGGGGAGCGTGGTGAGGTCACCAAAGGCAGCATCGAACTGCGGGGTGAGCGCATCGAAAAGCTCAGCACGGCCGACATGGTCAACCGCGGTGTGATTCAGGTGATGGAAGGCCGGCATTGTTTTGCCCACCTCTCGATTGAAGACAACCTGATGACCGGCGCCTACACGCGCCGCGACGGCAAGGGCGCGGTGGCCGCCACGCTGGAGAAGGTCTACAACTATTTCCCGCGCCTGAAGACGCGGCGCACCTCGCAAGCGGCCTACACCTCGGGCGGCGAGCAGCAGATGTGCGCCATCGGCCGCGCGCTGATGGCCAACCCGAAGATGGTGCTGCTGGACGAGCCCAGCATGGGCCTGGCGCCGCAGATCGTGCAGGAAGTCTTTGAGATCGTGAAGGACCTGAACCAGCGCGAGAAAGTGACCTTCTTGCTCGCCGAGCAGAACACCAACATGGCGCTGCGTTATGCCGACTACGGCTACATCTTGGAGAACGGCCGCGTGGTGATGGACGGCGAAGCCAAATCGCTGCGCGAGAACGAAGACGTCAAAGAGTTCTACCTCGGCATGGGCGGTGGTGACAGAAAGAGCTTTCGCGACGTGAAGAGCTACAAGCGGCGTAAGCGGTGGTTGTCGTGAGCGACGCGAGCGACGAGAGCGAAGGCTTTGCGCCGCCGCCTTTCAAGGCCGACGCTGCACTGGTGCAGCTGCAGCGCGGCCTGCGTGATCTCAAACTCGCCGCGCGTGGGCCGGGGTTTGAGCTCAAGGGCAAGCGCGTCATCGAGCTCACGCTTGACGGCGACAAGCTGCAAGGCAAGCTGGCTCGCCGCCTGATGCTCACGCCCGAATGGGACCGCGTGAGCATCGGCAGCGCCACCGAGCAACGCAAGTTCATCGACGAAGTGAAAAGGCGCCTGGCGCGCTGGGAGCGAGAAGATTGATGGCGCTGAGCGTGGACGCGGTGACATGAACGAGTTTTTCGACCTGCTCGAAACCCGAAGTGCTGGCGAGCGCGCGCACGCGCTGGCCAGCGCCTTGCCGGCGCAGGTGGCAGCAGCCCAACGCACACCGGCCATTGCCGAAGCACTGTCGGGTATCGATGCCGCCAGTGTCACCTCGCTTGCAGCGTTAGCTAGTCTGCCGGTGACGCGCAAGCACGAGCTGCTTGAGCGCCAACAAGCCCAGCGAGGCAGCGACGCCTTCGGCGGCTACTCGGCCATCGGCTGGGCCGCCCTACGTGGCTTGAGCGGCGCACGTCGGGTCTACCAGTCCCCCGGCCCGATCTACGAGCCCGAAGGCACACGCGCTGACTACTGGCGCGTGGCGCGCGCCCTGTTTGCCGCAGGCTTTCGCGCCGGCCAGCTCGTGCACAACAGCTTCAGCTACCACCTCACTCCGGGTGCGTGGATGATGGAAAGCGGTGCCGCCGCGCTGGGCTGCACGGTCTTCCCCGGCGGCGTGGGCAATACCGAGTTGCAGTTGCAAGCCATGCAGGACTTGCGGCCCGACGGCTACTGCGGCACGCCGAGCTTTCTGCGCATCCTGCTGGAGAAGGCCGCCGAGTCGGGCACCGCGCTGCCTTCGCTCAAGCGTGCCTTGCTTAGCGGCGAAGCCTTCCCGCCTTCGCTGCGCGACTGGCTGCGTGAACGCGGCATCGAGGGCTACCAAACCTACGCCACCGCCGACGTCGGCGTCATCGCCTTTGAGACCACCGCGCGCGAAGGCCTGGTGGTCGAAGAAGGTGTGGTCGTCGAGATCGTGCGCCCTGGCACGGGCGATGTATTGCCCGAGGGTGAGGTCGGCGAAGTCGTGGTCACCGTGTTGCACCCGGAATACCCGCTGCTGCGCTTCGGCACCGGTGACCTGTCCGCCGTGCTCGCCGGCAGATCCCCCTGCGGGCGCAGCAATCAGCGCATCAAGGGCTGGATGGGTCGCGCCGACCAGACGGCCAAGGTGCGCGGCATGTTCGTGCACCCCAGCCAGGTGGCGCAGGTGCTCAAGCGCCACCCCGAGCTGCTGCGCGCGCGCCTGGTGGTGGAAGGCGAGATGGCCAACGACCGCATGACGCTGCACGTGGAGGCCGCCACCGCCCCCGAAGGGTTGGCCCAGGCCGTCACCCACAGCGTGCGCGAACTGACCAAGCTGCGCTGCGAGGTGCTGCTGGCGGCACCAGGCAGCCTGCCCAACGACGGCAAGGTCATCGAAGACGCGCGGCGCTACGACTGAAAGTCGCGCCGCCGCGATGCCCCCATCCGCCTTGGGTGATACGTAGTTCCCGTGAGGCCAATAGGCGAGCGCGACCTACCATTTCTGTCCTTGTTGATTGATCGATTGGACCCCGCCATGAAGACGCATCTGCTCACCCTCGTTGCCACCCTGTGCGCGACCCTGTTCGCCGGCACCGCGTTGGCCGCCTACCCCGAAAAGCCCATCACCATCGTCGTGCCCTTTGCCGCCGGCGGCCCCACCGACAAGGTCGCGCGCGATCTCGGCGAGGCGCTGCGCAAAGGTCTCAACAACCAGACGATATTGATCGAAAACGTCGGCGGCGCCGGCGGCACGCTGGGTGCGGCGCGTGTGGCCAAGGCCTCACCCGACGGCTACACCTTGCTCTTCCATCACATCGGCATGGCCACGTCGCCGGCGTTGTACCGCACCCTGCCCTACAAGACGCTCGAAGACTTTGAGTACATCGGCATGGTCGTCGACGTGCCGATGACGCTCATCGGCCGCAGCACGCTGCCCGCCAACACCTACCCCGAGCTCGTGAAGTGGCTTGAGGCCAACAAAGGCAAGATCAATCTGGCCAACGCCGGCCTGGGCGCGGCGTCGCACCTGTGTGGCTTGTTGTTCCAGCAGGCCGTGAAGATCGACATGACCACCGTGCCATACAAGGGGACCGCGCCGGCCATGACCGACTTGCTCGGCGGGCAGGTCGACCTGATGTGCGACCAGACCACCAACACCAGCTCGCAGATCGAAGCCGGCAAGGTCAAGGCCTTCGCCGTGACCTCCGCCAAGCCCTTGACCACACCGGCGCTGGCCAAACTGCAAACGCTCGACTCGCTGGGCCTGAAGGGCTTCAACGTCAGCATCTGGCACGGCCTGTACGCACCCAAGGGCACCCCCAAGGCCGTGGTCGACCAGGTCAACACCGCCATGAAAGCGGCCTTGAAAGACGCCAACTTTGTGCGCAACCAGCTCGCCCTGGGCGCCGTGATCATCGACGACGCGCGCAACAACGGCGCCGAGCACAAGAAGTTTGTCGAGGCCGAAATCGCCAAGTGGGGCCCCGTCATCAAGGCTGCTGGACAGTACGCAGATTGAGTCTCGGCTAACGCTCAAACGACGCGCAGCGGAATCGTCACCGGGCCGTCGTTGACGAGGCGGACTTTCATGTCCGCGCCGAAGATGCCGGCCGCCACCTCCGGGTGGCGCTGCCGTGCCAGGCTCAGCAGCTGATCAAAGAGGCGCCGCCCAAGCTCGGCAGGCGCGGCGCCGGTGAAGCTGGGCCGGTTGCCCGCCGAGGTGTCGGCCACCAGCGTGAACTGCGAGACGATGAGCAGGCCGCCCTGCACGTCTTGCACGCTGCGGTTCATCTTGCCGGCGTCGTCACTGAAGATGCGCAGCTTGAGCAGCTTGTCGAGCAGGCGCTGCGCGTGCATCTCTGTGTCGGTGGGCTCGGCGCAGACCAGCACCAAGAGGCCATGCGCGATGGCGCCGACGGTGATGCCGTCGACCAACACGGCAGCTTCACTGACACGCTGCACGAGTGCGATCACAGGGGGTCCCGCTGATCGTCGATGTGGGCTTCCACGTTCATCGGCAGCAGCTGAATGCTGGCGCGCAAGCCGGGCACCGCCGCCATCAAGGCCTGCTCGACGGACGTGCGCAGCGCCGCCGCGCGGCCCAGCGTCCAGTTGGACGGCATGTGCATGTGCAGGTCGACAAAACGGCGCTGCCCGGCACGGCGCGTCGTCAGGTGGTCGAAGCGAATGGCCTGGTGGCGAAAGACGTCGAGCGTGCGCTCGATCTCGGCCAAGGTCTCGGGCTCGACGGCGCGATCCATCAAACCTTCGGACGAGCGGCGAACGAGGCTCACGCCTTCACGCATGATGTTCAGCGCCACGACGATGGCCAGCAGTGGGTCCAGCCACAGCCAGCCTGTGGCCATCACGCCAAACAGACCGAGCACCACGCCGGCAGAGGTCACGACATCGGTGTAGAGGTGCCGGGCGTCGGCCTCCAGCGCGATGGAGCGGTGCGCACGCGCCTTGCGCAGCATGGCCCAGGCCAGCGCGCCGTTGAGCACGGAGCTCACGACCGACAGGGCGATGCCCAGTCCCACCGCTTCCAGCGCCTGCGGGTGCAGCAGCCTGTCGACGGCGGCCCAGATGATGGCCAGCGCCGCCGCGAAGATCAGCACGCCCTCGAAGCCACTAGAGAAGTACTCGGCCTTGTGGTGGCCATAGGGGTGCTCGTCGTCGGGCGGGCGCGCCGCCAGCGTGACCATCATCAGCGCGAAGATGGCGCCGGCCAGGTTGACCAGCGATTCCAGGGCATCAGACAACAAACTCACCGAGCCGCTGACCCACCAGGCCAGCGTCTTCAGCGCAATGGTGGCCAGCGCGACCGCGACCGAGAGCTTGAGGTAGGCGCTGACCTGCATGGGCTGGCGCAGCCGGGTCAACTCAAACGCTGAGCGTGATGCGCGCGAATTTGCGCTTGCCCACCTGCACGACAAAGCTGCCGGCCGCCACCTTCAAGGCTTTGTCGCTGATGACCACACCGTCGATACGCACGCCGCCCTGTTCGACCAGGCGCAGCGCTTCGCTCGCACTCGGCGCCAGGCCCGCCTGCTTGAGCAAGGCGCCAATGGACAGCGGCGCGCCGCCCAGCGCAAGCTCGGGGATGTCGTCCGGCACGCCACCTGCAGCGCGGCGCTGGAAGTCGTCTTCCGCGGCATCCGCCGCCGCGCGGTTGTGGAAGCGCGTGGTGATCTCTTTGGCCAGCATCACCTTGGCGTCTTTGGGGTTGCGCCCGGCCGCCACTTCAACCTTCAGCGCGGCAATCTCAGACTCGGGACGGAACGACAAAAGCGTGAACCAGCGCCACATCAAGGTGTCGCTGATCGACAGCACCTTGGCAAACATGGTGTTCGCCGGCTCAGTGATGCCGACGTAGTTGCCCTTGCTTTTGGACATCTTCTCGACGCCGTCCAAGCCCTCCAGCAGCGGCATCGTAAGGATGCACTGCGGCTCCTGGCCGTACTCTTGCTGTAAGTGACGGCCCACCAACAGGTTGAACTTCTGGTCGCTGCCACCGAGTTCGAGGTCGCTCTTGAGCGCTACCGAGTCAAAGCCTTGCATCAACGGGTAGAGAAACTCGTGCACGGAAATGGGCGTGTTGCCGGCAAAACGCCTAGCGAAGTCGTCGCGCTCCATCATGCGCGCCACGGTGTAGCGCGCTGCGAGGTGGATCAATCCGCGCGCACCCAGCGGGTCGCTCCACTCGCTGTTGTAGCGAACCTCGGCGCGGCTGATGTCCAGCACCAAACTGATCTGCTCGAAGTAGGTGGTGGCATTGGCCTCGATCTGCTCGCGCGTGAGCGCCGGGCGCGTGCTGTTGCGGCCTGAAGGGTCGCCGATCATCGAGGTGAAGTCACCGATCAGCGGGATCACCACATGCCCCAAGTCTTGTAACTGACGCATCTTGTTGAACACCACCGTGTGCCCGAGATGCAAGTCTGGCGCCGTCGGGTCCAGGCCGAACTTGATGCGCAGCGGCTTGCCGGTGGCTTCGCTGCGCGCAAGTTTCTGCAACCAGTCGGCTTCAGGCAGCAACTCCTCGCAACCGCGCAACGACAGCGCCATCGCCTCATTGACGCGGTCGGAAATTGGAAGGGGGTTAACCGGCATGGTGTGGGCGCTGGGAAGAAGCCGCAGCTTCGGGGTTTACTTGGATGCCAAGCAGGTGGCGCTGGCTATACTCGCCGCTCGTTCCACCAAGGGCAACCAGGGGCATCAAGCCTTGGGTTTCTTAGGCTGGCGCCACCTCCGGTGAGGTGCGGCAGATTCTAGTGGACGCCCCGCCCAGCACGCCGCCACCAAGACCGTGTCGGCCTTGTTTGACCACCGCTTTGGCCTTGCAGTGAACCCATTCGCCGCATGGTCCGTGCCTTCCGCAGGAACCCAACGGTTGCTTTCTTCTCTTGGTCATCGCCTGGCACGAGCCGCATTGAAGCTGAAGCAGTACCGCCGTGCTGTCACGGTGGGCTTGGTCACGGCACTAGCCGGCTTTGGCATCACGGCCTTCGGCATCGCGCCACTGGCGCCCGATGCCGCACAGCTGCCGCAGCGCTGGATCAGCGAGAGCGTGGACGTGTCTGGCGTGGGCGAGCAGACGCTGGCGCTGTCGCAAGTTGAGCTGTCGCTATGGCGCAGCGATGTGACTCGCGGCAACGACAGTGCCGAAGGGCTCTTGCGCAGGCTGGGTGTCGCCGATGCCAGCGCCGCAGCCTTCCTGCGCAGCGACACGCTAGCCCGCAAGCTGCTCAGCGGCCGCGGCAAGATGCTGCAAGCGCGCGTTGGCAACGACGGCAGGCTGCAAGAACTGGTGGCGCGCTACCCGACGGAAAACAACGCCGAGCAGCCTGATCTCAGCAAGACCCACTTCACTCGGCTGAGCATCCTGCGCTCGGGTGAAGGCTTTGAAGTCAAGTCCCAGCTGGGCACCTACTCGACGCACATGCGCCTGGCCAGCGGCACCATCACGAGCTCGCTTTTTGCCGCGACCGACGAAGCGCGCCTGCCCGACGCCGTGGCCGCACAGCTGGCCGAGATCTTCTCGACCGACATCGACTTCCACCGTGAACTGCGCAAGGGCGACACCTTCAGCGTCGTCTTCGAGGGCCTCTCGGCCGACGACCATCCCGTGCCTTGGAGTGAAGGCGCCGGACGCATCCTCGCCGCCGAATTCGTCAACGGCAAGCGTGTGCACCACGCGCTGTGGTTTGCGGCAGCGCAGGGCACGCGCGGTGGCTATTTCGGCCTGGACGGCAGCAGCAAGAAGCGCTCGTTCCTGGCCAGCCCGATGGAGTTTTCGCGCGTGACTTCGGGCTTTGCCCAGCGTTTCCACCCGCTCTTGCAACGCTGGCGCGCCCACCTGGGCGTGGACTACGGCGCACCCACGGGCACGCCGGTGCGCGTGGTGGGTGACGGCGTCGTCGAGTTTGCCGGCTGGCAAAACGGCTACGGCAATGTGGTGGAGGTCAAGCACGGCAATCAGCGCAGCACGCTTTACGCCCACTTGAGCGCGATGCACGTGAAAAAGGGCGATCGTGTCGCACAAGGTCACCGCATCGGCGCGGTGGGCAGCACCGGCTGGTCAACCGGGCCGCACCTGCATTTCGAATTCCGCATTGCCGGCGCGCACCAAGACCCCCTGCAGGTCGCCAAGGCATCCGAGACGGTGCAGCTCGACGCAGCCTCGCGCGGTCGCTTTGCAGAAGTCGCCAAGACGCTTCTGGTCAAGCTCGACGTGGCCGAGACCATGGCCAGCACAGCGATCGGGCGCGCCGCGCGCTTCGAGTAGCCACCTACCGCGCGCGTGGCGCGATGGCGCTCTATATCGGCCTCATGTCCGGCACCTCGCTGGACGGCGTGGACGGCGTGGTGGTCGACTTCGACGACCATGGCGAGGCGACCATGTCGTCGCTGGCGCATGCCCACATGCCCATGCCACCACCCCTGCATGACGAGCTGCTGGCGCTGAACCAGCGGGGCGACAACGAACTGCACCGCGCTGCACTCGGCGCCAACGCGCTGGCGGCCTTGTACGCGCAGTGCGTGCAACAACTGCTGACCACAGCCGGGGTCACAGCGACACAGATCTGTGCCATCGGCGCGCACGGCCAAACCGTGCGCCATCGCCCGCGCGAATTTGACGGCAGGGGCTACACGCTGCAGCTCTTCAACGGCGCGCTGCTTGCTGAACTCAGCGGCATCGACACCGTGTGCGATTTCCGAAGTGGCGACCTCGCCGCAGGCGGCCAGGCCGCGCCGCTGGCGCCCGCCTTCCACGCCGCGCGCTTTGCCCGCCCCGGCCAGATCGTGCTGGTGTTGAACATCGGTGGCATCGCCAACCTCAGCGTCTTGGGCGGCACCCGCGAGGTGCTTGGTTTCGACTGCGGGCCGGGCAATGCCTTGATGGACCATTGGTGCCAGCTCCACCGTGGCCAAAGCTTCGATCGCGACGGCGCGTGGGCGGCCAGCGGCCAGGTGCTGCCTGCGCTGCTGCAAAGCATGTTGGCGGAGCCCTACTTCGCGCTGCCGCCACCCAAGAGCACCGGGCGCGATCTGTTCCATCCGGCTTGGCTGACGCGGCATCTCGCCGCCCTGGGTGCAGCGCCCGACGGGGCAAACGTCATGGCCACGCTGACCGAGTTGACGGCGCATACCGCCGCGCAATCGGCGCGCGAGTTCGGCGTCGGCGCGATGGAGCTGCTGGTATGCGGCGGCGGCGCGCACAACGGCTTCCTGATGCAGCGCTTGGCGGCACTGCTGCCGGGCGTGACCGTTGCCAGCACGGCCGCGCGCGGTGCGCCGCCAGACCAGATCGAAGCGCTGGCCTTTGCCTGGCTGGCGCGCGCCCATGTGCTGCGCCGGCCCGGCAACTTGCCCACCGTCACCGGCGCGCTCGGGCCACGGGTGCTGGGCGCGATGTATCCAGCGTCGTCACCCCGCTAAAACGACCGCGGCGGCCCGTAGGCCGCCGCATCGCAAGGGTTTGGCGCCCTGGCTCAGGCTGAGAACGACGACCCGCAGCCGCAAGTGGTGGTGGCATTGGGGTTCTTGATCACGAACTGCGCGCCTTGCAGGTCTTCTTTGTAGTCGATCTCGGCGCCCATGAGGTACTGCAGGCTCATGGCGTCGATAAGCAGCGTGACACCGTTCTTGGCCATCTGCGTATCGTCTTCGTTGACGGCTTCATCGAACGTGAAACCGTATTGGAAGCCTGAGCAGCCGCCGCCTTGCACGAAGACGCGCAGCTTCAATTCCGGGTTGCCTTCTTCGTCGACAAGCTGCTTGACCTTGTCGGCCGCACTGTCCGTAAAGACCAGCGGCGCGGGCGGCATGTCGATGGACGGGGGCAATGTTTGTGCAATCGCATTCATGGTGGCAACTCCTGGGTACGGCAACTACGGATATTCAGACTTCGTTCGATGCGGCCAGCTTCAAGGCTGGTTTCTCGCCATGCTTCAGCGGCCTGAGCTCACCGTCGATGACGGCGCCGACATGCATCTCCAGCAACTCATAACGCACGTCACCCGTGATGCGCGCCTTGGGTTGCAACTCCAGCATCTCGTCGCATTGCACGGGGCCTTTGATTTCGCCGTTGATGATCACATGGCTGGCCCTGACCTTGCCGTGGATGCGGGCATTTTCACTGACGATAAGCAAGCTATGCGCGCCTTCGGCCATGACATCCCCGAAAACTTCACCGTCGATGCGCAGGCCTTCGGCAAAACGCAACTCGCCGCGCACCAACATGCCCTCACCGATCAGGCTGCGGATGGGCGGCGCCTTCTTCTTGTTGAACCACACTGGTCTTCTCCTGTTGGGTAGCAGTGCCGCCGCTCAACGGCAGCTTAAAGCTTGAACGTTTGCGTGGCGCGCACGGCGCCCTTGTTGTCAACGACCCTGGCTTGCACGGTTTTTATCACGGCCTCGGCAGGGTGCTCAATGGCACCTTCCACCCGTCGGTACTGCTTGAACTGCAACGGTAGGGCGCCGCCGGGCATGGACTGTGACCAGGGCCGGCCCTCGCGCGTTCCCACCAGCATCATTTCGTATCGACCGACGAACTCGACGGCGCTCTTGTCAGCCTGCATCACCAGCATCTGGTAGCGCAGCTGCCCGGGCGCCTGGGCCTTGGCTTGCAAGCCACGCACCTGGAGCGCGTCGCCGGCGACCGGCATCAGGTTTTCGAAGAAGCCCAGATCGGCCTGCAGGGATTGGCGCTCGCCTTCGAGCTGGCGCACCTGTTGCGCCAGGCGATCTTGCGTGACGCGCTCCGCTTTGAGCAGGCTCTCGGAGGTGTTGGTAATTGACTGTGCCTGCGCGTGGTCCGCACGCAGCTTGGTGACTTCGCTACGCAGCTGTGCCAGTTCGTCCTTGGCGTCGCGATCGAGGCCAGCGATGTCCTTGCCGAACTCGAAGGCCCACAACGCCAACGCAGCCGAGAAGCCGAGCATCACGGCCACCACGGCCCAGCGCAAAGGCCAGGGCAGGTGGCTGCGCACGATCATCCTCGGTGCACTGACCGAGAGCCTTCGACGCAGCAGTTTCCAGCGCATGGGTTTGTGAGTCGCCAGCGTGCGCGTGCACGCCGGGACCACAGTGCGTGTTTAGCGCTTGCTGAACTGCTTACGACGGCGGGCGCCGTGCAAGCCGACCTTCTTGCGCTCGACTTCGCGCGCGTCACGCGTCACGAAGCCGGCACGGCTCAGATCAGGCTTGAGCGCAGTGTCGTAGTCGATCAAGGCGCGCGTGATGCCATGGCGCACAGCGCCGGCCTGGCCAGATTCACCACCGCCATGCACGTTGATCTTGATGTCAAACGCGCCGTCATTGGCCGTCAAGAGCAGGGGCTGCTTGACGATCATGATGGAGGTCTGGCGACCAAAGTATTCATCGATGGTCTTGCCATTGATGACGATTTGGCCGGTGCCCTTCTTGATGAAGACACGTGCCACCGACGATTTGCGGCGGCCGGTGCCGTAGTTCCATGGTCCGATCATCAGCGTGTCCTCAGAGGTCCAGTGTCTTGGGCTGCTGCGCGGTATGCGGGTGCGTGGCACCGGCATAAACCTTCAGCTTCTTGATCATCGCGTAGCCCAGCGGGCCCTTGGGCAGCATGCCTTTGACGGCTTTTTCAAGGGCGCGACCGGGGTGCTTGGCCTGCATGTCCTTGAACGGCGTGGCGTAGATGCCGCCGGGGTAGCCCGAGTGGCGGTAGTAGATCTTGTCGGTGGCTTTGGCGCCGGTGACGCGGATCTTTTCGGCGTTGACGATGACGATGAAATCACCGGTGTCGACGTGAGGCGTGTAGATGGCCTTGTGCTTGCCGCGTAAACGGAGTGCCACTTCGCTGGCAACACGTCCGAGCACCTTGTCGGTGGCGTCAATCACAAACCACTCGTGCTTCACCTCGGCCGGTTTGGCGCTGAAGGTCTTCATGAGGGTCTCACTAGGGTGCACGCCTGCTGCCGGAATGGGCTTGGCAAGGCGCGCCATCAAACGGCTGTTCTTGCGGGCGGCGCACCATACAGGGCGCTGCTTGTTTTTGCAGCCTCCAGCTTGGTTGAGCACACTGCCCCATCCACCCCGCCGTTGAC
>JANOJR010000095.1:0-2240 GCA_031418855.1 Rubrivivax sp.
CGCGCGCCGATCTGGATCTCTTCCATCGTGGTGGCGCCAAAGGCCAGCAGGAAAAAGATCAGGAAGCCGATCCAGAAGACGGGGCTCTTGAGCTGGTAGCGCAGCTCGAACGCAGCGATCTTGGTGAACATGCTGCCGACCTCAGGCTACTGCCGCAACGCTGCTGCGCTGGGCCATGAGGGTGGCGAAGTAAACATCTTCCAGCCCGGCCGTGATCGGCATGAAGCCCGGCCCCGGTGTGTGTGCGGCTTCGACGTGGATCACCGTGCGGCCTTCGCGCAAGCGCGTGGCGATGACGTTCATGCGCGCGCGGTACGCGTCGAGCTCGCCGCGCTCAATCGCGCTGGCCCAGACGCGGCCCTGCATGGCGTCGATCAACTCCCGGGGTTGGCCACTGGCGACGATGCGCCCGCCGGCCAGGATGGCCATGCGCGAACACAGGTCGGTGACGTCGTCGACGATGTGCGTGGAGAGGATCACCACCACGCTTTCGCCGATCTCCACCAGCAGGTTGTTGAAGCGGTTGCGCTCTTCGGGGTCCAGCCCGGCCGTGGGTTCGTCCACGATGATGAGCTGCGGGTTGCCGATCAGCGCCTGCGCGATGCCAAAGCGCTGACGCATGCCGCCCGAGAAGCCGGCCACGGCCTTCTTGCGCACGTCCCACAGGTTGACCTGCTGCAAGAGCCGCTCCACCGTCTCTTTGCGCTCGCCGCGCACGGCGATGCCCTTGAGCACCGCCAGGTGGTCGAGAAGATCGAAGGCCGAGACACGCGGGTAGACGCCGAAGTCCTGCGGCAGGTAGCCCAGCTTGGCGCGCAGCGCCTCGGGTTGGCGGATGACGTCGATGTCACCGAACTGAATGGCGCCGCTGCTAGGGGACTGCAGCGTTGCGATGCAGCGCATCAGCGTCGACTTGCCCGCGCCGTTGGGCCCGAGCAGGCCAAACATGCCACGCGGGATCTGCAATGAGACATCGTCGAGTGCGCGCGTGCCGTTGGCGTAGACGTGGGACAGCGAGGTGATGCTCAACATCGGGTGGCTCCGGTGGGCTGGTGTGTGCGACGGGTCGCGATGTTGTCAGCAAGTCTCGACGGCGATGACGTGCTGCGATCAAGTGGCCAGATGCCGGCACGAAATGGATTTGAGCAGGACGAAGCGACAACCGTCCGCGCGCTGCGCATGGTCTTGACGGACAGCCCGAACATGTAGCAAACCTACATGCCCGCTGGCCGACGCTCGGCCAAAGCTTTGTCTGAGCACCAGCACCGATGGATGTTGGCTGTAGCTTTGCTACGATCCCCAGCGCGCGGTATTGCGCCTGTTCACGCTGATCGGACCTGCCTTGCGAAGCCTTCTGCCGCTGCTTCTTTGCGTGCTCGTGGCACCCCTGACGGCGCAGGCCCAAGCCGCGCTGAAGCAGGCTTGCGACGCTAGCGCGTTCGCGCAGCTGCTGCACCCCGCCGCGGCCATCGACGCCAGCGCCGTGTGGACGGGAGCCAGCCGTCTGCTATGGGTGGGCAAGAGCGCCGGCAACAACCGCTTTCGCCTCGTTCATTCGGCCGCCGGCACGCTGCGCCTGGCACCGGGCCAGCGCGTGGCCGGACATGACGGCGCAATGACGCTCGCCGTGCTTCCAAGCGACACCGCTCGTGATGCGCGTTATCAGTACCTCGGCCCTGCCCTGCCGCTGCAAGTCGCCGCGCGTGATGCACACAAGTTGCGCAACTGGCACCGCGGCCAGCTCGCGCTGGTACAAGAGTCCGCCCAAGGCGAGCTGATCGCCGCCACCAGCGTGCAAGTTGCTGGCGCGCTGGACGATCTGTACGCGCGCGCCGAGAACGCCAGCGATTTGGGCGTAAGCATCCAGCGCGGCGCCACGCAGTGGAAGTTGTGGGCACCCACCGCGCGCAGCGTGGCACTGTGCCTGCACGACACCGCCGACGGCCCCGCCCGCAGCGTGTTGCCCATGCAGCGTGACGCCAGCACCGGCGTGTGGCAGCTGCGCCAACGCGGCGACTTGTCCGGCCTCTACTACAGCTACCTGGTCGACGTCTTCGTGCGCGGCACGGGCTGGGTGCGCAACCGCGTCACCGACCCGTATTCCATCAGCCTGAACACCAACTCGCGCCTGAGCTACATCGCCAACCTGGCCGCGGCCGCCCCGGCCCCCCCCGGCCGGCCCCCCCCCCCCCCCCCCCCCCCCCCGGGGCCCACCCAAAAAAACAAAGTGAAAAAACAGA
>JANOJR010000096.1:0-3805 GCA_031418855.1 Rubrivivax sp.
CCGGCGAGTGGGCGGCTGAAGGCCATGCCGCCGGGCGGCATGTGTCAGTACACCATGCGCATTAGCACGGCCGCGGAGGTCGACGCGCAGTTGCTGGGCTGGGTGCGGCAGGCATTTGAGGCGGCCGGCTGAGGCACGCTCACCCCACCTTCGGCGGCCACGCATGCGTCTCGCCCTGGCACGACACGCACCAGGCATACAGCGCCTCGTACACCACCAGCCCGTGGCGCAGCATCTCGTGGTCGTCGCGGTAGACGGCCGACAAGCCCAGCGAGATGGCGTAGAGCCCTGCCGATTGCGGCGTGAGCTCAAGCCGCGAGGTGTCGGCGCCGCGCACGATGCTGGCGAGCTGGCGCAGTGCGGGGTCGGCGAGCTGATATTTGCCGATGAACGCGTCGAAGCTGCACAGCTCGCCCACATGCGTCATCTCCACGCCGGGAATGTCGTACGGCGTGGCGCCGGTCTCGCTGGCCACACGCAGCACATCCGCGCTGGGCACATAGAGGAATTCCGCCCCGGGGTCGATGAAGCGCTGGATCAACCACGGGCAGGCAATGCGGTCGATCTTCGGGCGTTCGCGGGTGATCCATTTCATGGCGTTCTCAGGTTGGTGCGGGGCCGTCGCCCGCGAAGTCGATGAGCGCGCCGACACCACGCTCGTTGGCCCGCGCATAGACCATCGCGGCACTGGCCGCGTCTTGCACGGCCACGCCTGTCGAGTCGAAGATGCAGATCTCGTCGCGCGCGCTGCGCCCGGGCCGTGTGCCGAGCACCAGCTGGCCGAGCTCGGCATGCACCTGATCTGCGCGCATGGCGCCGGCCGCGACGGCGTGGTGCAGGTCGCCCATCACGGCGCATTGCGCGATGGAGTCGACCACGACCTTGGCGGCGGCCATCAGGCCCGGCGCGACTTCGCTCTTGCTCGGGCTGTCGGCGCCCACCGCGGCGATGAAGGTGCCCGGCCTCACGTCGTCGCGCGAGAGCCAGGCCGTGCGCGAGACGGTGCAGGTGACGATGACGTCCGCCTCGCCCGTGGCCTCGCGCACGCTCGCGGCTGCGGCCACGTCCAGGCCACCGCGCGCCACCAGCACGTCGCGCAGCGCATGCGACTTTGCACTGTCGATGTCCCACAGCCGAATACGCCGCAGCGGCAGCACCTGCAGCAAGGCCTCGACTTGCGGCAGGGCCTGCGCACCGCAGCCGCAGACGGCCAGCGTGGCCGCATCCGGCCTGGCCAGATGTTGGGCGGCCAGCGCCGTGGCCGCCGCCGTGCGGCGCAGCGTGAGCTCGGTCGAATCCATGACCGCGAGCAGCTGGCCGTTGTCACTGTTGCACAGCAAGAGCGCGCCCTGGATCGTGGGCAGGCCAAACATCGCGCCGTTGCCGGGCATGTTGGCGTTGAACTTCAGCGCCACGAAGGAGCGCGCGGGCTTGTTTAATACGGAGGAGTAAGACGCCGCCTTGGCGTGAAAGCCGCCATGCTCTGAGGCCACATGCAAGGGCTCAGGTGCCACGGCATGGCCTTGTGCGAGCGCGGCAAAACCGTCGCGCACGGCGTCGAGGTAGTCCTGCGGCGACATCAGCGCGGCCACGTCGCCACGCGTCAGCACACGCGTGGCAGTGGCGCGTGGCGCCTGCGGGTTCATGTCACGCTACCTTTAGCCGTTAGCGGCTGCCCGGCGGTTTGCCAGGCGTCGATGCCGCCTTCGAGGAAGCGCGCCTTGAGGCCAGCCGCGCGCAGGCGCATGGCGGTGGCGCGGCCGACTTCGTGGCCGTAGACGCAGTAGACGACGACATCGCGATCGCGCGGCAAGGCCTGCGCCCACTGCGCCACGTCAGCCGGGTCTTTCCAGGCCGCGCCGGGGATCATGGTGCTGGCTTTGTCGAAGACGCCGGCGCGGCGCACGTCCAGCAGCGTGGCGCCTTCGATGCTGGCCACCGCCAGCGGCTCGCTGGCGGCATGCACGGCGTGCTGATAGCGCGCGTAGACGGCGGCCCAGTTGATGTTGGCCAGGAAGGCGTCAACGTTGGCGCGGGAGTCCCCGTGATGAGCGGGCTGGACCATGTCCAGCGCCAGGATCGGGATCGTGTCGGCAGCTGCGAGGGCGGGGTCGGCCAACCAGACATTGCCAAGGCTGCCTTCGCGTACGTTGAACGTTAGCACCACCCAGCCTGGGCCGCCGGCGTGGGCATGGCCCATGGCCGCGAACGCCTCGCGCCAGCGCTCCACGCTGCCGAAGTTGGCTTGCAAGGCCAGCGCACAGGCGGGCTCCATGACGGTGCCGTCACCACCAAGGCTGGTGGCTTGCAGCGCGCGCAAAGTGTCGGCATCAAAAGGCAAAGGGTCGATGTGTGCGTGCATGGTGTGCCTTTCAACGAAGTGACGGTGCGAGCAGCGTGATGGTCAAGCCTACGGCGGCGCAGGCGCCAAGCAGCGGCAACACGCCGAGCTTGAAGCGAAACAGCGCTACGGCGGCGGCCACGGTGATGAGTGCGGAGATGGCATCGAAATGGCCGCCCCAACCCTTCGGCCAGAGCACGTGGTACGCGAAGAACAGCGCCAGGTTGAGGATCACGCCGACCACCGCTGCGGTGATCGCTGACAGCGGCGCTGTGAAGCCGAGCTTGCCGTGCGTAGCCTCCACCGCCGGGCCGCCGGCCAGGATGAACACAAAGGACGGCAAGAAGGTGAAGAAGGTGACCACCGTGGCCGCGAGTGCCGCGCCGGCAAAGAGCGCGTCGGGCCCGAGTACCGCCTTGGCCCAGCCGCCGACGAAACCGACAAAGGCCACCACCATGATCAGCGGGCCCGGCGTCGTTTCACCCAAGGCCAGGCCGTCGATCATCTGCGTGGCGCTGAGCCAATGGTGGTGTTCCACTGCACCTTGGTAAACGTAGGGCAGCACGGCGTAAGCGCCGCCGAAGGTCAGCAGCGCAGCCTTGGTGAAGAACCAGCCCATCTGCGTGAGCGTGCCCTCAATGCCGTGCGTGGCGACCAACGCGACCGTGGCCACCAGCCATAGCGCTAGGCCAACGGCCAACACCTTGATCAGGTGCGAACGCGAGAAGCGTGCGTGTGCCGGCGTCGGCGTGCTGTCGTCAATGAGAGCGGCGCCATAGCTCTTTTGCGCGCCGCCATGCCCGCCGCCGAGGGCGAAAACCTGCGGCGCAACACGCGCACCGAAGTGGCCGATGAGTGCAGCGGCCAGCACGATCACAGGGAACGGTGTGTCCAACGCGAAGATGGCCACAAACGCGAGCGCGGCGATGCCCCACATCCAGCGGTTCTTCAGCGCGCGCGTGCCGATGCGGTGCGCGGCGTGCAGCACCAGCGCCGTCACGGCGGGCTTGATGCCGTAGAAGATGCCGGCCACGACAGGCAAGTCACCAAAGCGCAGGTAGATCCAGCTGAGTGCCACGAGGATGAAAAACGAGGGCAGCACAAAGAGCGCGCCAGCCACGATGCCGCCCCAGGTGCGGTGCATCAGCCAGCCGATATACGTGGCGAGCTGCTGCGCTTCGGGTCCGGGCAACAGCATGCAGTAGTTCAGCGCGTGCAAGAAACGCTTCTCGCTGATCCAGCGCCGGCGCTCGACGAGCTCGCTGTGCATGATGGCAATCTGCCCGGCGGGCCCGCCGAAGCTGATGAAGCCGAGCTTGAGCCAGAAGCGCAGCGCCTCGCCAAAGCTCACCGGCGCGGGCGGCTCTTGGGCGTTCATGCCTTGGCTTCTTTCTCAAAACTCGCGAAGAGCGCGTCGAAGACGTGGCTGGCCGCTGTCAGCAACGCATCGTCGTTAGCCATGGC
>JANOJR010000097.1:0-2454 GCA_031418855.1 Rubrivivax sp.
GGCGGAGGGAGCTTGACTTACTCCCTCCCCCTGCAAGGGGGAGGGCAGGGGTGGGGGTCGAATGCCCGCCATGCCAACCATGACCCCGCCCCCAATCCTCCAGGTCCAAAACCTCAGCATCGCCCTGCCCAGCGGCGGTGACCGCACTTCGGCCGTTAGCAAAGTCAGCTTCACGGTAGGCCGTGGCGAAATCCTCTGCTTGGTGGGCGAATCCGGCTCAGGCAAATCGGTCATCGCACAAAGCGTGATGGGCCTGCTGCCACGCCAACTGCCGGTGACGGCAGGGCAGATCCTGCTCGAAGGCGAAGACATCACCCATGCGCCGCTGAGTCGCCTGCGTGAGCTGCGTGCCACGCGCATGTCGATGATCTTTCAAGAGCCGATGACGGCGCTGAACCCGGTCATGAGCTGCGGCGACCAGCTCGACGAAGTGCTGCGCCAGCACACCCAACTCACACCCAGCGAGCGTGCCGCCAAGGTGCTGGCCATCTTGCGCGAAGTGCTGCTGCCCGACCCCGAGCGCATGGTGGCGAGCTACCCGCACCAGCTCTCGGGCGGCCAGCGCCAGCGCATCATGATCGCCATGGCCTTGGTGCTCGACCCCGTGCTGCTCATCGCCGACGAGCCCACCACCGCGCTGGACGTCACCACGCAGGCGCAAATCTTGAAGCTCATCACCGAGCTGCAAGGCAGGCACGGCACCGGCGTGCTCTTTATCACGCACGACTTCGGCGTGGTGGCGGAGGTGGCACACCGCGTGGCCGTGCTGCGCCTGGGTGAACTGGTGGAGCTGGGTAAAAAGGAAGACGTGCTGCGCCGCCCGCAACACGACTACACCAAGCTCTTGATGGCCAGTGTGCCTACGCTTCGGGTGTTAGAGCGCCCGGTCGACACCACAGCACCGGTGGTCTTGTCGGTGCGCAAACTTGCCAAGACCTACGACGACAAGAGCTGGTTTGGCAAGCGGCGCACGGTGCATGCGGCCAAGGATGTCAACTTCGAGATTCGCCGTGGCCAGACGCTGGGCATCGTGGGCGAATCGGGCTCGGGCAAGAGCACGGTGGCGCGCTGTGTGGTGCGCTTGATCGACCCCAGCAGCGGCGAAGTGCGGCTGGGTGGTGACGACATCGCGCTGATGCCCGCCGCGCAACTGCGCCCCTTGCGCCGGCGCGTGCAGATCGTCTTCCAGGACCCCTACCGCTCGCTCAACCCACGGCGCAACGTCGGCCAGGCCTTGATCGAAGGACCGATGAATTACGGCCTCTCGCGTGCCGAGGCCATGCAGCGCGCGCACGGCCTGCTCGACCTTGTGCGCATGGACGCCAGCGCCATGGCGCGTTATCCGCACCAGTTCAGCGGCGGCCAGCGCCAGCGCATTTGCATTGCGCGTGCGCTGATGATGGAGCCCGAGCTGCTGATTGCCGACGAGGCGGTCTCAGCCCTGGACGTCTCGGTACAGGCGCAGGTGCTGCGCCTCTTCGAAGAGATCCGCGCACGCCTGAATCTGGCCATGCTCTTCATCACGCATGACCTGCGCGTGGCCTCGCAGGTGTGCGACTTTCTGGCCGTGATGTCGCAAGGCGAGGTGGTGGAGTACGGCCCGGCGCACCGCGTCTTCGCTAGACCTGAGCATGCCTACACGCGGGCCTTGTTTGCGGCAGCACCTGGGCGCGGCTTCACCTGGTAACGAGTTCAGGCTCAAGCTTCAGCGGCGCGTGCCGACAACCTATGGGAGCCTGTCCCATTGGAGCCTTGCATGAACGCCACCGCCGCTACCTTGCCGAACATCCCGATCGCCGACTTCACCAGCGCCAACCCGCACGCCCTGGCCGTCATCCTTGACGCCAGCGAGACCAAAAGCATCATTGCCTCGCGCGACATCTTCGACCTCTCGGGCGTGAAGCTCTGGGCGCGCGACCAGCCCGTCTCGCAGGCCTTGCAGCGCAAGCTGCTCGACCGCCAGCTGCGCAACCCGCTGGAAACTTGCTTGATGGCCGAGGACGGCGTCACGCCGCATTCGCTGGTGCTGTGCACCGAAGCCTTGCTGGCACGCGACACACCGCTCATTGCGCTCTTGCGCCCGCACGCGGCGCGCATCGTGCATGAGGCCGCGTACCTGCCGCTGCACAGCGTGGCGCAGTTGCTGCTGACAGCCGGCCAGGCCTCGCGGCCGCAAGCCTTCGAGCACGCCGTGCAGGCCATGGCCTTGTGCGGCACGTTGATGCTGGCCCAAGGTGGCAGCACCGTTGAGGTACGCGCAGCCATGCTCGCCGGTTTGCTGCACGACCTGGGTGAGATGTACATCGACCCGCGCTACGGCGAGGCCGATGCCGACCGTGAGCTCGACGTGCTGAGCTACCAGCAACTGGTGGTGCATCCGCACATCGGCCACCTCTTGTTGCGCCAGCTCACCGACTACCCGCTAAGCGTGGCGCGTGCCGTGGCCGAACACCA
>JANOJR010000098.1:0-10235 GCA_031418855.1 Rubrivivax sp.
TTCGCGCTCACGCTTTGTCACGCTCACGGCCTGGGCCTTCATCGTGATGGCGCTCCTTGCCATCGCCAGCGCGCTGGTGCGCAGTGCCGAGGTGAGCGCGCTCACGCAGCCCTGGCGCGGCGTCTCGCTGCCGCTGCTGACTGGCCTCTTGGTCGACTACCTCCCGTGGCTGATGGGCGCGGCGCTGGCGGTTTCGATTGCCATGCTGGCCAGTGCGGTGGGCCTCTTGATGCGCCTGGAATGGGCGCGGCGCACGGCCATCGCGCTCTTGGTGCTGGTGGTGCTGGCCAACCTGGGCGGGCTGTGGTTGCAGCACGAGCTGGTGCAGGCGCTGGTGCAGACCACGCTCAGCCAGAGCAAGCTGCCCACACAGGCGCTGGGTGTCTTCGGCGGCATGGCCACGGCCGCGCAGCTGATGGCCATGCTCGTGACGCTGGTGGCCTGTGGGCTCATCGTGTGGATCATCCGGCGGCTGATGTCCGAGGCGGTGCGCCAGGAATTTGCCTGATCAGTCGACCGCGCCGTCGACGTAAAACCAGCGCCCAGCTTCGCACACAAAGCGGCTGACTTCATGCAGCCGCTGCGCGCGGCCAGCGAGCTTGCTGCGGGCCACGAACTCCACGGTGGCGTGGGCATCGTCGATGACACCGTGGTGTTTGACCGTTAGCCCCAGCCAGCGTAGCCCGGTCTCTTCGGGCGCCATCGCCAGCGGGCGCGTGCTGGCATGCCAGGTTGCCAGCAGGTAGTCGTGCAGGCCCAGCACGTAGGCGCTGTAGCGCGAGCGCATCAAGGCTTCGGCGTCAGGCGCTTGCGACTTCAGCTCGCCTTCATGCCAGCGCCCGCAGCAGCTGCGGTAAGCGCGGGCATGGCCGCAGGGGCAAGGGTCGGCGGGTTTCATCACACCTACACTTTGCCATCACAGAGACCCATCGCAAGAGGTGCCCGATGCTCGACCCCCAAGCCCACGCCCTGATTCAGATGATGATCAAACTCGCCGTGCCGCCGGTGCATACGCTCACGCCCGACGAAGCGCGCCGCATGTACCGCGAGCGGCGCAGCTTCACGCAGCCCGAGCCGCCACCCATCGGCGCGGTGTGTGACCTCGACATCCCGGGGCCGGCAGGCGCTGTGCCTTGCCGTCTGTACAAGCCGCTAACGATTGCCACCATGCTTCCCACGCTGGTGTACTTCCACGGTGGCGGCTGGGTCATCGGCGACCGTGACACGCACGACGTGCTGTGCCGCCAGCTCTGCGCCGGCGCCGGCATCGCGGTGCTTTCGGTGGACTACCGGATGGGCCCCGAGCACCGCTTCCCCGCCGCGCCCGAAGACTGCCTGGCAGCCACACGCTGGGTGCAGCAACACGGCGCGGCGCAGGGGCTGGACGCCGCGCGCATGGCCATCGGCGGCGACAGCGCGGGCGGCAACCTGGCGGCCGTGGTGGCGCTGATGCTGCGCGACATGGGCGCACCGGCGCCGGCCTTGCAGCTGCTCATTTACCCGGCCACCGACATGCGCGCCATCGCGCCTTCGCACACGCACAACGGCCAGGGCTACTTGCTGACCTCGGACAGCATCGCCTACTACCGGCGCCACTACATCAGCGAGCCTGCGAGCTGGAGCGATTGGCGCGCCTCTCCGCTGTTAGCACCCAGCCTGGCCGGCCTGCCGCCAGCGCTGGTGTTGACGGCCGGGTTCGACCCGCTGCGCGACGAAGGGCGGCAGTACGCCGACGCACTCTCAGCCGCCGGCAACCAGGCGCAGTACGTCTGTTTCGAGCGCCAGGTGCATGGCTTCATCACCATGTCACGCGTGATCGACGAAGCGCACACGGCGGTCGATCTTTGCGCGGCCACGCTGCGCCGCGCCTTCAAGGCGGCAGCCGCTTGAGATCACGAAACGCCGCGAAGAGCCACGAGCGCATGCCCACCACCAGCGTGTAGGCGTCTTTCTTGTCAGCGGGCAGCTTCTGGTCGGCCAGGTGCTGCTGCGCGAAGTCTTGGCCCAGGCGGTGCAGGCGTTCGGCAAACGTGCCGGCCAGCGCGTGGCCGATCTGGCCGTGCACCAGCATCAGCATTTCGCCGTCGCCGTCGAAGCCGCCGCTGAAGTAATCGGGCACGACATCCTTGCGAAAGAAGGCCATCACCGGGCCCTTGGCGCGCCAGCGGAACGTCTTGTCGAGCTTGAGCCGGTAGCGGTTCATGGCGCGCAGCTCGATGATGCCCAGGCGGTCGAGCTGCGTCAGGTAGCGCACGACCTCGGCCTCGCTGAGCTTGTAGGCGCCCAGCATCTGCTCGGCCGTCCACTGGCTCATGCTGCATATGGCCACCAGCAAGAGTTTTCGATCGGCGACCACCGCGCGCTCTTGCTCCACTGTGAGCTCCTTGCGCAGCGGCTGCGCGTGCACGACTTGCTGCGCGAGCTCGGCGAAGTCCATCTTCAACACTGCCAACACCGCGTCGATGCGCGACAGTGGCATGTCGCCCTTCGCAAAGATGCGCTTGACGCTGGACTCGGCGATGCCCAGCTCACGCGCGAGTGCGGCGTAAGTGATGCCACTGCGGCGCAGCTCGGCTTTGAGGGCGACGACAAGATCGGCGGACGTGCTCATGTGTGTTTTCTCCCTCCCCCTCGCAGGGGGAGGGTTGGGGAGGGGGTTGAATGCGAGCACCGCACCCAGTATCAGCAAACGATACTTCAAAGCCCACCCGCCGCGACATCCCTGGAAAACCTTGATACCGGCAAGCCGCCGTCGCAGCATCACGCCGTGTTCAACCCCAAGGCCACCATGATGCTCAAGACCAAGCTGATGTCGCGCAGGCTCGTTGCTCTCGCACTGTGCGTCGCCATCGCGCCACCCGCGCTCGCCCACGGCCCCAGCAGCGGCTCTGAACTTTCCGCCCTGTCGATGCTGCCCATCGCCGTGTCGGTGGCCGCACCCGTGGCGCTGCTCTCGGCCGGCGCCGCACTCACCGTCGTCGCCGTCGAAGCCAGCGCAAGTGGCACGGTGTGGGTGCTGGAGCGCGCGTCCGACGGCGTGCGTGGCAGCGTGATGCTCAGTGCCGACGTGGCACGCGGTGCGTCGCTGCTGGTCGGCAGCGCAGTGCTCGTCACCGCCGTCTCGGCGGGCTGGGTGCTCTCGGCGGCGGGCAAGGTCATTGCCTTCGTGCCCAATCAACTTGGCCGCGCCTTGTTGCACCACGAGCGGGTGACGCGATGAAACGGCACGCGATGAAGCGCCTTCTCATCACGCTCCTGTTGTGCGTTAGCGCCTCAGCCCACGCGGGGCGCAGCTGCGAAACCAAACTGCCCGATACGCGCAGCGTGCAGCGTGGTCTCGAGCTCGCCGCGCGCACGGCCCAGGCGCTGGACGACAGCGGCGCTGGCGTGGTGGTGCTGGCGCGCGCCGGGCAAGATCTCTCGCGCTACGGGCTGCGCTGGTCGCACTTCGGCCTGGCCTACCGTGAAGCCGGCCAACCTGGCGAGGGCAGCGCCTGGCGCGTCGTACACAAGCTCAACCATTGCGGCAGCGCCAGCGCTGACGTCTACCGCCAAGGCCTGGCCGAGTTCTTCCTCGACGACCCTTTCGAGTACCGCGCGGCCTACGCTGTGCTGGCACTGGAGGCACAGGAGCGCCTGCGCCCGCTGCTGCGCGACAACGCCCGCGCCGCGCTGCTGCATACCGAGGCCTACAGCATGGTGGCCTACCCCTGGGCGCAGACCTATCAGCAGTCCAACCAATGGGCGCTGGAAACGCTGGCGCTGGCGCTGGAGCCCGCCGCCACCTCGCGCGAACGCGCGCAGGCCTGGCTGCAGTTCAAAGGCTATGTGCCCACCACCTTGACCTTAGGCGCCTTCACGCGATTGGGCGCGCGCATGACGGCGGCGAACGTCGCGTTTGACGACCACCCCAACGAGAAACGCTTCGCGGACCGCATTGAAACGGTGACCGTGGACTCGGTCTTCGCCTGGCTGCGCCGCACGGGGCTGACCCTGGCAGTGCACGAGCTGCGCTGAGCCTGGAGCCGCTAGACGCAAGCTGACGCGCACTGAGGCGCACGGACAATGCGCCGCGCGCCACCCCCCTTCACGACACAAGGGACCATGAGCGAAACACCCCACCCGAACCAATTCGCCCTGCTCGGCCAGCGCCGCTTTGCACCCTTCTTCTGGGTGCAATTCTTAGGTGCAGGCAACGACAACCTCTTCAAGTTCGCCTTCACGGTGATGGTTACCTACCAGCTGCAGGTGAGCTGGCTGCCGGCCTCGCAAGCCGGGCTGGCCATCGGCGCGCTCTTCATCTTGCCCTTCCTGCTCTTCTCGGCCACCAGCGGGCAGCTCGCTGACAAGTTCGACAAGGCGGTGTTGATCCGCTTCGTGAAGGCGCTTGAGATCGCCATCATGGCGCTGGCTGCCCTGGGCTTCGTGCAGCACAGCGTGCCTTTGCTGCTGGGCTGCGTCTTCCTGATGGGCCTGCACTCCACGCTCTTCGGCCCGGTGAAGTTTGCCTACCTGCCGCAGCACTTGGGCGAGCGTGAACTCACCGGCGGCAACGGCATGGTGGAGATGGGCACCTTCGTGGCCATCCTGCTCGGCCAGGTCGCCGGTGGCTTGTTGATCGCCATCCCCGGCCAGGGTGCGAGTTATGTGGCCGCCGCCTGTGTCGGCGTGGCCGTGCTGGGCTGGTTGATGGCGCGCGCTGTGCCGGTGTCACCCGCCACGGACGCGGGCCTGCAAATCAACTGGAACCCGGTTAGTGAGACGTGGCGCAACCTGAAGCTCGCACACGGCAACCTTGTCGTCTTTCGCTCGCTCTTGGGCATCTCGTGGATGTGGTTCTTCGGCGCCGTGTTCCTGTCGATGTTCCCGGCCTTTGCGCGCGATGTGCTGCACGGCAACGAGCAGGTGGCGTCGCTCTTGCTGGTGGTGTTTTCCATCGGCATCGGTGTCGGCGCGCTCTTGTGCGAAATGCTCAGCCGCCGCCATGTCGAAATCGGCCTCGTGCCGCTGGGCGCCATCGGCATGAGCGTGTTCTCCATCGACCTCTATTTCGCCTCGCGCGGCCCGCCGGCTAACGCCATCTTGACGCTGACACAGTTCATCGCCCAGCCCGCGCATTGGCGCGTGATGGCCGACCTGGCACTGCTGTCGCTCTTTGCCGGCATTTACAGCGTGCCGATGTACGCGCTGATCCAGCTGCGCAGTCAGGCCACGCACCGCGCGCGCATCATCGCCGCCAACAACATCTTGAATGCGCTCTTCATGATTGTTAGCGCGCTGGGTGTTGGCGCATTACTGTCCGCCGGGTTCAGCATCCCGCAGATCTTTTTGGTGGTGGGCCTGCTCAACGCGCTGGTGGCCTTCTACATCTTCATGCTCGTGCCCGAGTACCTGCTGCGCTTTCTGGCGTTTGTGCTCACGCGCTGCATTTACCGCTTTCGTGTGCGGGGTGAAGAGCACATTCCCGTCACGGGCGCGGCCATCCTGGTCTGCAACCACGTCAGCTACATCGACGCCGTGCTCTTGATGGCGGCCAGCCCGCGGCCCATCCGCTTCATCATGGACCACCGCATCTTTGCCGTCCCGGTACTTGGCGCGTTATTTCGGCTGGCCAAGGCGATCCCGATTGCCGGGCAGCGCGAAGACCCGCAGGTCTACGAGCGCGCCTTTGCGCAGGCCCGGCGCGTGCTCGACGGCGGCGACTTGCTGTGCATCTTTCCCGAAGGCGGCTTGACGCGCGACGGCGAGCTCGCCGAGTTCAAAGGCGGGGTCATGAAGGTGCTGCAAACCCACCCCGTGCCGGTGGTGCCGCTGGCGCTGCAAAACCTGTGGGGTTCGTTCTTCTCGCGCATCGAGCGCGGAGCGGCCATGACGCGCCCGCTGCGCCGCGGGCTCTTCAGCCGCGTCGGCCTGGTGGCCGGCGCGGCCGTACCGGCGGCCGAGGTGAGCCCGGCCATGTTGCGTGAGCGCGTAGCAAAGCTGCTGGCCACCTGAGCGTTTGGCAAACGGCCGCTTTACCGCCAAACACAGGCGCTTCAGGGGGTTGCTCAAAGAACTGTATGAAACTACAGTTAAGCTGTGAATCCCTTTCCCACGCTTGCTCTCAGGTCTGCTGTCAAAACACCGATGGTGCCACCATGCACGGGCGCGCCGGGCTTGGCTGCGGCCTGCGCGCAGCCCGGCCTGACCGAACCACTGCACCCCGCGCTGTGGCGTGCAAACCAGCTTGGGGTCCAGCACGGCGCCACCTCGCCCAGCGGTTTTGCCGCGCTCGACGCTGAACTCCCCGGCGGCGGCTGGCCCACCGGCGCGCTGAGCGAGTTGCTGCTGGCGCACGCCGGCATCGGCGAGATACGCCTGCTGGCGCCGGCCTTGGTGGCGGCGCAGCGGCAGCAGCGCTGCGTCATGCTCTTCGAGCCCCCGGCGGCGCTGCACGCCTGGGCCTGGCAGGCCTTGGGCATCGACATGGCGCGCCTGGTGCTGGTGCGCAGCCGCAGCGCGGCGGGCGGCGCCACCGACGTGCTGTGGGCGCTGGAGCACGCGCTCAAGAGCGGCCACGTCGGCGCCGTGCTGGCCTGGCTGCCACTGCGCTTGCGTGGCGACGCGCTGCGCCGGCTGCAACTGGCGGCGCAGTCACACCCCGGCCCGGCGTTCATCTTGCGCGACAGCCAAGCCAGCGCCAACGCCAGCGTGGCACCGCTGCGCCTGGGCTTGTCGCCTGCGGGCGTGGATACCCTGCACGTGCAGCTGCTCAAACGCCGTGGGCCGCCGCTGGCGCAGCCGCTCACGCTGGCTTTGCCGGCGGTGCTGGCGCTGCCGGCAAGGGCGCGCGCGGGGCGTGGTGCGTCCTCATCTCAGGCACCCCTGTCGCCGCAGTCGGCGCTGTTGGACATCGCGTGAACAGCGCCAGCGCCCTGACACCCCGCCATGCTGTGGCTCGCCCTGCACCCCCCCCAGCTTTCGCTGGAAGCCTTCTGCGCCACGCTACCCACTGCGCAGCAGGGCCGGGCCGTGGCGTTGCTGGCGGCGCATCGCATTAGCGCGGCCAACGTTGAGGCGCTGCAGCGCGGCGTGCAGCCCGGGCTCAAGCGCGCCACGGCGCTGGCGTTGGTGGGCGACTTGCTGATCGGCCAGGCCGACGCTGCGCGCGACGCGCAGGCCTTGCTGGCACTGGCGCACGCCGCGCTGGCGTTCACGCCCTCGGTCACGCTGGACGAGCCGCACACCGTGCTGCTCGAAGTACAGGCCAGCCTGCGCTACTTCGGCGGCCACAGCGCGCTGCTGCGCCGGCTGCGCGAAGCCTTGGCGCCGCTGGGCCACCCGCTGTGCATCGCCAGCGCGCCCACCGCCCTGGGTGCGGCCCTGCTCGCGCGCTGGCGTGACGGCCTGGCGGAGGGCGCGCACAGCACGCAACTCAAAGCCTTGCAGACCTTGCTCGACGGCGCCCCGGTATGGCTGCTCGGCCCCGGGCGCGAGCATTGGCAAGCGCTGCAAGGCATGGGCCTGCACACCTTGGGCGACCTGCGCGCGCTACCGCGTGCGGGCCTGGCGCGGCGCTTCGGCGACAGCCTGCTAGACGCACTCGACCGCGCCCGTGGCAGCGCCGCCGATCCGCGCGCCTGGCTCAGCTGCCCGGCCACGTTTGACGCCCAGCTCGAGCTCTTCACCCGCGCCGACACCAGCCAGCAGCTCTTGCATGCCGCGTCCATGCTGCTGGCGCGGCTGGTGGCCTGGGCACGCGCCCAGCGCTCGCGTGTGCTGGCGTTTGTGCTGGTGATGACACACGAAGCCCGGCACCGCGAGACCTTCATCCCGAGCACCGAACTGCGCATCGAACTGGCCAGCCCGAGTGACGACGCCACGCACCTGCAAGCCCTGCTGCGCGAGAGGCTGGCGGCGTGCCAGCTCGCCGCGCCCACACTTTCGCTGCGCCTGCACTGCCACGAGCTCGCGCGCAGCGAAGCGCCCAGCGGCGAGCTCTTTCCCACGCAGCGCAGCGAAAGTGAAGGCCTGACGCGGCTGCTGGAGCGCCTGCGCGCGCGCTTGGGTGAGGCGCAGGTGCAATGGCTGGCGCCGCTGCAAGATCATCGCCCCGAGCGCACGGGGCGGCTGCAAGGTGTGGCACAGAGTGCCGTCGCTTTGCGCGTTAGCAAGTTACGCTCAACGCCGCCTTCATCCACCGAGCCCCCGCCCCCACCGCGCCCGCTGTGGCTCTTGCCTCAGGCCCAGCCCCTGCCTGAGCGCGGCGCGCTGCCGCTCTTGGACGGCCAGGCCTTGCAGCTGCTGGCCGGGCCCGAGCGCATCGAGGCCGGTTGGTGGGATCAAAACGAAGCCGGTACAGGTGTTGGTGCAGATACAGGCGCAGGCGCCGGCCTGGCCACGCGCGACTACTTCGTGGCCCAAAGTAGCAGCGGCGCGCTGGTGTGGATCTACCGCACGCGGCTGCCGGCGGTGGCGGCCAGCGAGCAAGCTGGCTGGTTCTTGCACGGCCGCTTCGGTTGAGGGTTTGGCTGAAGCCACGTCTGAAACTTCAGGCCAAAATCGGGCGAAAGGCGCCGCCATGGAAATCTTCGACTACGACAACATCCTGCTACTGCCACGCAAGTGCCGTGTGCAAAGCCGCAGCGAATGCGACCCCTCGGTGGACTTCGGCGGCCGGCGCTTCATGCTGCCCGTGGTGCCGTCGAACATGAAGACGGTGATCGACGAGCCCATCAGCGAAAGCCTGGCGCGCAGCGGCCACTTCTACGTCATGCACCGCTTCGACCTCGACAACGTGGCCTACGCCAAACGCATGCGCGACAAGGGTCTTTTCGTGTCGATCAGCTCGGGCGTGCGTGCGGCCGACCACGCCGTCATCGACCGCCTGGCGCTTGATGGCGTGGGCGCCGACTACATCACCATCGACATCGCGCATGGCCACGCCGACAGCGTCAAGCACACCATCGAGCACATCAAGACGCGCTTGCCGCAAGCCTTCGTCATCGCCGGCAACGTGGCCACGCCCGAAGCCGTGATCGACCTGGAAAACTGGGGCGCCGACGCGACCAAGGTCGGCGTAGGCCCGGGCAAGGTCTGCATCACGAAGTTGAAGACCGGTTTTGGCACCGGTGGCTGGCAACTCTCGGCGCTGAAGTGGTGCGCGCGTGTGGCCACCAAACCGATCATTGCCGACGGCGGCATCCGCCACCACGGCGACATCGCCAAGAGCGTGCGCTTTGGTGCGGCGATGGTCATGGTCGGCTCGCTCTTTGCCGGGCACGAAGAGTCGCCGGGGCAGACGGTCGAGGTCGACGGCAAGCGCTACAAGGAGTACTACGGCTCGGCCAGCGACTTCAACAAGGGCGAATACAAACACGTCGAAGGCAAACGCATCCTCGAGCCCATCAAGGGCCACCTGGTGGACACGCTGCGCGAAATGCGCGAAGACCTGCAAAGCTCCATCAGCTACGGCGGCGGGCGCGCGCTGGCCGACTTGAAGAAGGTCAACTACGTCATCCTGGGCGGCGAAAACGCTGGCGAACACTTGTTCATGTAGCGCGGTGGCGCACAGGCGCCCAGGTGCCAGACCGCAGCTCGCGCAGGGGCCGCCTCCTACAATCGGCGCCCCTTCCCAGGCCCTGCGCAGCAGCGCAGCGCACGCCACCATGACCGAGCTTGCCAAGTCCTTCGACCCCGCCGCCATTGAGGCGCGCTGGGCCCCGCTGTGGGACCACAACCCGCAGCACGCGCCCACACTGGACGCGGCCAAGCCGTCTTTCGCGATCCAGCTGCCGCCGCCCAACGTCACCGGCACGCTGCACATGGGCCACGCCTTCAACCAAACGGTGATGGACGCCCTGACGCGCTACCACCGCATGCGCGGCTTCAATACGCTGTGGCTGCCGGGCACCGACCACGCGGGCATCGCCACGCAAATCGTCGTCGAGCGCCAGCTGCAAGAAGCCGGCCTCTCGCGCCATGAGCTCGGGCGCAAGAATTTCGTCGCGCAAGTGTGGGACTGGAAGGCCAGCTCGGGGGCCACCATCACGCGCCAGATGCGCCGTATGGGCGACTCGGTGGACTGGTCGCGCGAGTACTTCACCATGGACGAAAAGCTCTCCAAGGTGGTCACCGAAACCTTCGTGCGCCTGTTCGACGAAGGCCTGATCTACCGCGGCAAGCGCCTGGTGAGCTGGGACCCGGTGCTGAAGACGGCGGTGTCGGACCTGGAGGTCGAGAGCGAAGAAGAAGAC
>JANOJR010000099.1:0-1833 GCA_031418855.1 Rubrivivax sp.
CTGCGGGCAACGCCACGCCGCTGGTTTCAATCAGCACGAGCTCGGGCGCGGGCTGGCGCTGCGTGATGCTGCGCAAGGCGCCCACCAGGTCGGCGCCGTAGCTGCAACACAGGCAGCCGCCCGTCAAGCTCATCACGTCGCCGTCGCTGCCTTCGATCAAGGCGGCGTCGATGTTGACGCTGCCGAAGTCGTTGACGAGCACGGCAATGCGCTTGCCGTCAGCGTGGCGCAGCAGGTGGTTGATGAGCGTGGTCTTGCCGGCACCCAGGTAGCCGGCGATGACGAGGGCGGGCGTCACGTCGTGTGCAGCGTTAGCCTTACGCCGCAAAGACGCGACCGCCCTGCACGGTGCCCCAGACGTGAACGTCTTTCAGGACCTGCGGCGCGACCTCCGTCGGGTCGTCATCGAGCACACAAAAGTCGGCGCGTTTGCCGCAGGCGATGGAGCCGATCTCGCCGTCCAGCCGCAGGGTGTAAGCCGCACCCAGTGTGATGGCGTGCAGGGCTTCATCGACACGCAGGCACTCCGCAGCACCGAGCACGCGACCGCTGGCGCTGAGGCGGTTCACCGCGCACCACGCCGTGAACAAAGGGCCCAGCGGTGTGATGGGCGCGTCGCTGTGGATGGCCAGCGGTACACCGGCGTCAAGCGCGCTGCGGCAGGCGTTCATGCGCGCGGCGCGCTCGGGGCCGACGGTCACGTCATGGTGCTGGTCGCCCCAATAGAAGAGGTGGTTGGCGAAGAGGTTGGCGCACAGCCCAAGTGCCGCCATGCGGCGGAACATCGCCGCGTCGGCCAACTGCACATGTTGCAGCGTGAAGCGGTGGTCGCGTGCGGGGTGCTGCTTGATGGCGGCTTCAAAACAATCCAGCGCCATGGCCGTGGCTTCGTCGCCATTGGTGTGGGTATGCACCAGCAGGCCTTGCTGCAAAGCCAGCGCGTAGGTCTCGCGCAGCACCTCGGGCGCGGTGTACCAAAGGCCTTGCGGTGCGCCGTTGAAATAACCCGGCCAACGCAGGCGCGCCGAGAAGCCCTGGATCGAACCATCCGCCACGAGCTTGATGCCGCCCAGGCGCAGCATCTCGGTGCTGCGCGCGCGCAAGCTTGCAGCGCGCTTCACGGCTTGCGCGGGCGTGATGCCCAGCAGGCGCAGCAACGGGGCGATGCGCACGGGGTAGCTGTCTTCAGCCGTCACGCGCAGCAAGGTCTCGACGCCGCTGTCGTCCAGCGTCGCGGCCAGGTCGGTGGCGGTGGTCACACCGGCTCGCACGCATAACTTTCCAAAGGCGCGCATACCGGTCTCGTCACCTCCGAGGAAGTTGCGGCTCAGGCCGACATGCTCCAGCACCGGCATCATGGCTTCGGGGCCTTTGAGCTCGCCCGTGGGCAGGCCGTCTGCGCCCAGTGGGAATGCTGGGTGCTCAATACCCGCGCGCAAAAAGCCGGCAAGCTCAAGTGCAGCACTGTTGACGTTCAAGATGTGGCCGCTGGCGTGCAGCACGCCCACCGGCCGCGTGCGGCTCACGGCGTCGAGGTCGTGGCGCGTGCAGCGCTGGCTGCCGAAGTAGATCGGGTCGAAACCCCAGCCAACCACGGGGCCTTCGGCAGGCGCTGATGCCGACAAGGCGCCGATGACCGCAGCCAAACTCTTCGCGCCCGCGACCCGCTGGCCGTCAGGGTCGCCGACATCGAAGTAGTCGGCCCTGCAAAACGCCCCCGACCCGCATAAACGCTGGCTCAGCGGGGTGAACGCCAATAGCGCGATCTCTCGGATTTGATTCCAATCGATATCAGTTCCTGGGAGTTTTGGAGATCGCACAGATGGCCACCGA
>JANOJR010000100.1:0-3411 GCA_031418855.1 Rubrivivax sp.
GGACGACTACCAGCGCTGGCTGCTCGAAGTCTCACGCGCGCTGGCTCGTGGCCAGCCGCCGCCACCGGTGCCTGGCGCCGTGCGTGTGGAAGAAGGGCCGTTGGTCTTCGCGCCGACCGCAACCACAAAGGCCGCGCCGAATGCTCCACCCAAGCCAGCGCCGAAGGCCACAGCACCGGCAGTCAACCGCGACGAGCGCAAGGCCGACAAACAAGCGCGCGCCAAACGTTCGGAGTCCACGCGCCCACTGCGCGTGGAGTTGCAGCGCGTCGACGAACGCATGGCCAAGCTGGCCATCGAGCGCACGAACGTGGAGGCGGCGCTGGCGCGTGGTGGCGCGGCCGACAAGGTGGTCGAGCTCTCGCGCGAACACCATCACATCCTGGCCGAAGTGGCGACGCTGGAAGAGCGCTGGCTGGTCTTGCATACCGAGCTCGAAGCGATGACGGCCGAGCCCTGATCGCAGGCATCATCGGCACGTCAATGAACCCCTGACCCAGCTCCCGAGGAAACCCAACATGCAACGTCGCACCCTGCTCCACATGCCCCCCGCACTGTTGCTGACGCTGCCCTTCGGCCAGGCCTGGGCGCTGTCGCAAGCCGACGCCGGCAGCGGTGTGCGCGCCGCGCTGGAGCGCGGTGCCATCGCCGCCGTCGACCTGCTGGGCAAGAACGACGGCTTCCTGGGCAACCCCAAGGTGCGCATTCCCTTGCCCGGCTACCTGGCCGACGCGGCCAAGCTGCTCAAGGCCATCGGTCAGGGCAAGAAGGTCGACGAGCTGGTGACGGCCATGAACCGCGCGGCGGAGTTGGCGGTGCCCGAGGCCAAGCAGCTCTTGGTGGCCGCCGCGCGCGACATCAGTGTGGGTGACGCGTTGGCCATCGTGCGTGGCGGCGACAACTCGGTGACGCAATTCTTCGCCGAAAAAACACGCGCGCCGCTGGGTGTGAAGTTCCTGCCCATCGTGACCAAGGCCACCGAGAAGGTCTCGCTGGCCGAGCGCTACAACGCGGTGGCGGCCAAGGCCACCAACATGGGGCTGGTGAAGAAGGAGGACGCCAACATTCAGCTCTACATCACCGGCAAGGCACTGGACGGCATGTACTTCATCATCGGAGAAGAAGAAAAGAAGATTCGCGCCGACCCCATTGGCACCGGCAGCAAGATCTTGCAGGCGGTATTTGGGCGTTGAGCTTGCGGTTCAGTTCGCGGCCAGTAACTCAAGCGTTAGCTCGACACGCGACTTGACGGCGTTGAGCCCTGGGTAGACGCGCCAGGCATCGGGCCGCGGCGCATGCACCGGGCCCGCCGCACAGCGTGTGGCCAGAGCGATAGCGACACCTGCCGCAGCCGCTTGCACCAGCGCGGGCTTGAGCGCGTCGTGCACGCTGCCCCCGCCACTGCCGGCGATGACCAGGCCCTGCACGCCGGCCTGCACCAGCGCCAAGATGGCGTCAGGCCGTGCGCCGGCGTGGCTGCTCAGGACCTCAACCCAAGGCCAGCTCGTGGCCTTGCGCGTGATGCGCTCAAGTCCCAGCGCTTCGCCCTCAGGCCAGGGCCGCAGCTGCTGCAGTGCGCCTTCTTGCACGCGCGCCAACACGCCAGCATCGGGCGAGTCGAAGGCGTCGACGCAGTAGCTGTGCATCTTCTGCACGTCCATCGCGCCATGCACGCGGCCGGCGAAGACGAGCAGTACGCCACGGCCTTCGCCAAACATCGCCACGCGCACAGCGTCGAGCAGGTTCTGCGGCCCGTCGGCCGACAACGCCGTGGCCGGACGCATGGCGGCTGTCAGCACCAGCGCTTTGCGAGGTGCCAGCACACGCTGCAAGAACCACGCGGTCTCTTCCAGCGTGTCGGTGCCGTGGGTGACGACGACGCCGGCGACCTCGTCGCGTGCCAAGTGAAACGCTGCACGCCTCGCCAGCGCTTGCCACACCGCCACCGTCATGGCGCTGCTGTCGAGCTGCGCCACCTGCTCGGCTTCGATGGGCATCAAAGCCAGCGGCGGCACGGCGTTGATGAGCTCGGCCACGCCAAGCTGCCCGGCCTGATAACGCGTGTGCTCAGCGGCGTCGGCGGCGACGCCGGCAATAGTGCCGCCGCTGCCCAAAATCACGACGCGCTTTTCAGTGCTTGGCATGCGCACCCTTTCTGGATGAAAATACAGTGGCTGTATGCATCTTCAGCTCCCGCCCTTGCAAACGGCGCAATCAGCGCAAAGACAACGAGGACACACCATGAATGAAGCACCCAAACTCACCGCCCGCCAACAGCAGGTGCTCGACCTGGTGCAAAGTGCCATGGAGCGCAGTGGCGCGCCACCCACACGCGCCGAAATTGCCGCCGAGCTGGGTTTTCGCTCGGCCAACGCCGCCGAAGACCACCTGCAAGCGCTGGCCCGCAAAGGCGTCATCGAACTCGTGGGCGGCACCTCGCGCGGCATCCGTTTGAAGTCTGACACATTGCGTGCGCTCAACGAGGCGCGCCTCTCGCAGTACGGCAAGCAGTACATGCTGCCGCTGCCTAGCCTGGCGCAGCTCACGCTGCCGCTGGTGGGCCGTGTGGCGGCTGGCAGCCCCATCCTCGCGCAAGAGCACATCGACCAGACCTACCTGATGGAGGCCAGCCTGTTCCCGCGCCGGCCTGACTACCTGCTCAAGGTGCGCGGCATGAGCATGCGCGACGCCGGCATCCTGGACGGCGACCTGCTGGCGGTGCAGAAAACCAAAGAGGCAAAGAACGGCCAGATCGTCATCGCGCGCCTGGGTGACGACGTCACTGTGAAGCGCCTGCGCCGCACGCGCACCACCATCGAGCTGATCCCCGAAAACCCCGACTTCAAGACCATCGTCATTCCATTCGGCGATGTCGACTTCGAGCTCGAAGGCATTGCCGTGGGCCTGGTGCGCAACACCATGCTGATGTAGCGCGGCCGCGCTTAGATATCCGAACTGGGCGGCATAGTTGCCGCTCTTTGGCGCTTAGGCTTGGGGCGCCGGCGCGAACATGGCTTCAGCTCCAGCGGTGTCATCCGATATCCCCTCCATGAAGCCCTTCTCACTGCTCTTCCGCCCGTCGCAGCGCTCGACGATGGGCTTGTCGCGGCTGACGCGCTTTGAGGTGCCACCGCCTTCGCTGCGCCACGCGCCGCACACGGCCTGGCAGCGGCTCTTGTTTTGGTTGCTGGCGCCGTCGCCGCAAGATGTCTCGCCGCCGCTGAACCGGCTGCCCGCCGTGCGCGACGAGTTCCGCCGCGCCTTGATGGACATCCGCGACAGCGCACGCGACAGCCTCGTCTTGCGTGTGGCGCAAGCGCGTTCCTTGCGCGAGCTGTGGCACATGCGGCTGGACGTCTACAACCTCATCGCCGTGCACCACAGCGAGTTCGAAGCCGGCCAGCGCCTGGC
>JANOJR010000101.1:0-5889 GCA_031418855.1 Rubrivivax sp.
CCGGTGAGCGCGCTGGCCGCGCGCGCCAATGTGAGCAAGCCCACGGTCGTGCGCTTTTGTCGCAGCATCGGCTACGACGGTCTGGTCGACCTCAAGCTCAAACTCGCTGGCAGCGTCAATGAGGGTGTGCCTTTTGTGCACCGATCGGTGGACGAAGACGACAAGGCCGGCGACATCGTCATCAAGGTCATCGACAACGCCGTGGCTGCCATGCTGCGCTACCGCAATGCCGCCGCCAGCCAGTCGGTCGAGCGCGCCATCGCAGCCCTTGCGCAGGCGTGCCAGCAAGGCCGGCGCATCGAGTTTTATGGTGTGGGCAACTCGGGCATCGTGGCGCAGGACGCGCAGCACAAGTTCTTCCGCTTGGGCGTGACGGCCGCCGCCGTGAGTGACGGCCATGTGCAGGTGATGAGTGCGACCATGCTCAAGCCCGGCGACTGCGCGGTGATCATCAGCAACTCAGGCCGCAGCCGTGATTTGCTTGACGTCGACCAGATTGCAAGGCGCAAGGGCGCCACCGTCATCGCCATCACCGCCAGTGGCTCCCCGCTGGCGCGACAGGCGCAGGGGCCGCAACACATCTTGCTGGCGGCCGACCACCCCGAAGACGCCGACCGCTACAGCCCGATGGTGTCGCGGCTGCTACACCTGCTGATCGTCGACATCCTCACCACCGGCGTGGCGCTGCGTCTGGGCAGCGAAGGCCTGCGCCCGCTGCTGCAGGAAATGAAGCGCAACCTGCGGACGACGCGCTACGCCGACGTGCTGCGCTCGAAGAGCAGCGTGTCCACGCCGTAAAGCGCCGCGAGCTCGACGAACTTCGCCGGCGCGCCGTGCACGCTCAAGTGCCCGCCCTGCCCTTGCAGCGTGCGTTGCGCGTCAAGCAAGAGCGCCAAGGCAGAGGTGTCAAAGCTCGTCATGGCACCTGCCTGCACCTGCAACTCTTGCGCGCCAACCTCGGCCAGCGTGGCCGACCACTGTTCACGCAAGACTGCCACCTGGTCGATGGTCGTTGCTGCAGGCAGCTGCAGGGTGAAGGCCGTGGTCATGCTCAGCCCTTGGCGGCCTTGTTGCGCTCGGTCAGCTTGCTGATCAAGCCGTCGATGCCGCCGCTGGTGATCTCGCCGGCGAACTGTGAGCGGTAGCTCGTCACCAGCCAGATGCCGCCGACGTTGACGTCGATGATCTTCCAGCCGGCATCAGCCTTGTCGAGCCGGTAGTCGAGCTTGATCGGCTCGCCCTTACCGCGCACTTCGCTTTGCACCACCACCTGCGTGCTGCTGGGCACGGGCTGTGAGCGCGTGACCTCCACCGTCTGGTCCTTGATCTGCGACAGCGCGCCGGCGTAGACACGTACGAGGAGCGTCTTGAACTCCTGCTGTAACTTCGTGCGCTGCTCGGGCGTCGCGCTGCGCCACTGCGGGCCCACGGCCGAACGCGTCATGGTTTCGAAGTTGACATGCGGCAGCACCTTGGCGTCGACCAGCGTGATGACGCGGTTGACGTCACCGGCCTGGATTGACTTGTCGGCCTTGGCGGCATCGATGACTTCGCTGCCTATGCGCTTGACCAGCGCTTCAGCGTCCTTGTCGGCAAAGGCCGGGGTCATCGCGAGTACACCGAGCGTGAGCGCTGCGGTGGTGATCCATGTGTTCAACACGAGCATTCCTTTGGAGACATCCGCACGTCGCGGGGCCGAGGTTCAACGCGCGAGGCGGTGATTGGGTTCACTTCTTCGGCGCTGGTTTGGCCGGCTCATCGGCCGGCTCGTCCTCAAACTTCGGCAAGGGCGGCGCCCCATCAAAGATTTGGTCCAGCCGCCGCGCCAGGAAGGCTTCACGCACGAAGCTGTACTTGTCGAGTGCGACCTGGTCGAGCAGCTTGGTGGTATCCAGCAACTCGGCGCGCAGTTGCACCAGTTGCACCGAAGTCACGACGTAGGTGTTGTAGTCGCTGAAGATGCGCGCAGGCGAGCCGCCGTAGCGGTCCAGCGGCAACGCTGCGGTGTCACGCAGCGTCGACGGCCCCAGCAGCGGCAGCACGAAATAGGGGCCGTTGCCCACGCCCCAAACGGCCAGCGTCTGGCCGAAGTCTTCGCTGCGCCGGGTCAGGCCCATCTCAGTCGCGGGGTCGAGCACACCGCCCAGGCCGAAGAAGGTGTTGGACAGGACGCGCATGCCCGTCTCCAGGCCGCTGGCCAGCTTGCCTTGCAAGAGATGGTTGGCGCCCGACCAGATGTCGCCGATGTTGCCGAAAAAGTTGCTAACGCCTTGGCGGATGGGGCTGGGCACGACATCGCGCCAGACGGTGGCCACAGGTTTGAGCACCGCTGTGTCGATGGCGTCGTTGAAGGCGAAGACCTTGCGGTTCCAGCCTTCCCAGGGGTCGATGGCGGCGGCGGATGAGGGCGCTGCGCCGGTCGGCGGCGGCACAGTCGCGCAGGCACCCAACAGGCACGCGACAAGCAGCACCAGGCTGCGGTGCAAGCTCATGGCGGGCTTCACTTCTTCGCCCCGGTTTCGCTGCCCGCTTCGGCGGCCTTGCCGGTGACGAATTGGCCGATCAGGTTTTCAAGCACTACGGCCGACTGGGTTTGCGTCAGCGTCTCGCCGGCAGCCAGGACCTTGTCGTCACCACCGGGCTCAAGGCCCACGAACTGGTCACCCAACAAACCGGCGGTAAGGATCTTCGCGGCCGTGTCTTTGGGAAACTGGTAGCGGCGTTCGATCTCCAGCGTGACCACGCCCTGGTAGGTCTTGTTGTCCAGTGTGACGTCGGTGATGCGGCCGACCACGACCCCGGCGCTGCGCACGGGGGCGCGAATCTTCAACCCGCCGATGTTGTCGAAGCGCGCCGTCAAGCGGTAGACGTCGCCACCACCGAGGTTGCCCAGGTTGGCGGTTTTCAGTGCCAGGAAGGTCAGCGCCAGGATGCCCAGCACCACAAACAGACCGACCAACACTTCAATGTTTTTCTTTGCCATGCCCTACTCCTTGTTCAGCGCTTCGCGTCGGGTCCCGTGTGTTGTGTCGTGCGTCAATGGATGTTAAACATGAGCGCGGTGAGGATGAAGTCCATCCCGAGCACGGACAGCGACGAAAACACCACCGTGCGCGTGGTTGCATAGGCCACACCTTCGGGCGTGGCCTGGGCCTCATGGCCTTGGTACAGCGCGATGAAGGTACACACGATGCCGAAGACCACGCTCTTGACGAAGCCGTCACCCACGTCGCGCACAAGGTCCACGCGCGCCTGCATCACCGACCAAAACTCGCCGGGGTCAACGCCAATCAACTGCACTGCCACGATCCAGGCGCCCATGATGCCGATGGCCGAAAAGAGCAGCGCCAGGATGGGCATGGCGATGATGCCGCCAATGAGGCGCGGCGCCAAGACGCGGCTGCGCGGGTCCACCGCCATCAGCTCCATTGCCGCGAGCTGTTCGCCGGCCTTCATCAGGCCAATCTCTGCCGTCAATGAAGTGCCCGCACGTCCCGCAAAGAGCAGCGCCGTGACCACCGGCCCGAGCTCGCGCACCAGCGCCAGGTTGACCACCAGGCCGACACTTTCGTCAGCGCCGTAAGGCACCAGCGCGTAGTACATCTGCAGGGCCAGCACGAAACCCACGGCCAGGCCCGAGGCCATGATGATGACCAGCGAGCGGTTGCCGATGGCGTGGATCTGCGCCGTCACCAACGAGAAGCGGCGCAGGGCCTGCGGCGTGAAACGCAACACGTCAATGAAGAAGAACGCCGCGTGCCCCAGCGCCTGGAACCAGCGCAGCGCAAAGCGGCCCAGGCCGGCCAGTGCGTCGACAGCAGCGGATAGTGTGGCCATGCTCATTGCAGCCCGAGGTCCTGCGCCAAAGGCTTGGCGGGATAGTGAAAACGCACCGGGCCGTCGGGCTCGCCGCGGATGAATTGGCGCACCTCGGGGTCGTCAGACGACGTCAAGTCAGCCGGCTTGCCATGCGCCACCACGCGCCCGCCCGAGGACAGCAAATAGGCGTAGTCGCAGATCGAAAAACACTCCTGCACGTCGTGCGAGACCACCAGCGAAGTCGCACCCGTGGTGTCGTTGAGCTTGCGGATGAGGTTGGCCGCCACACCCATGGAGATCGGGTCGAGGCCTGCAAAAGGCTCGTCGTACATGATGAGTTCGGGGTCGAGCGCAATCGCGCGCGCCAGTGCCACGCGCCGCGCCATGCCGCCCGAAACCTGCGAAATGCGCAGCGGTGCGGCACCTCGCAAACCCACGGCGTTGAGTTTGAGCAGCACGATGTCGCGGACCATCGAATCGGGCAAGGCGGTTTGCTCGCGCAGCGGGAAGGCAACGTTCTCAAACACGGTCAGATCAGTGAACAGGGCGCCAAACTGAAAGAGCATGCCCAGGCGGCGGCGCAGTCGGTAGAGCTGCTCTTTGTCGCGGGTGTTGAGCAGTTCGCCGTCGAACACCACGCTGCCCTTGGTGACCGGGTAGACACCGCCGATCAAACGCAAGAGCGTAGTTTTGCCGCAGCCCGAGCCGCCAAGAATGGCCGTGACTTTGCCGGTTTGAAAGCGCAGCGAGACATCGTTCAGGATGCTGCGGCTGCTGTCGTAGCCGAAGCTGACGCGGTCGACGTCGATGAAGGTGTCAGAGGTGGCCAAGCGCGCAGGCGGGCTGTTGGACGCCCGTTTGATGCAGTGGATTGAATTCTCGCACGCAGGGGAAACCCGAGCCTATACGAGGTGTAAAGCGCTTTGATGCCGGCGCTCAGCGCGGCAATACGCTGGCACCCATCAAGAACGCATCAACAGTGCGCGCAGCCTGGCGGCCTTCGCGAATGGCCCACACCACCAGGCTCTGGCCACGGCGCATGTCGCCGGCGGCGAAGACCTTGGCAACATTGGTGGCGTAGCCCCCCACCTCTTCGGTGTTAGCTTTGGCGTTGCCGCGTGCGTCTTTGTCGACGCCAAAGGCATCCAGCACGCTTGCCACCGGGGCCACAAAACCCATGGCCAAGAGCACGAGGTCAGCAGGGTAGTCCTGCTCGCTGCCGGGAACTTCAACCATCTTGCCGCCCTGCCACTGCACGTTCACGGTCTTCAGCGCGACCACGCGGCCCTTGTCCTTGCCGGTGCCGGCGACGAAGGCCTTGGTGGCGATGGCGAACTCGCGCTCGCAGCCCTCTTCGTGGCTCGAGCTCGTGCGCAACTTGGTCGGCCAATAGGGCCAGACCAGCGGCTTGTCTTCTTGCTCGGGCGGCTGCGGCATCACTTCAAACTGCGTGACGCTGGCCGCGCGATGGCGGTTGCTCGTGCCCACGCAGTCGCTGCCGGTGTCGCCGCCGCCGATGACGATGACATGTTTGCCCGTGGCCATGATCTGGCCCTTGACCTTGTCGCCGGCCACGACTTTGTTTTGCTGCGGCAAAAACTCCATCGCGTAGTGCACGCCGTCGAGATCGCGACCGGGCACGGGCAGGTCGCGTGAGGTCTCGGCGCCGCCCGTCAACAGCACGGCGTCGAAATCTAGCTTGAGCTGCGCGGCGGTGATCGTCTCCTTGGCGTCGTTGGTGATCTTGCTGCCTGCGGGCATCTCGCCCACCAGTACGCCTGTGCGAAAGACGACACCTTCGGCCTGCATCTGCGCGACGCGGCGGTCGATGTGCGTCTTCTCCATCTTGAAGTCGGGAATGCCGTAGCGCAGCAGGCCGCCGATGCGACTGTTCTTCTCGAACACCGTCACCGTGTGCCCAGCACGCGCGAGCTGCTGGGCGGCGGCCAGGCCGGCCGGGCCCGAGCCCACCACGGCCACGCGCTTGCCCGTCTTCTTGGACGTTAGCAGCGGCTGGACCCAGCCCTCAGCCCAGGCGCGGTCGATGATGGCGTGCTCGATGCTCTTGAT
>JANOJR010000102.1:0-1768 GCA_031418855.1 Rubrivivax sp.
CGCGCCTGCGCCACATCGCCCCACAAACGCGGCCGATAGTTGTTGTCGAAGATCACCTGCGCGCCGCGTGCCCGCAAGCGCTCGGCCAAGGCGATCAGCCGCGCACGCCCAGCGCTCGGCAAGATGGCCAGGCTGATGCCGCTGAAGTACAGCGCGTCGATCGCGCCCGCCTCGGCCTGCTGCTCTAGCGGCGTGGCGCCGTCAGCGGTGTCGAAGTAGGCCCGCGCCGCCCCCTCCTCGCGCCAGTAGCTGAAGCGGCGCTCGCCGCGCTCGTCCACTTCAATGAGATACAGGCCCGGCAGCCGCCCCGGGATGATGCGCACGGCGTCCAGGCGCAGGCCTTCATCGCGCCAGCGCTGCATCATGCCGGCGCTGAAGCTGTCGTCGCCCAATGCCGTGGCGTAGCTGACTTGCAGGCCCTGCGGCTGGCCGCAGCGCGCCAAGTAAACCGCCGTGTTGAGCGTGTCGCCGCCGAAGGTTTGCGTCATCGTGCCGAAGGCCTGACCCTGCAATTCCAGCATGCATTCACCGAAGCAGACAACCTTTGGCGGGCGTGCAGGTTCGGGTGCCAGTGCAGGTCGGTGGTGGTTGGCCTCGGCCATGTGTTCCTCGTAGCGGGTTGCGGGCCGCGCTCGCTCTCGCGTTTGCGGCGCGGCGCGGCGCGGCATCGAATTCTGCACGGCCGGCCACGCGGCGAATCGGTGTGATCATGCCGGCGCGGCCCCATCGCCGTTCAGCCGCTCAGCTGCCCAGCCGCCGAGCCACCTGCCATGACCCAACCCAGCCCACCCCCCCAAGACGCCGGCGTCGCCTTCACGCCCAGTTCACGCTACCCCGACCCCGCCGTCGAGGTGCTGCATCCGTCCTTCCTGAGCGCACGCCTCTTCAGCGCTAACGTCGAACAGTTGTGCACAAGCTTGCGCTGGGGCGAAGGGCCGGTGTGGTTTGGTGACGGGCGCTACCTGCTCTTTTCCGACATCCCCAACAACCGCATCCTGCGCTGGGACGAATGCTCGGGCGCGACCAGCGTCTTTCGCCAGCCCTCGCATCACGCCAACGGCCTGGCGCGCGACCGCCAGGGCCGCTTGTTGACGTGCGAGCACGGCGCGCGGCGCGTGACGCGTACTGAGTACGACGGCAGCCTGACCGTGCTGGCTGAGCGGTATCAAAGCGCCCGCTTGAATTCGCCCAACGACATCGTCTGCGCGCGCGACGGCAGTCTCTGGTTCACTGACCCGCCGTTTGGCATCTCGGGCCATTGGGAAGGCCTGCCCGCGTCACCCGAGCTGCCGCAAGGCGTGTACCGCATCGACGGTGCGACGGGCGCCCTGCAGCGCGTCATCGACGATCTGGCCGGCCCCAACGGCCTAGCCTTTTCACCCGACGAGCAGCAGCTTTATGTGATCGAGAGCCGCGCCACGCCACACCGCAAGATCTGGGCGTATGACGTCGCTGCCGGCGGCGAGCTGCTGAACAAACGCCTGCACGTCGACGCGCAAGGCCCGGGCGCACTCGATGGCATGGCCGTCGACATGCAGGGCCGCCTGTGGTGCGGCTTTGGCAGCGACGGTTCGCCAGGTGCCGACGCTGCGCTACTGGACGGCGTGCGCGTGTTTGACCGCGACGGCCTGGCCATCGCTCACATCCACCTGCCCGAGCGCTGCGCCAACGTCTGCTTCGGTGGTCTTCACCGCAACCGTCTCTTCATGGCCTGCGGGCACTCGGTGTATGCGCTGTATGTGAATACGCAGGGGGCGGTGGGCTGACG
>JANOJR010000103.1:0-2130 GCA_031418855.1 Rubrivivax sp.
TCAACGCCGGCCGGCCGGGGCGCGGCGGGCCACTGCGGCAGCTCGTAACTGGGTGCGAAACGATAGGCTGGGCTGTCCATGCACTTTGGGCGTTAGGATCGTTAAAAGTGGTCCAGCGTCGGGAAGCGGTCGTCGCCCTGCGCGCAGCTCCACAGCGTACAGGCCACACCCAGGTCGCCCGTCCACAGCGTGTGCCGGCCCTGGCCATGCACGGTGCGTTCGGCCTCGACTTGTTCGATGCAGTGCATGGCCAACGCGCGGGCGCGACGGAGCCACTGCGCATCACCAAACCGCCGCCACAACTTGAGGCAAGCCATGGCGCTGCCGGCGGTGCCGTGGCACAGCGACGCTCCTTTGCTCAAGGGCCCGGCGAACCAGGTCAGCTCGCCCGCGCCGCGCAGGATTTCGTCCCAAGCTTCGCTGCGCGGCACGCTGGCCAGACGGCAGACAACACCCGGCGCGCCGTGGCAGTCTTGCACCAGCGGCAGCCGGCCGGCCACACGCGCGGCGTCGCTCATGGGGTGCCAGTTGATGCCGCGCACACCCTCATGCTGGCCGTGCAGCGCGGTGGCGGCCAGAGTTTGCAGCGTACGCACCTCGAAGGTCGCAGTCGTCAGCGCATCCAGGCAGCCCGCACCACGCAGCGCGGCGTAGACGTTGCCCACCAAGCCGTGCCCGGCGCCAAGGTAGCGCGTGCGCCGCCCGTACATGTCTTGCACACAGATCCAGCTGCCCGTTTCCGGGTCGATGCTCATCGTGTCCAGCAAGGCCTTGACGCCCTGCTGCACCAGCGCCATCCAGCGCACTTCACCGCTGGCCTCGCTCATGTGGATGGCCGCAATCAGCGTGCCCGGGTTGCCCCACAGCGCCTCGTTGACGGGGTTGTCGATGTTGCCTTGCACCACCGCAAAGAGCTTGTCGGCCACCTCCGTGCGACGCGTGGCCTGCCACAGCTGCAGCAAGGCGCCACTTTCGCCGAACAGATAGGACGCCGTGCCGTGCTCTTCGCCGGCAAGGTCTTCGAGCGTGTGCGCGGGGCAGGTTTCGATAGCGGGCAGGTAGTCGCGCGGCGTGTTGATCGCGCCCACAGAGGCGAGGTCGCGCAAGGCCCAGATCACCCCGGCCGCGCCTAGGTACAGGCCGTGGTAGCGCTGCTCAGGCGACTTGGGGTCGTCGCGTGGGTGCATGGGCCAGCTGCCACGCTCGGCGTCGAAGGCGTCTTCGGCGGCTTGCGCAATGCGCGTGATGGCGGCGCGGGCTGCCGTCTCGCTCCAGGGCGTGGCCGTTAAGGGCTCGTGGCGCGCGGGGTCGTAGATGCCTTGCATGGACGCCAAGGCTACACCGCCACGTCGGCGGGTTTTATAGGGACATCGCGAAGGCGGCGATCTCGTCGGCGCTGCGCGCGACGAGCTCGCTCTGGCCGCTGAGGTAATGCGTGCCGCCGACCAGGTCGACGTTGCGCACGCGCGCGCCGCCGGCCGCCAGCCACGCATCACGGGTGCTGGGGAAGGTGCTCTGATCGGCCGTGTGCGTGAGCAGCAGCACCGGGTGATCGCAGGCGGCAAGGTTGCTGGGCCCATCGGCCGCGGAGTGCTGCGACCACTGCGACATGAAGGACGTGAGCGACGTGATTCGGCCCATGGCGTTGGCGCTGAAGTTGACCGCGCGGGCATCGCCCCACAGGCTGCCGACGGCGCGGTGGTTGGCGTCGAGCGCGAGGTCCAGGCAGCGCGGTTCGGCGTGTGTGCGGTGCACGAGAAAAACTTGGTCGGACGGTGCGCCGGGTGTGGCGCGCAACACGGCCAGTCGCGCCAGTGCCCAGGCTTCGATGCGGTCGCGCCGTGCGTGCTGGGCTCGGCGGAAGCGGTCGAGGAAGGCTGCGGAAAACGGCGGGCCATGGCGTGCGTCGTAGAGATCAAGCTCGGCGTCGTTCGACAACGGGTCGGACTCGTCAGTCACCGCCGGGTCGATCCACTCCAACAAGAGCCGCGAGCGGCCCAGGTGCGCCGCGCTCATCACCAAGCCGTCGACCGGCGGCAGATCATCACGCAGCAATTCCGTCGCGCCGCCATGCACGAATTCGATCGCGCTGAGCTGCTGCGACTGCGCGGCGTAAAAGCAAGCCAGCGC
>JANOJR010000104.1:0-8771 GCA_031418855.1 Rubrivivax sp.
CGCGACATCGACGGCCGCGAGGTCGACTTCGTCGTCATCGAAAAGCGCCAGCCCATCGCCTTGGTGGAATGCAAACTCGGTGACGACGCGGTGTCACCCGGGCTGCGCTACTTGAAGGCGCGCTTCCCTGACGTGATTGCATGGCAGGTCTCGGCACATGGCGTGCGCGACTTCGTCAGCGCCGAGGGCGTGCGCGTGGCGCCTGCGGTGAGGCTGCTGCGCGAGCTGGCCTGATCGCGACATCAGGCCCGCTTACCGAACTCCACCGCTTGCTGCGTCCACGCCCTTGCCTGCTGGCTGAGTGAAAAGCCCAGGCCCGGCCGATTCGGCACCTGCATGCGCCCGCCTTCGATCACCAGCCGCTCGTTGAACATCGGCTCCAGCCACTCGAAGTGTTCGACCCAGGGCTCGAGCGCGTACGAGGCCGATAGGTGCAGGTGGATCTCCATCGCAAAGTGCGGCGCCATACGCATACGCGCGTGCTCGGCCAGTGCCATGATCTTCAGCATCGGCGTGATGCCGCCCACGCGCGGCGCGTCGGGCTGGATGAAGTCCACGCTGCGGTGGCGAATGAGCTCGTAGTGCTCCGCGGGGCTCGTGAGCATCTCGCCGCTGGCAATCGGCGTGTCGAGCATCGCGGCGAGTGCCGCGTGGCCTTCGGCGTCGTAGGCGTCCAGCGGCTCTTCAATCCACGTCAGGTTCAGCGGCTCGACAAGTTTGCCAAAGCGCTGCGCGGTGACGCGGTCCCATTGCTGGTTGGCGTCGATCATCATCGCCACGCGCCCGTCGATGGCCTTGTGCACGGCCTGCACACGCGCCAGGTCGATCATCGGGTCGGGCTGGCCGACCTTGATCTTGATGCCGCCGATGCCACGCGCGATCGCTGCGTTCACGTTGCTAACGACCTCGTTGATAGGCGTATGCAAGTAGCCACCCGAGGTGTTGTAGCAAGCCACCGAGTCGCGATGCGCGCCAAGAAGCTTAGCCAGCGGCAGCCCAGCGCGCTTGGCTTTGAGGTCCCACAGGGCGATGTCAAACGCGGCGATGGCCTGCGTGGCCAAGCCGCTTCGGCCCACCGAAGCGCCGGCCCACACCAGCTTGTCCCACAGCCGCGCGATGTCGTTCGGGTCTTCGCCGATGAGCTTGCCCGCCAGCTCTTTGGCGTGTTCGTATTGGCCTGGACCGCCGGCGCGTTTGCTGTAAGAAAAACCCACGCCGCTGTGGCCTTGCCTCGTCTCGATCTCGGCGAAGAGGAAAGCGATTTCTGTGAGCGGCTGCTGGCGTCCGGTCAAGACCTTGGCGTCGCTGATGGGCGTGGCCAGGGGCAGGAACACCAGTGAGAGCTTGAGCCACTCGATGCGGTCGGTGCTGGCCGCGCCGGCGGCCAGGCCGGCAGCGAGCGGGTTGGCGGCGATAAGGCGTTCTGTCATCGTAGGCTTCACGTTATTCAAGCTTGATGCCTGCGGTCTTGATGACGCGCGTCCAGCGCTCCACCTCTTCTTTCACAAAGGCGCTGTAGGCCCTGCTGCCCTGCGCCGGCACCACGAACCCCACCGACTCCATGCGCTGCTTGATCGCCGGTGAGGCCATGATGCGGCCCATTTCGGCTTCGAGCCTCTCGACAATGGCCGGCGGTGTGCCCGCAGGCACCGACAGCCCTGACCAGCTGAGTGCGCTGAATCCCGGGAAGCCGCTCTCAGCCACCGTCGGCACGTCCGGGTACAGCGGGTTGCGCTGCAAGCTCGTCACCGCCAGCGCGCGCAGTTTGCCAACTTTGACGTGCTGCAAGGCGACATCCTGGTTGATGAACATCAACGGGATCTGGCCACCCAAGAGGTCGGTCATCATCGGCCCGCCACCGCGGTAGGGAATGCCGACCATGAAGAAGCCTTTGCAATCGGCATGGCCCTTACTTTGAGCGTTAGGACACACGCTCGCGGTCTGTTTCAAGAGCTCCATCGCCATGTGCCCCGAGGCCGCGTGCGTGTAGCCGTAGTTCAACTTGCCTGGGTTGACGCGCACATAGTCCACCAACTCCTTGAAAGTCTTGAAGGGTTGATCCGGGTGCACCACCAGCACGTTGGGGCCGGAGTGGATCTGCGCGATGTGCACGAAGTCCTTCACCGAGTCGTAGGGCAGCTTGGCGTCGAGCCCATGTGCCACGGCGTTGGAGCCCACGCCGGTGAGCACCAGCGTGTAGCCGTCGGCGGGCATCTTCGCCGCTCGCGCCGTGCCCGTGGTGCCCCCGGCGCCGCCGATGTTTTCAATCACCACCGGCTGCTTCAAGGCGCGCGCCAGTTCTTCACCGGCCATGCGGCCCATGATGTCGCTGGTGCCACCGGGCGGGAACGGCACGATCATCTTCAGCGGCTTGTTGGGCCAGGCGTCTTGGGCCAGGGCCACGTGGCTGATGAGCGTTAGCACAGTGGCCAGCAGAAGATGGCGGATCATGGTGTCTCCTTGTTGTTCGGGCGCGCCGAGCGGGCCTGGCACCTAAGCCTTGCAGCAAGCTACGTGTGAAGCCTAACGCGAAAGCCAGGCAGCGTACGCGATTCGAGACCCACTATCTCCCGCCATCACCCACCAACGCATAGGCAGCCCAGAACGCTGGGTGTTCGAAGCCGGGTCGAGCCATCGTTTCAAGCATCGCTCGTCGCAGACTCTCCGACTTTCGTGTGCTCGGATTCGCGACGTAGTGGGCAAAGGTCGTTGTCGTCAACAGCATGGCGCTCTCAGACTCAACCGCCCAGTACGTCGCGAGCAGGCTGCGTGCGCCTGCGTAGAAGAATCCACGAGCAAGCCCACTGAGTGCCTCGGCCGAACTGCCATCCGAGGCGGCGGTATTGCAAGCCGATAGCAGTACCCAGTCGGCGTTGAGCTTGAGCGACATCACATCGTCGAGCGTGAGCAGAGGCGCAAGTGGCTCCCGGTTTTCCTTGCCTGTGGCGGCCATCGCGAGGGCCGGCTGCGACAAATGCGGCAGGTCTCCAGCCATCAACCCGTGCGTTGCGAATGCCACGACACGCTTTCGTGCCAATGCGCCGGACTGACTCGCGGCAAGCACACTTTCACGGGTCGCTTCGGCACCGAGCTTCAGGTCGGCCGCTGCATTCGCACCCAGCGCGGCGGCAATGGCGCGCAGCTCATCACGAGTTTCAGGCAAAGGCGGGATTTCTCCATATCGGGCTGCCGCTGCGGTGTCATCCAGGCTGAAGAACGAGGCAGCTCGTTTAACGAAGACCCCGCGTCGGACAAGTGGAGACGAAACGGCGCCAGCCGAAGCCGTCGCACGGATGACAGGGGCCAGCGGCGGCTTGCTCAACGACGATGACCTGTCGCGCGCGAACGTCGGGTCACCCCAAGCCATAAGCGGCTCCTGACCGACCATGGCCCGCGATGTTCGCCGCAGCGCCAACCAAGCGGAAATGCTCGGCTGATGCGACACGGCCGCTTGACGTATCAACCACGGCGTGGCGCCGTCAACGCCGGTCTCCGGCTTCGTGATGAGCACACCAAACGGGATCTCCGCCAACGCACCCGAGCTCGCAATGATCAGGTGGTTCTTGTCCTTCAGTACAGGCTCCAGTGGTGCCAAAAGTCGTGCGTACAAATCAATCGCTGCGCTCTTGTCGAAGGGCGCGACCCGATCACCCATCTCGTTGAAGTCCAGCGTACGACGCAGCCGGCGCACCAACTGGCTGAGCTCAAAGCGCGAAAGGTCCGCGCGATGGAACACGCTACGGCCGTCAGACGCCACCGCCCACACGAACACCGCGCGGTCTGTCGGCAGTAGGGCCACCAGAGCCTCATCGCTCGCCAAGCGCTCGGCAACGTCGGCCATGCCTGCTGGTCGCGGCCGAACAACTTGTTCGTACTCCGGGAACTGCACCTTGATTCGCGACTGGAGTTCGCCGCGTTGTTGCTCTAGTTCGTCGATGCGGTTGCGCGACTTCTTCGCCAGCGCAGGCAGGAGCGAGTCGATGGCGCCACCTGTACCGTCCAAATACTTGCGCAGCGCGCGACTCTCGTTGCGCAGTTCTTGGTCCCGGCGCACCAGATGCGCGAGTGCGGGATTCGCTGCGGCGGACCTGGCGGCGGCGTCCTCCACAGCTTCACGCACCACACCTGTTTGTATCCAGTCCGCCACCTGCAAAGCCGCAAGACCAGCGCCGTCGTCTGTCTGGCTCGCTGCGTCGAGATAGGCCTCAGTGATGCGGTTGCGAAGGTCCAAGCGCAGACCGATCTTCTCAACGTACTCGGCATTCGCGGGCGACATCATGTGATGCATGGCGCTACGCAGAAGCGGGATCGCCTCGTCGCGTGAGGCCTTGGAATCTGCGCGCCAAAGTGCAACACCCTGGAGACCCCGCGACTGCGCGGCAAAGTAATGCTCCGTGCCGTACATCTGCTCGGCCCTGTCGGCGAGCTCCATGAACAAGACGCTGGCCTCAACCTCGCGCTCGGTGGCCATATAAACGAGCCCGCGCTCCAATGGCAGACTTGCGCGACGTTTGAGCGATTCGTCATCCCCGGCAAGCTCATCCAGCTGGTCAAGCGCCGCCGACGCCTCACGGGTCAAGCCCTGCCCTAGCCACGCCGAAAGCATGACGCGGCTTCGCTCAATGCGCGCGGGATGCATCGCGTCAGCCCCAAGCTTGAGCAGCACCGCGTCGGACTTCTTTGCCAACTCGATGACATCACTGAAAACTCGCCGGTCAAAGCGAATCTCGGCCGCACGAAGGTAGAGATCGGCCATCAGTTCCGGCGAAAGTTCAAACGAGCTCGAAAGCTGCACGTACTCGTTCAGCGTGCGTTCGGCATCTTCATATCGGCGCGCGGCACGCTGCGCCTCCAGCCGACGCGAAACCGCCAGGCCGATGTCGGCGGCCAGCAGCGGCCGATTCGGGTCCATCATGTTCGGCAGCAGGCCCCATGCGCTGCGAGCATGGTCTTCCGCCTCGCGCGCTGCACGTATCGCCGTGTCGTGCTGGCTGGCACGCTGGGCCAGCATCGACTCGGCCAAGGCCCCGTGGACCAAGGCGCGGCGCAGTTGCAGCACTTGTCCATTGCCCCGCACGGTCGCCGTCTGGTTCTTCACGTCCTCGCGCACTTCGCGAAGCATCTGCGTCGAGCCGGTGTCGTCGAGCTGCCGCGCAAGGTCGACGGTGACGAAGGCCATGTAGAGCACCCGCACCTGGGGATCGGGTGCCGATTGCAAGGCAAGTGCGCGCCACCGGTTGCCTTGCTCAACTTCGCCACGTGCAAGAAGGATGGCACCGAGATCCATCTTCCATACAGCGTCCGGCAGCCGTCTGGCGGCTTGCTCCAGCACCGCTTCGCGGGCACGCGCGTCGCCAAGGCGCACTGCGGCCATGCTCTTCGCAGTGAACTGGCGCCGCAGCGATTCGTACATCGCATTGGCAGGGACGGGCTCGGCAATGAGTTCGCGAAGGTTCGCCTGTTCTGCGGGCGAGAGGCGCTTGAAGCTTGACTCGATTTCGGTGTATTGGGCTGGTGTGCCAGTCGGTAAAAGACAGGCCAGGATGAACGCCAGGGATCCAAGGTGTTTTCCAAGGCGCCCGTTGTTCATCCTGCTCATCGGCATCAACAGTCAACGCGCAATGAAACTCACGACGCGCCCACTAGTCGACATTTCTGTCGGCTTGCTCGGAGGATTCACAGCGGCATGTATACGCCGTGAAGTAATAGTTCTTAGCCATGGGGTCGCGCCACCTGGGTTCATCCATCCCTTAGCATAGTTCGATTCAGCAATGTTGTAGTAGGCGGGATTGCCGTGCGAGTCGAATTCAATGCTGGTGATGATCGCTGCATGCGCGCCAGTGCCACTAGACGTGTACCAGAACATTGCCATACCCGCTCGATGACTCGAAGCCAAGGGGACGGCAGCCGAATCTTGGTAGGAAACCGACTTCGCGCCGGCACGAAGACCAACGGTGGCCACCCACTCAAAGCACATTGCCCGCACCCCCATGAAATCAATGGTTTCTTGGTCAGAAGCGGGAACAGTTGGAGCCCGGGCTCCCGGGACTCTTTGGCTGAAATGGAGGTCCATCGTGTCCCAGACGTCTACGATCCGGCTCGCCAATGCAACGCGCCGCGTGGTGTCATACACCGGCCCAAGGTCAGCCTCCATGCTGGCGCGGAGAGTGGCGTAGCTCTCCCTACCGATTGGCGGGCTGACTTTCCAGACTGAATAGCGTTGGATCGCGTTTCGCATCCTTGCTCCGTCCTGTGTGCCGGCCGTGCCGTCCTCGAGATCAGTCAACCAGGTCTTATGTTGTCCGCGAAGCACCTTGTCTGCCCCGGCCGGGTCCAACTCGGCAAAGAGCGTCGCGATCTTAGCCACAGACCTAGGTGCGGCTCCGGCAGGCGAAGAAACCTGGGCCAACGCGGCGCTAGCGACGAGCTCGTTCAGGGAGTTTGTGCTGTTGAATGTCGCCGTAACAGTTGAGGTGGCTGCCTGCGGAGATGTCATCGCCAGGGTACAGGTACCCGTCCCCGAGCAAGCGCCACCCCACGCAATGAAAGTGGAACCAGTTCCCGCAGTAGCGGTCAGTGTCACGCTTGCACCAGACGCATACGATGCGCTGCATACAGCGCCGCAGTCGATGCTTGCGCCCTTGACTGAGCCACTCCCTGTTCCTGGCTTGGCTACGATCAGTGCAAAGCCTGCAGACAAGGGCGTGTTCTTGATGGCAAGCGCAGCGGTCCCAACCTTGGTCAACCCGGCGTAGGTGTAGCCCGCCGTCACCGTTACCGCCTGGTCAGCGGCCACCGCGCCCGCACTCAGCACTCCCGCGCTGCTGATCGTCGCGTAGGCCGAGTTCTCACTCCAGTTCGCCTGGGCCGTCACCGTCGAGGCGCTGTTGTCGCTGAACCTAGCTGTGGCCGCGCACGTGCCCGCGGTGTTCTCATTGACCGTCGACGGGCACAACACCGTCACAGTGCTGAGCGTCTTCGCCGGCGGCACATCCTTGATGGCCAGCGGGAAAGTTCCAGACTTTGTCACACCGGCGTAGGTGTACCCAGCCGTCACCGTCACGGCCTGGTCAGCAGGCACCGCACCGGCACTCAGCACCCCCGTGCTGCTGATCGCCGCGTAGGCCGAGTTCTCACTCCAGTTCGCCAGGGTCGTCACTGTCGAGGTGCTGTTGTCGCTGAACCGGGCCGTAGCCGCGCAGCTGCCGGCCGTACCTTCGTTGACTGTCGACGGGCACAACACCGTCACCGTGCTGAGCGTCTTCGCCGGCGCGACGTCCTTGATGGTCAGCGGGAATACTCCAGACTTGGTCACCCCAGCGTAGGTGTAGCCTGCTGTAACCGTCACCGCCTGGTCAGCAGGCACCGCACCGGCACTTAGCGCCCCCGCGCTGCTGATCGTCGCGTAGGCCGAGTTCTCACTCCAGTTCGCCAGGGTAGTCACTGTCGCCGTACTGTTGTCACTGAATCGCGCTGTGGCCACGCAACTGCCCATGCTGTTCTCGAGCATCGTTGTCGGGCAACTGACCGCAAGGCTGCTCAAAGCCTTCGCCGCGGGCTTAACCGTGAAGTACCGCGGCGCGGCGAACGCTGAACATGCCGACGCATTGCAGCTCCTAAGGTTCCAACGGTACCGGCCCCCCGGGGTCAGATTGACATTGAGTGCGGCAGCGCTAATGCGGGTGTCCACAACAAGTCTGCCGCTGTCGACGTCCCGAACGCCGAGGTCATAAGACGTGGCGCCAGAAACGGCGTTCCAACGCAAACTGATAGCCCCGCTTGACATCTCGGGGCCGGGACTGGACAAGCTACCAGGCGACAGGTTGGAAGGCGTCGCAGGCGTTGCCGCCGTGGCATGCAGTGCGCAAAGCGCCATCACCGCGCTTAGCAGCGCGCGCTTGGCAGTGGTCAACATGCTGGGTGTCATTGGTGTTCTCCCATTGGTGAAATGGCCGGCACGCGGGCACGGGCTGAGCTCGGCACAGACGCAGCACGCACAAGCGTGACGGGCGGCTGTGCGAGCGAACATGCAATGGCTTTCATCTTGTTGCTCCGGTAGATTGGTAGTGGTTCGGCTTGTGTGCTCATGGGCATTGGGTTGAACGACGACAACGTCAAGGCGGGGTCAACTCTTAAGAAACTTTCTTCACGTCCCACCGTTTGACCCCGTTGCACCCCCAGCCCCGTGTAAGCCAGCATGGAACTGGCTCTACCCCTTGTGACAAACTGTTTGCCAATGGCCGGCAACGCTTTGGATCACCCCGATGACGACGCTTGGCTTATGGCGGCCTACGCGCGTGGCAACGCTGCGGCCTTCGACAGGCTGTATGCACGCCATGAACAGCCTCTGTTCCGCTTCGTTCGGCGCCTGCTAGGTCGGCAGTTGGCGGCGCAGGTCGACGAGGTGTTCCAGGACACCTGGCTGAAGGTGGTCAATGCCGCTGACCGCTATTCGCCACAAGGTGCGAGCTTTCGTACCTGGCTTTTCACCTTGGCGCGCCACCGTGCGTTTGACCTTCTTGAGCGCAGCGGCCGTGAAGTTGCGATGCCTGACGAAGATGATGGCGCGAGCTTTACGCCAAAGGGTGAGCCATGGGTCGACTGGCCGGCGGCGCCTGGGCCTCGGCACGACGATGCGCTGTTCTGGCGTCGTGCCGGCGAGCGGCTGCTGCTGTGCCTGGACGAGCTGCCTTTGCCGCAGCGCGTGGTGTTCCTGCTTCACCACGATGACGGGCAAACGCTCGACACCATCGCACACGTGCTTGAGCTCG
>JANOJR010000105.1:0-1738 GCA_031418855.1 Rubrivivax sp.
GAACGGCCCCGTCCAGGCCCAGGGCGCGGGCTCGGCAATCGTCGCGATCTCGCGCGCGATATCACCCAAGTACGCATCGCCTTGCAGCAGCGCGCGTTTAGGCGCTTTGAGCACCGCGCCTTCCAGCGTCACGAAGCTCGGGCAGAAGCCGTTCACGCAGCTGTAGTCCTTGTTGCACGAGCTCTGCTCGATGGCTCGCTTGCGGCCGAAGTCGGTTTCCAGCGGCACGACCGAGAGGCAGTTGCTCTGCACGCCGCAGTCACCGCAGCCTTCACAGACCTGTGGGTTGATGAAGACGCGGATGGTGGGGTCGGCGAGCTCGCCCTTCTTGCGGCGGCGGCGCTTTTCGGCGGCGCAGGTCTGGTCATAGATCAGCAGCGTCACGCCGCTTTGTTCGCGCAAGTGGCGCTGCACGGCGTCCATCTCGCTGCGGTCGTGAAAGCTCGTGCCGCTTGGGAACTGCGACTCGTGGCCACGGTACTTGTCGATGTCGTCGGACGCGATGGCGATCTGCGTGGCACCTTCGGCCTGCACCTGGCGCGCGATCTCACTCTCCGAAAGCTTGCCGTCCACGGGCTGGCCACCGGTCATGGCCACGGCGTCGTTGTAGAGAATCTTGTAGGTCATGCGCGCATTGGCCGCCACCGCCTGGCGGATGGCGAGCAAGCCGCTGTGGAAGTAGGTGCCGTCACCCAGGTTCTGGAAGACATGCTGCTCATGCGTGAAGCGTGATGCCGCGACCCAGTCCACGCCCTCGGCGCCCATCTGGATCAGCCCTTCGGTCTGGCGCTCCATCCAGGTGGCCATGAAGTGGCAGCCGATGCCGGCGAGTGCGCGTGAACCTTCTGGCACCTTGGTGCTGCTGCTGTGCGGGCAGCCGCTGCAAAAGTAGGGCTGGCGCTTCACGCTATCTGCGGCGTTAGCCAGCAGCTGCGGCATGGTGAAGTCGACGACACGGTCCCGCCGGTCCAGCGCCGGGTTCAAGCGCGCCAGCCACTCGGCCACCACCGGCATGATGCGTGATGGCCGCAGCTCACCCAGCGCAGAAAGCAGCGGCGCGCCCCCAGGCGTGGTCTTGCCGGCGATGCGTGGGCGTTGGTGGTCAGGCAAGCCGTAGAGCAGCTCTTTCATCTGGCGCTCGACGAAGGCACCCTTCTCTTCGATGACCAGCACCTCTTCAAGCCCCTGCACAAACTCAAGCACGCGCGTGGGCTCCAGCGGCCAGACCAGGCCGACCTTGTAGACGCGCACCCCGGCGGCGGCCAACGCGTTGGGGTCGAGGTCAAGCCGGCGCAGCACTTCCATGAAGTCGAAGTGCGCCTTGCCGACGGTGACGAGCCCCAGCGTCGCGCGCGGGCTGGCCACGATGTGTTTGTCGACCATGTTCACGCGCGCAAACGCGCGCACGGCGTCGAGCTTGTTGATGGCGCGCTCTTCGAGCGTTAGCGACGGCAGGTCGACCGCGCGCACATGCAGGCTTTGCAGCGGCGTGAAGTCCACCGGCAGGCCAAAGCCGAGCGGCACCGCGTCCAAGTCCACCGTCATGCCCGACTCCACCACCTCGCTGATGGCCTTGAAGCCGACCCAGGCGCCAGAAAAGCGCGACAGCGCCCAGCCGTAGAGCCCGAACTCCAGGTACTCGGCGACGTTCGCCGGGTGCAGGATGGGCATGCCGTAGTGCATCAGCGCGCCGTCGCTTTGGTGCGGCATCGACGACGACACGCAGCCGTGGTCATCA
>JANOJR010000106.1:0-15699 GCA_031418855.1 Rubrivivax sp.
CCCCCCCCCCCCCCCCCAATGCAGGCGTGGCGTGGTCGGCATTCAACCCCCACCCGAGCCCTCCCCCTGGCAGGGGGAGGGAGGAAGGCGCCGCGCATGACGGCCGCCGTCCTGGCCAAGCTGGCCGCCATCTTCTTCACCATCGCCCTGGGCTGGATGGCGGGCCGCAGAGGCTGGCTTGACGGCTCGGGCGACGGTGCCGCCGGCACGCGCAGCGAATTCGCCGCGCGCGTGTTGGCTAACACGGCTTTCGTGATCTTCGTGCCGGCGTTGCTCTTTCGCACGATGGCGCGCATCGACTTCGCACACCTGCCCTGGCGCACGCTGGGCGCCTACCTGCTGCCGATGCTGCTCTTCCTGTGGTGTGTGCACCGTTGGCAGCGCGGGCGGACAGAGATGCATGGCGCGGCGGCGGCAGCCTCGCGCAGCGTCACCGCCACCTACGGCAATGCGGTGCAGCTGGGCATTCCGATGGCAGCGGCGCTTTACGGCGAGGCGGGCCTGGCGCTGCACGTGGCCATCGTCAGCCTGCATGGCGTGGCCCTCTTGACGCTGGCCACCGTGCTCGTGGAGCTCGACCTCGCGCGCCAGGACCACGGCGCAAGCCTGGCGGCCACGCTGCGCACCACCGCGCGCCAGATGCTGCTGCACCCGGTGGTGCTGCCGGTGCTGCTGGGTATCACCTGGAACCTGGGCGGCCTGGGTCTGCACCCGGCGGTGGACGAGTTGCTGGCGGGCCTGGGCGCAGCCGCCGTGCCGCTGTGCCTGGTGTTGATCGGTGTGTCGCTCGCCGCCTATGGCCTCAAGGGCGCCTGGGCCGGCGTGTTGGAGGTGGCGCTGCTCAAGCTCTTTGTGTTGCCCGCACTGGTGCTCGTCACAGCGCATTGGGGCTTTGGTTTGAGCGGCATGCCACTCGGTGTGCTGGTGATGATGGCCGCGCTGCCCTCGGGCTCGAACGCGCTCATCTTTGCGCAGCGCTACCGCGTGTTGGAGACCGAAGTCACGGCCAGCATCCTGGTCACGACGGCGGCGTTTGTGCTGAGTGCCGCGCTGTGGTTGTTCGTGCTGTCGCTGTTTCCGGTGTGACTGCAATGCGAATGTGGCGATGGGCGAAAATCGGGCCACCATGCATATGAATGAACCCATCACCGACATCGCCGCCTACATGGCCCACGTCGGCGCCAGCGCGCGCGCGGCCAGCGCCGCCATGGCGGCAGCGCCCACGGCTGCCAAGGACGATGCACTGCGTCGCCTGGCCACATTGCTGCGTGAGCAGTCGGCCGCGCTCATCGAAGCTAACGACCAAGATGTGCGTTCTGCCGCACAGGCCGGCCTGGCCGAGCCGCTGGTCGACCGCCTCAAGCTCAGCGCCAAGATCATCGAGACGGTGGCGCAAGGCTGCGAACAGATCGCCGCCATGCCCGACCCCATCGGCGAGATCAGCGGCTTGAAGCGCCGCCCCAGTGGCATCAGCGTGGGCCAGATGCGTGTGCCGCTGGGTGTCTTCGGCATGATTTACGAGAGCCGCCCCAACGTGACCATTGAAGCCGCCTCGCTGGCCATCAAAAGCGGCAACGCCTGCGTGCTGCGCGGCGGCTCCGAGGCACTGCACTCCAATCTGGCGTTAGCCAGCCTGGTGCAACAAGCGCTGGTAAGTGCGGGATTGCCGAGCGACGGCGTGCAGCTGGTGGCCACCACCGACCGCGCGGCGGTGGGCCGTTTGATCACCATGCCCGAGTACGTCGACGTCATCATCCCGCGCGGCGGCAAGGGCTTGATCGAGCGCATCAGTCTTGAGGCGCGCGTGCCGGTGATCAAGCACCTCGACGGCAACTGCCATGTCTACGTCGACGCCGAAGTCGACCTCGAGCTCGCGCTGCGCGTCACCGACAACGCCAAGACGCAGAAGTACAGCCCGTGCAACGCGGCAGAGTCGCTGCTGGTGCATGCGGCCGTGGCGGGCGCTTTCCTGCCGCGCATCGGCGCTATCTTCGCGGCCAAGGGCGTGGAGATGCGCTGCGACGCCAGCGCGCTGGCGCTGCTGGCGGCGGTGCCGGGCTTGCGCGCCGTGCCCGCAAGCGACAGCGACTGGGGCGAGGAGTACCTCGCACCCATCATCAGCGTGGCCGTGGTGGCAAGCCTTGACGCCGCCATCCATCACATCAACCGCCACGGCTCGCACCACACCGACGCCATCCTCAGCACGAACCACCTCAGCGCCATGCGCTTCTTGCGCGAGGTCGACTCGGCCAGCGTGATGGTGAATACGAGTACACGCTTCGCCGACGGCTTCGAGTACGGGCTGGGCGCCGAGATCGGCATCTCGACCGACAAATTCCACGCCCGCGGCCCGGTCGGGCTGGAGGGGCTCACGTCGCTGAAGTGGGTGGTGCTGGGGCAGGGCGAGCTGCGTGCATGACGGTGTGTGAGCCGCGCTGAATGGACAGCATTCAGATCGCCGCCCTGGTGGCCGCCGCCGTCATCTCCTTTTGGATGTTAGGCGCCTACAACCGCTTGATCGGCCTGCGCAACGCCATCGCCTCGGCCTACGCGCAGCTTGACGAGGGCCTGGCGCGCCGCGCCGACGCGGCCACGGCACTGCTGGCGCCCCTGCGCCAGGCGCTGCCCAACGAGCAAGGCGCGCTGGACGCCTTGCAGGCGGCGCAAGCGCTGCTCGAACACGCCGCGTTGGCGATGCGCGCGCGCCCTGCGGATGCCACTTCGGCCAAGCAGCTCGCGGCCACCGCCGCCGACTTCAACGCCGCCGGCAGCCGCGTGCGCGCGCTGTCCGAACAGCAAGCCGCCATGCCGGCCGACGACGCCAGCGCCGTGGCGCAGCAGCTCCTGCGCTGGCGCGAAGCCGATGCCCGCATCGCCTTTGCGCGCCAACTCTTCAACGACGCCGTACTGGCCTACAACGAGGCCGTGTTCCAGTTCCCCACACGCTTGCTGGCGCGTGTCTACGGCTTGGCGGCGGCAGGATTGATCTGAACGGTGCCCGTCTCGGGCGGTGATGCGGCGCCGGCGAGTCCATGGGCCCCGACAGGCTGGCTTGACGCGCTCTCAGGGCTGGCAGGCGATCGAAGCCGAGGCCACGATGTCGTCAAGCAGCGCCATCGACACTTTGCCCGACACCGTGAACGGGTCGAGCTGACCCGTCTCTGAATAACGCAGCAAGAGAGCGGGGTTGAGCCGGGCCATGTCGACTTGGCCCATCGACCAGCTGGCAAAGCGCCGCTCTTCGATTTCGTCAAAGCGCAAGAGCTCCACCTGCGTGTGGCGTGGATCGGTGGCGATACGGTTGTAGAGCCGGTTGACGGCGCTGCGCCCACCTTCGAGCACCTGCAAAAAGATGCCATGGGAAAAGCACAGCACGCCGGTGATGCCGAGCTCGGGGTTGGAAGCGCGCGAGCGGCGCAGGATGGCGCTGAGCTCTTCGGCGTCCAGGGTCGCCGACGCGCGGCTGGCGTACATCAATCGAACAAGCATGGCGGGCCTCGGCTTAGGTGTTCTTGCGCGACAGCAGCGAGAGGAACTCGCGGCGCAGGTTGGCGTCTTTGAGAAAGGCGCCGCGCATGACGCTGTTGGTCATCGCTGATTGGTTGTCTTTGACGCCGCGCCAGTGCATGCAAAAGTGGTCGGCCTCCATCACGATGGCCAAGCCGTCGGGGCGCACACGCTGCTGCAACTCATTGGCGAGCATGGTCACGGCTTCTTCCTGGATTTGCGGGCGGCTCATGATCCAGTCGCAAATGCGCGAGTACTTCGACAGGCCGATGAGGTTGGAATGCTCGTTGGGCAAGAGGCCGATCCAGACCTTGCCGATGATGGGGCACAGGTGGTGCGAACACGCGCTGCGCACGGTGATGGGGCCAACGATCATCAGCTCGTTCAAGCGTTCGGCGTTGGGGAATTCGGTCACCGCAGGCATCGGGTAATAGCGACCGCGGAAGACTTCTTCGACAAACATCTTGGCCACGCGCTTGGCCGTCTCGTTCGTGTTGTGGTCGCTCGCGGTGTCGATCACCAAGGCTTGCAGCACCTCGTGCATCTTGGCCTGCACCTCGGCGCGCAGCTCCAGCAGTTCGCCTTCGCGCACGTGCGCAGCAATGTTGTCGTTGGCGTGGAAACGGCGGTCGGCGGCGATCAGCCGGTAGCGGATGCGCTCGGACGCTGGCAGCGCCGCGAGTTCCTCTTCGCTGCGAAAGAGCCGTGCGCTTGTCGATGTGGAGAGGGCGGTCGAAGTGCTCATGCGTGTTTCGGTTCATGCAAGGAGGGCGCATTGTGCGCTGACCGTTTGGGGGCTGCGACTAGACTGCCGCGATGACCACACCGGGTGCTTCGTTACCGCTTGCGCGACTCTTGCCGTGGGTTGCAGACACGACCCAGGCGGTGATGGCCGGGCGCTCACTCAACGACGTTCTGCCCAAGCTGCCCGTCGACGCGCGGCCGGCCGTGCAGGCCCTGAGCTTCCACGCGCTGCGCTGGTGGGGCGGCGCGCGTGAAGTGCGTGTGGCGCTGGCGCCGAAGACGCCGCCGCCCTTCGTCGACGCGCTGCTCACCACCGCGTTGGCACTGGCCTGGCCGGGCTCGAATCCGCCTTACGCCGAGCACACCTTGGTCGACCAGGCCGTGGCCGCCGCGCGCCAGCGCGTGCCCGCCGCCGCCGCCTTCGTCAACGCCGTGCTGCGCCGCTTTTTGCGCGAACAAGAGGCGCTGTGTGCGGCCGCGCGCAAGTCGCCCGTGGGCGCCTTCAACCACCCGCTGTGGTGGATCGAGCGCATCAAACAAGACTGGCCGCTGCATTGGCAGCCCTTGTTGATGCAAGCCAACGAACACCCGCCGATGACGCTGCGCGTGAACGCGCGCCGTGGCACGGGTGCGGCCTATGTGCAGCGGCTGGCGGCACAGGGCCGTATGGCCACGCTGCTAAGTGACCCGGAACTTGGCGGTCAGGCGCTGACGCTGGCCCAGCCCTGCCCGGTGACGCAATTGCCGGGCTTCGCCGAGGGTGAAGTCTCGGTGCAAGACGCCGCCGCGCAGCGCGCCGCCGGCCTCGTGCTCGGTGGTGGGTTGAAGGACGGCCTGCCAGCCGGCGCACGTGTGCTCGACGCCTGCGCCGCGCCGGGCGGCAAGACCGCGCAACTGCTTGAGCGCGCCGATCTCGACTTGCTGGCAATTGACGTCGACCCGCTGCGCTTACAGCGTGTGCAGGAGACGCTGAACCGCCTGCAACTCAAGGCGCAGCTTGCGGTGGGCGATGCGCGCGAGCCGGCGCGCTGGTGGGACGGCAAGCCCTTCGACGCCATCTTGCTCGACGCGCCGTGCACGGCTTCGGGCATCGTGCGCCGCCACCCCGACGTGCGCTGGTTGCGCCGCGCAGGTGACGCCACCACGCTCGCGCGCACACAGTCGCAGATGCTGCTGGCGCTGTGGCCCTTGCTCAAACCCGGTGGTGCTTTGGTCTACGCCACCTGCTCGCTCTTCAAGATGGAAGGCGAGCAGCGCATCGACGCCTTTTTGCAACGCCCCGAGGCCGCCGGCGCCGTGCGCGACCCGCGCGCGGGCGGACATCTGCTGCCCCTGCCCGACAATGCAGGCCAGGCCGACGCGGGCCGCGCCAGCGCGGGCCAGGACGGCTTTTTCTACGCCCGCCTGATCAAGCCCGCCACACCGCTGCTGACCCACCGCTGATCCCCGCATGCCCTTTCCGCACGTCCTAGAAAAGCTGTTGAAGGGTTGCGTGGCCGCAGCCTTGCTGTGCATGGTGATGCTGGGCGCTGCGCTTGCCCAGGGCGTCGAGCTGTCGACACTGAAGGCCAACCGCCAGGACGGCGTATTGACGCTGGACTTCACCGCGCAAGTCAGTCTCACGCGGGCCGTCGAAGACGCCTTGCAGCGTGGCGTGCCGGTGTACTTTGTGGCGCAGGCTGAAGTCTTTCGCCCGCGCTGGTACTGGCGCGATCAGAGTGTGGCGCGCGTAGCGCGTTCGTGGCGTCTGGTGTACCAGCCACTAACGTCGATGTGGAGGGTTAGCCTGGGCGGCTTGAATCAGTCCTACGCCAGCCTGCCCGAAGCGCTGGTGGCGATCTCGCGCGTGAGCGGCTGGAAGCTCATGGAGCTGGCGCAGCTAGAGGGCGACAAGAGTGCCTACCTGGAGTTCAGCTACCGGCTGGACCACGCGCAACTGCCCAGCCCAATGCAGATTGGCCTGGGTGGCCCGGCCGGCTGGACGCTGGGCGTCGAGCGCAGTTTGCGGCTCGACTGAGGTTCGGCCGCCCACCCGCCATGAACAACTCGACGCGCTGGGCCTGGACCGTCACTCTGGTGGCCGCCACCGGCGTCGTGCTCGTGCTGGCCTTTGTGCTGTCACTCACCAACGACGTAGACCTCGGCTTCGAGCAGCACTTCTTCTGGCTCTTCTGGCTCAACGTCGCGGTGGCCGTGCTGCTCGCGCTGGTCATCGGCTTCGTGGCGCTGCGCCTCACCGTGCGCTTGCGCCTGCGCAAGTTCGGCAGCCGCTTGCTCATCCGCCTGGCCGGCATCTTCGCGATGGTGGGCTTGTTGCCCGGGCTCTTGATCTACACCGTCTCGTACCAGTTCGTCTCACGCAGCATCGAGGTCTGGTTCGACGCCCGCGTGGCCGGCGCGCTGGACGCCGGACTGGCGCTCGGGCGCGGCACGCTCGAAGCGCTGCAAGTCGACCTTGGCGCCAAGACGCGACTGGCTGCCGAACGTCTGGCCGAAGGCCAGCAGCCCGTGGCCGCCTTGGCGCTGGAGCGCGTGCGTGAGCAGCTCGGTGCGGCCGAGGTCGCCTTGGTCAACAGCAGCGGCCAGATCATCGTGATGGCGGGCAGCTCGCGTAGCGCCATATCGCCCGAGCGGCCCAACGCCGCCATGCTTCGCCAGGCCAGATCGTCAGGCATGGCCAGCCAGATCGAGCGGCTCGACGAAGAGTCACTGGTGGCCACGGCCGAAGGCACGGCACGCGTGCGCGCGCTGGCGCGAGTGCCGCGGCGTGACCTCAGCTTGTCGGTCGGTGAAGATCAGTTCTTGATGGCCGTGCAGCCGCTGTCGCGTGCGCTCACGGTGAATGCGCTGGCGGTGCAGTCGGCCTACAGCGAATACCAGCAGCGCGCTCTGGGGCGTGACGGCTTGCGCCGCATGTACATCGGCACGCTGACGCTGGCGCTGGTGCTGGCGGTGTTTGGTGCCGTGCTGCTGGCGATATTGCTGGGCAACCAGATCGCGCGGCCACTGCTGCTGCTGGCCGACGGCGTGCGCCAGGTGGCGGCCGGGGACCTGACCGACAAGCCGGTGTTTGCGTCGGCCGACGAACTCGGCGGGCTGACAAGGTCGTTCGCCGACATGACGCGGCAAATGGCCGATGCGCGCGAACAGGTGCAGCGCGGCGTGACGCAACTCGACGGCGCGCGCGCGCGCCTGCAGACCATTTTGGACACCCTCAGCGCCGGCGTTATTGTGTTCGACCGCGCGGGCGCCATCGACACCGTCAACCCTGGCGCCACGCGCATCCTGCGCTTGCCACTGTCGGCCTGGCGCGGGCGCCGGCTCGACGAGATCCCCGAGCTAACTGAGCTGGCCCACAGCATCGAGCAGCGCTTCGAATTGCTGGCCACCAGCCCCGAACCCGGCGAGCGTGACCACTGGCAGGAGTCCTTCGAATTCGTGCGCGGCGACGGCAACACGCTCACGCTGTTGGTGCGCGGTGCGGCCCTGCCCGGCGAGGCGCGGCTGCTGGTCTTTGATGACATCAGCGAGGTCGTCTCTGCGCAGCGCTCAGCCGCCTGGACCGAAGTCGCGCGGCGCCTGGCGCACGAGATCAAGAACCCGCTGACGCCGATTCAACTTTCGGCCCAGCGCCTGCAGCACAAGCTCGAATCGAAGCTTGAAGCCGGAGACAAATCGCTGCTCCTGCGCAGCGTGGCCACCATCGTCAACCAGGTGCAGGCGATGCAGACCTTGGTCAACGAGTTCCGCGACTACGCGCGACTGCCGGCAGCGCAGATGCGGCCTCTGGATCTCAACGCACTTGTGGCCGACGTGCTGGTGCTGTATGGCGAGAAGATCGAACAGGGGCAACTCGCGAGCCGTCTGGCGTCCGGGCTGCCGGCGATTCAGGGCGACCCCACGCAGCTGCGCCAAGTGATCCACAACCTGGTGCACAACGCGCTCGACGCGGTGGGCGAGCGCAGCGACGGCGCGGTAGCGGGCCATGTCGAAGTCAGCACCTCGGCGGCGTTAGGCGAAGGTGGCGAGCTGCGCGCCGTGCGCTTGACGATCGTCGACAATGGCCCCGGGTTTGCTGAAAAGGTGCTCAAGCGTGCGCTCGAACCCTACGTCACCACCAAGGCCAAAGGCACGGGTCTGGGCCTGGCGGTGGTGAAGAAGATTGCCGACGAACACCACGCGCGGCTACGCATCGTCAACCTCACTGCCAGCTTTGATCCCGACGCGCCCGTGATCGGGGCAAGAGTTTCGCTATCATTTTCAACCTTCGCGTCTGCACAGCCCGCCCCTTCGGCGGCGTCTGTTGCGCACGGAGGCCCCGCACCGGCCGCCGGTGACGCAACGCAGGTGCACTGATCTCGAATGGCAACCATCCTCGTAGTAGACGACGAACTCGGCATCCGCGCCTTGCTGTCGGAGATCCTCAGTGACGAGGGGCACACCGTCGAGCTCGCCGAGAACGCTGCGCAAGCCCGCCAAGTGCGCGACGTGCTGCGCCCCGACCTCGTGCTGCTGGACATCTGGATGCCCGACGTGGACGGCATCACGCTCTTGAAAGAGTGGGGCGCGGCCAGCCAGCTCACCATGCCCGTGATCATGATGAGTGGCCACGGCACTATCGACACGGCGGTGGAAGCCACCAAGTTCGGCGCCATGGCCTTCCTTGAAAAACCCATCACCTTGCAGAAGCTTCTGCGTGCGGTGGAGCAAGCGCTGGCCAAGCCGGTGCCGCGCGCACCGATGCCGCCACTTGGCGTGCTGAGCGATGGCCTGGCCGGCATCATCAGCGCGTCGGGCATGAGCGCCAGCGCCGCCGAGCCGGTGGGCCTGAGCGGCCCGCAGTCGGTGCAGAGCTTCGACCTCGACCGCCCCTTGCGCGAAGCGCGCGACACCTTCGAGAAGAACTACTTCGAGTTCCACCTCGCCAAAGAAAACGGGTCGATGACGCGCGTGGCCGAGAAGACAGGTCTAGAGCGCACGCACCTCTACCGCAAGCTCAAGCAACTCGGCGTCGACCTCACGCGCAACAAGCGCGGCGGCGGTTGAACGTCGGCCGCGACAACGCGGCTGGCTATAATCACGGGCTCTTGGCCTGGTAGCTCAGTTGGTAGAGCAGCGGATTGAAAATCCGCGTGTCGGTGGTTCGATTCCGCCCCAGGCCACCAGAATATTTAATGGAATCAACGGGTTAGCGGCTTTGGCTTCTGACCCGTTGTGCTTTGTGGGGCCTGCTTGTGTAGTTCCTGTGCCGATGTGGGGGCTGGTGAGGGGATGCGGTGCCTCACGCGAAGGGCGTGCCGCAGTGGCATTGGGCTCGTGCTGGTCGGCTGGGGTTCAGTGCCGAACTGCGCGGTTGAGCCTGCAAGGTGGCTTTGGACGGTGCTGCAACGTCACGGCTGGTCGCAGTGGCATCGCCCCGGGCTTGATCGGTGCCCGCGCCGGAGCGGTTGAGGGGGTGAAATGCCTTCATCCTCATGGGGGCCCTCAAAGGGGCCATGGCTGGTCATGGCTCTGGCATGATGGCCATAGGCCAACCGGCGTTCTCGAAATAGGTTGGCTCACTTTACGTTAGGTGTCTTTGCAGAGGGGCGGCGCAATCGCCAGGGGGAGGAGAAATGGCTGAGATGTTCGCTAATGCAATAGGCTATGAGCAGTTGATGGGTCGATGGAGTGTGCGCTTGGCGCCAATGTATGCGGACTTCGCGCAGCTACGGGACGCCGGCAAGATTCTCGATGTTGGGTGCGGCACAGGCGCTTTGGTCAAAGCCATTGCGGGCCTGGCACGCAGCAGCGAGATCGTCGGCGTTGATCCCGGACAGTCCTTTGTGGACTATGCACGCACGCAGTTCAACGATCCACGGATCACGTTTCAGGTTGGGGACGCCATGCAACTGCCCTTTCCCTCTGAATCCTTTGATCAGACGCTTTCTCTCCTGGTCATGATGTTCGTCCCTCAGCCCGAAACGGCGGCCAGCGAAATGAGGCGAGTCACCCGCCCGGGCGGAACCGTCTCTGCGTGCACGTGGGACCGCGACGGTCTTGAGTTGTCATCCATATTCTGGGAGGAGGCCGTCAGGCTTGATCCGGGGGCCGACGCGCGCTCGCAAAGGCCTAAGCATTCGAATCGAGAGGGCCAATTGACTGCGCTTTGGCAATCCGCTGGATTGCAGGATGTGAAGGAAACGGTGATAACAATGCAGTTGCCATTTACTTCGTTCCACGATTTCTGGGATCCACACCTCAGAGGGGTCGCGCCCCAGGGTGCCTATGTCGCCACCCTTTCCGATGAGCGTCGCGAAGCATTGCGACAAGGCTTGCGAAAGCGCTTTTTGGGCGATCGACCCGATGGCGCCTTTGCCTTGCGAGCGAAGGCTCTAGCGGTGCGAGGCAAGGTACCGCAGTAGGTCGGGGATGGCGACGCCTAACGATTACCTGATTAGGCACCAAGTTCAGCTTCGCCCGGGAAGGTAGCTCACTCTGTGAGCTACCTGACATGGAAGATGTCAGCACCACAGCAGAGGTGCACCATGGCGATGAATCGAGTTCAGTTCCAGCCCGGCCTATCGATGGCGGAGTTTATGGACCAGTACGGTAGCGAGGAGCAATGCGAGGCGGCGGCGATCGCTTCGCGCTGGCCACAGGGTTTCGTTTGTCCGCGCTGCCGCGCCGGCCAGGCTTGTGAATTTCGGCGCGAGGGGCGGCTGTACTTTCAATGCGCCTCGTGCCGCTACCAGTGCAGCGCCATCGCCGGCACGATCTTCGAGTCGACCAAGCTGCCGCTACGGCGCTGGTTCCTGGCAATGCACTTGCTGACCCAGGCCAAGAACAACCTCGCCAGCTTGGAGCTGATGCGCCACCTGGGGGTGAGCTACCGCAGCGCCCTTCTCATGAAGCACAAGCTCATGCAGGTGATGTATCTGCGTGAGCGGACCCGGCGCTTGACGGGGCGCGTGGAGGTCGATGATGCCTATCTCGGTGGACAGCGTAGTGGCGGCAAGCCCGGGCGCGGATCAGAGAACAAGGTTCCATTCGTCGCCGCAGTGCAGACCACCGAAGACGGAAAGCCTGTGCTGGTGTGCTTCTCGCAGCAGCCCTTCACAAAGGAGGCCATGAGGTCATTTGCGGCCAGATCGTTGATGCTGCCGCTGTCGCTGGTCTCCGACGGGCTGAACTGCTTCGAGATTGGCCCGCAGATTGGTGCGCACCACGACCAGACGATCACCGGCGGTGGCAAGGCCAGCGTCAAGATGCCCCAGCTGGCGGCCGTCAATACGATCCTGGGCAATCTGAAGACCGGGCTGGCAGGGACCTACCACGCGTTTGACTTCGCCAAGTACGCGCATCGATATCTTGCCGAAGTGCAATATCGATTCAATCGGCGCTACAACCTCAGGAGCATCTTGCCGCGACTCCTGCGAGCGGCATGCGTGACCGTGCCGCACAACAGATGTGTCATTCGTGCGGCTGAACTTGGTGCCTAATCAGGACATGCGTTGATTCCGGTCCACATTCACGTCCTTGGGTCAATTCATCGGCACCGGTCACTTGACAGGCAAATTGACCCTCAACGCATGGTTTCGAGCAGCTGTTTCCCCTCCACCAGATCGGGTGATTCGAAACCTTCCAAGGAGGCAGAAAATTGCGCGGTCAACAGACTCCGTGCCAAGTCGTGCCCCCCGGTGCTGGCATGCAAGCGTGCGAGCGACGAGATGGAGCGCCATTCCAGCGCGAGCGCACCCTGCTGCCGCGCAAGGACCACTGCTGCCTCGATACGTGCGATGGCCTGTGGCACGTCGATCTGTCCTGTGGCAAGGAGTGTTTCGGCGTGCAGCCGCAAAGTCTCCGGATGCATAAAGCCCGCACCCGTCTTGACATGAACCGCGAGCGCCTGCACCAGCAGTTCAAGCGCGCGCGCAGAGTTTCCGGCCTGCGAGTGAACCATGGCCGTAATCACTTCGAGATAACTTTGCATCGAGACCAGGCCAAACTGGCGCTGCTTGCCGAGTCCTTCCTCAGCGAGCTTGAGTCCGAACTCGATCTCGCCCGCATGCACACGGCACGCCCCGGCGATAATCATGCTCATACCGATCCACTGGCGAAAATTGTGCCTTTCTGACACCGTCAGCAGGGCGTCCGCGCGGTCCCGCGCAAGTTCAATGTCGCGTGCGCCCCAAGCCGCTTGCGTCGCCCACATCCACGCGAGGGACTCGCTGAACGGATGTTCGATCTTCTCGCTGATGGCGACGGCGCGATTCGAAAGCAACAGCGCCTCGTCAGCGTGACCGGTCAGCCATGCCGCGTTCGCGCCCACACCGCAGGCGCAGATGCCGGGGTCGTGGCCGCCATACAAATGCCGATGGTGCCGGTGCCGCTCGATGTCGTACATCCGGATGCCGATCTGGGTGTCTGCTCGACTGATCCTGGCGTCACCAATCGTGTAGAAGTTTGTCCAGCGCGAATGGTGCGCCTGAAGCACGAAATCTTCATGATCAAGTCGCTGGCTCAACCCGACCAGATCGTCCGAGCGTGTCGCCGCCTGGCTGATCCGACCCGAAGCTGTTTTCGAGAGCCAGTCACCCCACATCGCCATGAAGCCTTCGGCGCTATCACCAAGCTTGTCGGCGATGTCGCATGCGCGCTGATAGTTTTCACACGATTCCGGCGACCCCATTCCTTTTATTGCCAGCAACGCCGGGCCAATCTTCACTCTGAGCGCGAGTTCGGTCGTCATGCGTTCTGCGGACTCAGGTAGCAACGCCAGTTGATCCAGCGCCGCACCTAGATGTGCTATTGCCTCGATGTAGCCGGAGCGCGAAACCGCCACCTCACCGGCACGCTGCCAATATTCAACCGCCTGGGCCGGTATCTGCGCGCGACTGAAGTGGTGGGCCACCAATTCCGGGCGCGATAGCACGACTTCCGGGAACCCTTGCACGTAGGCGTCGGCCGCACGCCGGTGGTATTGCACGCGTGTACTCTTGAGGAGCGTGTCGTAGGCTGCCTCCTGGATCAGGGCATGCTTGAAGACATAGTGCGCGCGCGGCGGAATGCCACGCTGGTGAATGATTTCCGCCTGGTTGAGCGCGGCGAGCTTGTGCTCCAGACTCGCTTGCGGAAGGTCGCAGATAGCGTCCAAGATGCCGTAGTCGAACTCCCGTCCGAGCACTGCGGCCAGTTGCGCGACCATCTTGGCTTCACCCAAGCGGTCCAGGCGTGCGGTCAACGAATCGCGCAAGGTGGCAGGTATCTCCAACGCGAGCGCGGCTCCAGCCTTGTGCAGTTCGAGCACATCGCCGCTGGACGCCGGTTGTGCGTCGATAATCGCCCGGGTCAACTCCTCGACAAACAGCGGTACGCCGTCGGTGCGCCGTACCACCTCGTCGACAATATCGGCAGGCAAAACCCTGCCCCCGGCGATTCCCTGCGCCACCATGGCGCTCTGTTCGGACGTCAGGCGCGCCAGCGGCAAGGTAGAGATCCGTCCATGCAGCGCCCATGTCGGCACGAATTCAGGCCTGTAGGTCAGTACTACCAGGATCGGCATCTCCGTGATGCGCTCCAACAAGGTGCCGATCAGGTCGCGTGTCGAGGCATCGATCCAGTGCAGGTCTTCGACCACCACCACCAGCGCGTTCGACTGGGCGTCGGCATGTAGCCACGCAATCAGGGTGTCGAGCGTGCGACGCTTTCGCTGGTCCGGCGCCAAGCCACCAAGCACCGCTTCGTAATCCGCGCCCAGCCCGACCAGGCACGCCATCAAAGCCAGGCTCATCTTGTCCGCGAGGCCGGCAGCTTCTAGTGCGTTGGCAAGTGCACCCGAACGATCCGCTGGCGAACTGGCACCCATTCGGCCAATGTCGCGTTCTATCAGGTCGATCATCGGATGCAGCGCAGTATTCTGATAAAAGGGCGAGCAATAGATATTGCGCCACCCGCGTTCAGCATCGACCGCCAGTGAGCGAAAGGCAGCGAGCAGGCTCGACTTCCCAAGCCCGCCCTCTCCGGAAAGCAACACAGCCTGCCCCTGGCCAAGTCGCGCCAGCGCCCATCGCTCTTGCAGGTGCGCAACCTCCTTGCCACGACCGATCAAGGGCGCGGGCGGCCGTACTGCGTCGCGCTGCGTCGCCGCACGAACTGAATCAACGGCGAACAGTTCGATGTCCTTGGCAACTCCCTTGAGCTGTCGTGCGCCCAGCGAATGGGTCTCGAATCGCTGATTGAGCAAGCGCAAGGTGATCGCACTGATGCACACCGAATCGGGCAATGCCTCGCCCTGAATACGGGCTGCGACATTGGGTGTTTCCCCGATCGCATGCACCTCGCGCGTGTCACCCGCGCCCATTTCTCCGACTACGACCATGCCGGTGTGAACACCAATGCGCACCGCGATTGCCGCATCTCCACGCGCTGCCAAGACCGTCGCCAGCCGACGCACCGCCGACACGATGTCGAGTCCGGCCAGAACCGCGCGTTCAGCGTCGTTGTCATGTGCCACCGGATAACCAAAATACGCGAGCACGCCGTCGCCGGCATACTGGTGAATGTGGCCGTCAAAACGTTTGATGCACTCCACGCAGATCAGTTGATACTCGCGGAGCAGTGCTCGCAGTGCTTCTGGGTCAAGTTGTCCGGATAGCGTCGTCGCTCCAACGACATCCGCGAACAATACGGTAAGTTGGCGGCGCTCCCCATCTCCCGCCTGTGGAGTCCACACGGCGCCCAAAGAATTGGCATGCGTCGGACCTGACGATTCGTCGGCGAAAGCAAACCCGCACATGCCGCAGAATCGCGCCTGCAGCGGCGCTTTCGCACCACAACCCTGGCAGCTCTTTTCAAGGGTCGCTCCGCACGCCTCGCAGAATCGCTGTCCATCACGTGCGTCGGCCTGGCAACTTCTGCATTTCATGATGTGCTCAATGCCGACGACCAGCTTTCAGTTCAACACTACGGACCAATGGCACGGACTATCGGGTCGATTGGCACATGCCTTTCATGATATATGCCCTCAGCCCGCCGCGGCGGCTTCAATTCGCGGGTGCCACTTGGATTGGTGCTGCCCCACGCAAATGCGCAGGGGCCATTGTTGCTTGCTTGGGAAGTCCATCACCATGCCGATCGATGACCTGCACGACCGAGTGACTGGATTGAAGCAAGCACTTGCAAGAGTCCAATGACTCTTGCGAGCCTTGAAGCGACGTTCGCCGGTTGGGCGCCAATGTCTGGACTTGGCCGGCAGCGTGAGTTCGTCCGAAGGTGGAGCAGACATTGCCCCGCACGGATAGTTGCTGGGACTTCGAGCGCGCCACACTAGTGTCGTGAGTTAGAAGTTCGTGGAACTATTTTGAGGCGTATCACTCTGTCGTGTACCGTGTCCACACGACGAGGCGACGATGCGAGGAAGACCCAAGGCGGAATTGGTACTCACCGAGCCTGAACGCGAGGCTTTGC
>JANOJR010000107.1:0-1873 GCA_031418855.1 Rubrivivax sp.
GGCGCAGTCGCCCATCACGCTGAACATGAGCGGCTATGACAGCGCCTACCGCAGCGAAATGAGCGAGTACAGCCCGAGCAAGGCGCGCGCTTTGCTGGACCTGTACGGCTACCTTGACCGCAACGGCGACGGCTGGCGCGATCAGCCCGACGGCTCGCCGCTGCTGCTGGAAATGGCCAGCCAGCCCACGCACGAAACACGCGCGATGGACGACTTGATGAAGCGCAACATGAGCGCCCTGGGCCTGCGCATCGACTTCAAGGTGGCACAGTGGCCCGAGCAGTACAAGGCCGCGCGTGCCGGCAAGCTCATGCTGTGGTCGGTGAGTGGGCGCGCGAGTTCACCCGACGGGCTGCAAGGCCTCTTGCGCTACAACGGCGCGGCCAGCGGCGGCATCAACCTGAGCCGCTTCAACCTGCCGCAGATGAATGCGCTGATCGAGCGCCTGCTGCTCTTGCCTGACGGCCCTGAGCGCGAGGCCTTGTTCCTGGAAGCCAAGCGGCTTACCGCCGTGTGGATGCCCTACAAATTACGCAGCCACTTGATCGCGTCGGCGATGACGCAGCCCTGGCTGATGGGCTACCGCCGGCCGCTCTTCTGGTCGAACTGGTTTGACGTGGTAGACGTGCTGCCGCTTGAGCAGCGCAGTCGCTGAGTCAGCTTGCCGTCTGGCACAGCGACGTACGCGCCGTGCCGTCACCGCCCCAGGTGCGCCAGCCGTAAGTGTCGATGTGGATGCGCCCGCTCGCGTAGCGCCCCAGGCCCATCTTCCACACTGCGCCCTGCGTGCGCCAGAAGCTGCACAGTGCTTCAAGTGTTAGCGGCAAGGCCGGCGGGCTTGCGGGCGTGAGGTCGACCGCATAGGCCAGCAGGTGCGCGCTGCGTGTCGCGCCGCCGGCGCAAGCGTTCAGCGCCGGGTTGCGGTAGCTCGAATGCACCTCGAAGGCGCCGAGCACACCCTGCGCCTTCAACGCCTGGATCAGCTGCAGCACAGCGCTGGCGTCGGCCCATTGCGCGGCAGGCGGCACGGCATAAGGCGCGGCCTGGCAGTCTTCCCACGACGAGGCCGAGCGCAGCAGTTGCGCTAGCGGCACAAGCTCGTGCAGCTCTTGGCCACGCAGATGGGTCTCGAACGCAGCCACCTCGTCTGAGTTGTTAGCACGCCAGCGCGCAAAACCGTCGGCCGAGCGCGGGTCGGGCGTGGCACACGCCGTGGCCAGCAGCGCGCTCAAGATAAGTGCGTGCTCAAGGCGCATGTCGCAGCGCCAGCTTGTCCAGCAGCTCGATGAGCATAGCGTGCTCGGCCGGGCTCAGGCGCGCTTGCACCTGGCGCTCCATCACCGCCGCCGCAGCGCCCGCCTCACGCGCGAGCTTGGCGCCTTTGGCCGTCAGCACCACATGCTGCGAGCGGCCGTCCAGCGGGTTGCGCTCGCGCTTGAGCAGGCTGCGCGCTTGCATGCGGTCGAGCAAGAGCGTGAGCTGCGGCGCGGTCACGGCCAACGCGCGCGCTAGTCGCTTGGGCGGCACGTCGGTATTGGCCAGCACCAGCATCAAGAGCGAGAACTCGGCCTTCTTCAACTCGAAGGGCTTACCCACACTTTGCTCGAAGGCCTGATAGGTGGTGACGGTGGCGCGCGCGAGGTGAAAGCCGACGATGCCGGCCAGCGCGCCGTAGTCCAGCGCGGGCGCGCGGGCGCCGCGTGCGTCATCTTTTGGCGTCGAGGTCCGTGGTGGCACCGCCATCACACCGTCGAGGTGGGCGTCATCACCGTCAAGCCGCAGCAGGCCGCTTGGCCAGCACGATGAAGGGGTCAGCGCTTTGGCCCAGGTACAGCGCCTCGACGAGCGACGCGCGATGCGTCAACACCGCGCG
>JANOJR010000108.1:0-9702 GCA_031418855.1 Rubrivivax sp.
GATCAAGGGCCGCTCGCGCCAGATCGGCGAGCGTCTGGCGCGCCAGTTCGAGCAGCTGTGCCACAAGCCCAACGGCTGGATGGACGTGCCGCACGGCAGCGGCGTGCCGCTGGCGCAGGCTGTCACCAGCGCCCCTGGCCCAAGCGAATCCGCAGGGGCCGAGAACCTGCCGCGCGACGATGACGAACGCTTTATCGTAGGCCTGGTGCTGACCTACTACCGCCGCCACCCGCAGCGCGCACGCACCCGTTTGCTGGGTCTGCTGGGCGAGGTGCTGACACCGGCGAGCGAGGCCACGACGGCGCAGGTGAACATGCCGACGGCGTCGCCCCTGGCCCCCGGTGTGATCCGCCCGCCACCGCGCACGCCGGCGCCGCCGGCTGAACCCGATCCGCAAGCGCTGTGGCGCCAAACTCAGGCTGGCGTGGCCCCTCTCAAACGCAAGAAGTAAGCCTGGTGTGGCGATTTTGATAAACACAGCTTGCGCTTTGATAACGTCTTCTTTATCATTTGCGCAAGCTTGTGAGACAGGCATCGCAGCCATGCGATGCCAGCCCCAGGTGACACCCATCCGATCCACCCACTGCCGGAGTTTCATGTTCCTGTTCACGCCCCGCCCACGAAGCGCCACACACCCCACGCGTGCGGCACACCGTCAAGGCAAGGCCGCAGCTCATGGCTTCGATGTTCGCCACGCTGATGTTCCCCAGGGAGCGAGCTTGAGCTGAGTCTTCTGCACTCGAAGACGCAGGCCTCACGCGGCCCGGGATGCACCAGCACCCGGGCCGCGTTGCATTGGGCAGCCGGCTGCTCGCACCAAGGAGACCACCATGTCCAAGAAGCTCATCGTCAAGACCCTCAAGCCGCGCAACCCCTTGGTTGTGGCCTGTATGCGCCGCGCTGCCGGCGCGCATCGCGGCGCGCACGCGCGCCAAGGTGCGCAGGCCGCGCTGCGCTGTGAACTGGCGCACCTGCAACGCCCCGAGGAACGACACCACCACTGAACCGAACACGGCGCACGCGCAACCTGCGGCGCCGAAGGAGTGACGATCATGTTGAGCAAAGAATCGCCTTTCAGCCCCACCGTCAGCGACCCACGCCGGATCGCTGCAGCCGTGCTTCGTGACGCTGGCCGAGCCTTGAGCCGCCTGGCGCGGCGCCTGGGCCGCACGCGCGAACGTGTGCGCGGTGAGCCCGTCTATGAGTTTTACGCCGAGGCCGGCGCACCCGAAGGCGCGCTGTACATCGACGGCCAACTCATGGGCCATGTCAGCGGCGTGAACCGCTTGTGAGTGGTGATGGACGCCACTGCACATGCCAGCCTGCGAGCCCTGGGCCAGCGCCCAGGGTTCGCCGCTGACGGGGCCATACGCGCGCCAGAATGCCTGCCACGACACTTGCGCTGGAGACCCGAGATGAGTGCCCACACCGGACTGCGATTGCTAGTGGCCAAGCACGAGCTGCGCCGCACGCGCTTGGGCCCCGACCCCGACGCGCCCGCCGCGCGCGCGCTGGCAGACGGCGAGGTGCGCCTGGCCATCGACCACTTCGCCTTGACGGCCAACAACATCACCTACGCCGCACTCGGCGAGGCCATGAAGTACTGGCAGTTTTTCCCCAGCGACGACGCCGCCTGGGGCTGCATCCCGGTGTGGGGCTTTGCCGAGGTGGATGAGTCGCGGGTCGATGGCATCGAGGTCGGCCAGCGCGTCTATGGCTACCTGCCCATGGGCTCGCACTTGGTCGTGCGGCCTGGTCGGATCAGCGTGCGTGGTTTTGTCGACATGGCAACGCACCGCCAGGAGCTCGCGCCGATCTACAACGAGCTCACGCTGTGTGCTGGTGACCCCGTATACCAGCCCGAGCGCGAAGCGCAGCAAGCGGTTCTGCGCCCGCTGTTCACGACCTCATTCCTTATCGACGACTTTCTTGCCGAGCAAGACTTCTTCGGCGCGCGCCAGGTCATCTTGTCAAGCGCGTCGAGCAAGACCGCCTACGGCACGGCGTTTTGTCTGGCACGACGGCGGGGCACAGCGTCGGCCGTCAAGGTGGTCGGCCTGACCTCTGCGGCCAACCTGGATTTCACCCGTTCACTCGGGTGTTATGACGAGGTGCTGATCTATGGCGACTTACCTCGTATCGACGCAACGCTGGCATCGGTGTACATCGACTTTGCCGGCCAGGCCGCCCTGCGTAGCAGCGTGCATCAGCACCTGGGCGAGCAGTTGCACTACAGCTGTTCGGTCGGCGGCACGCACTGGCAGGGCATGGGCGGCACCAAAGGTTTGGCGGGCCCCAAGCCGGTGCTGTTCTTCGCCCCGGCTCAGGCACAGAAGCGCTTAACCTCACCGCCCGAAGGCTGGGGGCCGCAGGGTTTCCACGCGCGCATGGACGAAGCCTGGCAAGCCTTCATGCAACCGGTGTGCCGTCGTGACGATCCCTGGCTGGTGGTCGAACGTGGCTCAGGCGCGACCGCCGTGGAAGCCGCCTTGCACCGCCTGCTCGAAGGCCAGGTCGACGCTCGGCAGGGCTTGATGTTGCGGTTCTAGGCCACGCCGCAGCAACGGCGCCTCAAGCCACCGCCGCCGCACGCCGATAAGCCCGACAAGGAGTACCCACGAAGCGCACGTCATGGCCAGCCTTGCCGATCCCAGCACCTTCATCACGCAAGCCCCGCGCGGCCTGGCGGCGTGGGCCGCGTGCTTTGAGCTGGCCACCCTGCCGGTGCTGGCCAACACGGCCGACACGCTGGAAGAGATGCGCGCCAACGAAGACGCCGTCGACGCGCACACTCTGGCCGAGGCCATCGACACCGACCCGCTGATGGTGCTCAAAGTGCTGGCCCACGTGGCGGCGCTGCGCCGTGGCCGCGAGGGCAGCGACATCGAAACCGTGACCGAGGCTTTGGTGATGATGGGGATCACGCCCTTCTTCCGCGTCTTTGGCCCGCAGGTGGCGGCCGACGACTGGCTGCACGAGCAACGCGAGGCCCTGGCCGGCTTCAAGCGGGTATTGCGCCGCGCACGACGCGCCGCCAACTTCGCCATGGCCTTCGCCGTGCACCGCATGGACCATGACGCGGCGGTGATCCACCAAGCCGCGCTCTTGCATGACTTCGCCGAGCTGCTGCTGTGGCTGCGCGCGCCGGCGCTGGCGCTGGAGATAGATCATCGCCAGCGTGCCGACGCGCAACTGCGCAGCGCGCAGGTACAGCGCGAGCTGCTGCACGTGGAGCTTGCCGATTTGCAGCATGAGCTGATGCTGCGCTGGCGGCTGCCCGCACTGCTGGTGCGCATCACCGACACCCACCACGCCAGCGATATGCAGGTGCGCAATGTGCTGCTGGCCATGCGCGTCGCGCGGCACAGCGCCCAGGGCTGGGACAACGCGGCCTTGCCCGACGATGTGCACGACATCGCCGCCATGCTGAACATGGGCGCCGAGCCCACGTTGCGGCTCTTGCGCCAAGTCGACGAGGCTTAGGCTCGGCCCACTAGCCGCTGAACTGCCCGTTGCGCGGGCTCTGACACTGCCGCGATCACCCTTCTGGGTTATCCGCCGCCGACGTCTTCATGTAGTTGCTGCGGCCGATGAGGGCGGGTGACTTCCGTGCGGCTCTACCCCTGCACCAACCACTATGGGCAGGTCTACTTCGACACCAACGAGGCCATCGTGCGCACCTGCCAAGAGGCCGGCTGGCCGGCGCCGACACCCACGCAGATCACACGCGTGGTTCAGGGCTGAGGTGGTGTCGACAGAGACCCCAGCGCGAGCAGCCTGCGCAGTTCAACGTAGGGCTCCTCGCGCGCACACATGTGCACATGCGCGACGCCCGCCAGGTGGCGGTTGTCGGCGCCGGGCAAGGTGGCTGCCATCGCAGGAAAGACGATGTTGTCGCAGTGACTGTAATAACAGGTAAAGCGTGCGGGGTCGTGCGACGAACTTGCCTGTTCGGCCGAGCGCAGGCTATGCAGCCAGCGGCTGTCGCGCCGCATCTGGCGCCCGTTGCTCGAAAACGCCCATTGCGCCAAGGCCGTGCCCTGGTGTGGCGTGCCCAGGGTGATGACGTGGCGCGCGCGCGGCCGCTCTGATGTACGCGCCAGCCAGTGCCGCACGGCCAGCCCGCCCATGCTGTGCGCGACGACGACGGGCGTGCAGCCGGTGCTGCGCTCAAGCGCGGCCACACCGTCGTCGATGGCCTTGGCATAGCCTTCGATCGAACCGAGCATGGGCTCCAAGTTGACGGCGACATAGGGCACGCCGTCAGCGTGCAAGCGTGCCAGCCAGGCGTTCCACACACCGCGGTTGCAGAAGAAGCCATGCACGAGCAAGACGCCTGCGCGGCCCTGCACGTGCGCTGGCAAGTGGTCAGGCCAGCGCTGGCTAAAGAAAGGCTGACGCCAGCAGAAGGTCAGCGGCGCAGCGCGCACTTCGCCCCACCAGGCCACTGTCAACTGCCGCAGGCTGGCAGCGGGTGCGCCATCGTGGCGGTTGGCGCGCGCCATCAGCGCAAATTCGGCGGCGAGGAAAAAGGCGTGCCCGCCAGCCAGCAGCAGCACGCCGAGCAACGCCCAAACTGGCTCGCCACGCTGCCAGCACCAGGCCGCCCACAGCGCAGCGCTCAGCACCAAGCCCAGCGTGATGGCGCGCTGCAGCCGCGCCAACATCAGGCCAGTTGCACGTCGCGCCCGCTCAGGCGCTTGGCCAGTGCGGTGGCCAGCTTGTTGACCACGCCGTAGATTGAGAGCTGCGGGTTGGCGCCGATGCTGGTGGGGAAGATCGAGCCGTCATGCACCGAGAGGTTGTCGACTTGCCAATGCACGCCGTCGGGACGCAGCACGCCGAGGTTTTCACGGCCCGCGATGGCGCAGCCGCCCATCACGTGAGCGCTCAAGATGCGCGTTAGGTAAGCCTTCATCGGCAGCGCATTGATCGCCGCCTTGGCCTGCGCCCACGAGGTATAGGGCGCGGCCATTTCGTGCGCGGGCATGGCGCTCCGTGCCCCGGCCGCGAACTGAATCTCGGCCATGGCCAGGAAGGCGCGGCGCGCGCCGTCAAAGATGAAGTCGGTGAGCGGGTAGTCGAGCAGGCCCGAGCCGTCGCTGCGCAGGCGCACGCTGCCACCGCTGGCTTGCTCGTGAAAGCCGTCGCGCAGCAAGGCCAGCAAAGCATGGGAGTGCGCAAAGGACTTGAGCTTCGCGCTCTCGGCGCGGCCGAATCCCGGCAGGGCAATGCTCGAGATGACGGGGTACAGCGGCGGCGCTTCAAGCTTGAAGCCGATCGGCCCGTCGATGGCATCGACCTCCAAGAAGTGGTCGGTGTAGAGCGTTTGCGGCGCGCCCAGCCAGCCTTCAATGCGCTCATCGAACACCGCCGTCGACACCGCTACCGGGTGCAAGAAGGTGCGCTTGCCCAGAAGAGAGTGGGGGTCGCGCGCGGCGGATCGCAAGAGCAGCGCGGGCGTGTTGATGGCGCCACCGGCGATGACGAAGTGCTTGGCCTTGATGCGTGTGCGCGCACCGGTGGCGGCGGCACCATTGACCTGCACCGGCGCACAGGCAATGGCGCTCGCGCGGCCATCAGGAGCCCACTCAAGCTGGTGGGCCTGCGTCTGCACCAGCAGCGTGGCGCCATTGTCGAGCGCTGTGGGCAGACAGGTCACGAGCATCGACTGCTTGGCGTTGGTCGGGCAGCCCAGGCCGCAGGATCCGAGGTTCCAGCAGCCTTTGACGTTGCGCTGAATCGCTGCGGCGGGGATGCCCAGACGCGCCGCGCCTTTGCGCAGCAGCTCGTTGTTGCTGTTGGGCGCCGCCAGCCAGGGGCCGATCGACAAACGGCGCTCTGCTTGCAGGAACCACGGCAAGAGTTGCTCGTCGCTCATCTCGGGCAAGGCGTAGCGTTCGCGCCAAAACGCCAGCGTGCTGGACGGCGTACGGAATGAGCTCGTCCAGTTCACCGTGGTCGAGCCGCCAACGCAGCGGCCTTGCAGGATGTTGACGGCCTTGTCCGCCGTCTTTCGGTTCGCACTCTCTTGGTAAAGCTGCGGGTAGGCATCGCTTTCGAGCTGGCGGAAGTCACTGCTCGAACGCAAGGGGCCTTCTTCGACGATGACGACGGAGAGGCCGGCCGCTGTGAGTAACTCGGCGGTGATGCCTGCGCCGGCGCCGCTGCCGACGATGGCGACGTCACACGTCAAAGCCTCGGGCGCGGGCGTATGCGGGCCACCGAACACTTTCCAGCCGCGCGCGAGGCCGTCGCGGATCGGGTCTTTCAGTGTCACCACGGGGGGTCCTTCAGAAACAGCGATGGGCGTCATGTACCGGCCTGCTTCGCCGCCAGCTTGGCTGCCGTCGGCACCGGTATCGGCCCCGTGTAGCCGAGGTAGGCCCAGGTGTCAGGGTGCGCGAAATAGGCCGCGTGCGTGAGGTCACGCAGCGCGTGGTAGGCCTGCTGGCGCACGGCCACCGTGGACAGGCGCATGTCTTGGAGCGCTGCATGTACGTCGGTCGCGCTGGCCTCGGGCCAGTCGGTCGAAAGCCCGGCCAAAAGACGCCGGCCGGGCGTGCTGATGAGCACCGTCAACAGCTCACCAAGCTCGTTTTGCAGAGGTGGCGGCAGGCCGGCGATGGTCTCGTCGACGCGCACCAGATGCGCTTGCAATGCGAGCTGGCGCGCTTGCGCTTCCAGCGGCAAGGCGTCTTCAAGCACAGCGCCTGCCAGGGCGGCCATAAGCACTTTCGCGGCAGCGCTGAGCTGCCCGCGCTCAAGCCCGGGTTTGAGCAGTGCCAGGCCCGCGCCGGCCACCGCCAACAGCGCGCCGCTGGTCACGCCCAACTTCAACAAAGTTCGTCGTTGCATGGCCCTGAGTGTTGCATCGTCGGCCGACCTTGCCCTAGAGCAAGGTGACTAAGTTGCCCGCTGGTGGTGGCGCCCGATGTTGATAGGCTCGCAGAGTGCAAAACAGTGGCGACCGCATCATCCAACACCTGCGAACGGTGGCGTTCGAGCGGGCGAGACGCAGCGCTGACCCCGAGCTGGCAGGCCGGGTCGACGCCATCAAGCGCTTTCAACACGCGCGCTTCGAGCAAAGCTACGCCAAGCTGCTGGCCGACCCGCGCTATGGCCAAGCCGCGCGCTTCTTCCTTGACGATCTCTATGGGCCGCGTGACTTTGCCGACCGAGACCGGCAGTTCGAGCGCGTCGTGCCAGCGTTGGTGCGCTTGTTCTCGCGCGACATCGTGACCACCGTGTGCGAGCTGGCCGAATTGCATGCGTTGTCTGAAACGCTGGATTCAACGATGGCCGGCGACTTCGAAGGGTTGCCGCTGAACTGGCCGAGCTATGCGCGCGCGTGGCAAGCCACAGGTGCAGCGCCGTCTCGTTTACGGCAGATTGCGCTCTTGCAAAACATCGGCTTGGCTCTGGATCGCTACACGCGCAAACCACTGTTGCGGCACTCACTGAGCTTGATGCGCAAGCCGGCGCGGCTGGCCGGTATCGGCGACTTGCAGGCGTTCTTGGAGAAGGGCTTTGACACCTTCGCGGCGATGCACGGCGCCACGATGTTCCTCAACGTCATCGTCGAACACGAGACGGTGTTAGCGCAACGTCTATTCCAGCTCGACGTCACAACCATGCCCGATGCCTACCCCGGGGAATTACCGTAGCCCGCGCGCTGAGCCGCCGTGACGATGCAAGCGTTGTTGCCCACCGTGAAGGAACTGTGTTGACCGCTCCCTGGCTTGCCCACTACCCACCCGGCGTTGCCGCTACCGCGCAGGTTGATGCGTTCCCGTCGCTGGCGGCACTCCTGGAAGACGCGTTCCGTCGCCACGCACGCCGCGACGCGGCGGTGTGCCTGGACGTGCGCATGCGCTACAGCGAGCTCGACGAAGCGTCTGCGGCGTTCGGCGCTTGGTTGCAGTCGAAGGGTCTGCAGCAAGGCGACCGCGTCGCCATCATGATGCCCAACTTGTCCCAATATCTGGTCGCGATCGCCGGCATCTTGCGAGCTGGCTACGCGGTCGTCAACGTCAACCCGCTCTACACCGCGCGCGAGCTACGTCACCAGCTCGTCGATTCGGGCGCCAAGGCCATCGTGGTACTCGAGAACTTTGCGTCGACGCTTGAAGAGGTTATCGACGACACCGCCGTTCAACACGTTGTCTTGAGCGCGGTGGGTGACATGCTCGGCTACTGGCAGGGAAGGTGGGTGAACTTTGCAGTGCGCCATTTGCGCAAGGTGGTGCCTGAGTTCCGCCTACCGCTGGACAAAGGGCGAACCATCACGCCCTTCTTGCAAACATTGGCTGCTGGCGGCAAGCTCGGTTTGCGTAGGCCGACGATAGGCCCAGATGATGTCGCGTTCCTGCAGTACACCGGTGGCACCACCGGGCTGTCCAAAGGCGCTGTGCTGTTACATCGCAACGTCGTGGCCAACATCATGCAAACCGAGGCCTGGTTCAAACCCATGCTCGACGGCTTGGGTGAGCGCCCGCTCAATGTCGTTTGCGCGCTGCCGCTCTATCACATCTTCGCCCTGACCATCTGCGCGATGATGGGTGCGCGCCTGGGCATGATGAATGTGCTGATTCCCAACCCCCGTGACATTCCAGGCTTGGTCGGCACGTTGCGCAAATACCCACCGAACATGTTTCCGGCCGTCAACACGCTGTTCAATTCGCTTGCCAACGACGAGGCGTTTGCGCGCTTGGATTTTTCGGGGCTGGTGGTTTCCAACGGCGGTGGTATGGCGGTGCAACGCTCGACAGCCGAGAAGTGGCTGAAGGTGACCGGCTGCCCGGTGGTTGAAGGCTACGGCTTATCGGAGACATCGCCGGTAGCGACGAGCAACCGCCTGGATGTACGCGAATTCACAGGGACGATTGGACTGCCTGTGCCGTCGACCTCCATCGCCATTCGTGACGACGAGGGCCGCGACGTCGAGGTCGGTTCGGCCGGCGAAATCTGTATCAAAGGCCCCCAAGTCATGGCCGGCTACTGGAACCGACCTGACGAGACGGCCTTGGTCATGACCGACGACGGGTACTTCAAGTCGGGCGACATCGGCATCATGGACGAGCGCGGTTACGTGCGCATCGTCGACCGCAAGAAGGACATGATTTTGGTGTCGGGCTTCAACGTCTACCCAACGGAGGTCGAGCAGGTCGTCAGCATGCATCCCGGTGTCTTGGAATGCGCGGCGATTGGGGTGCCGGATGCAAAGTCGGGCGAGGCTGTGAAGCTTTTTGTCGTGAGGGGAGAGTCCGGATTGTCAGAGGACGACCTGCAGGCGTATTGCCGCGACAACTTCACCGCCTACAAGCGCCCTAAATTCATCGAGTTTCGCGACGAGCTTCCCAAATCCAATGTGGGCAAGATATTGCGCCGCGAGTTACGAACTCCGGGTTGAATCGGCGACACCGAGAACTCCCGACTTCAACACATTTGACGCCCCAAAGCCGCCACTCGACCAATTGAATCAACAACTTGGCTGCGAAAATCTGAATTTAGTGTAATGGCACGTGTGTGCGCGTTTGTACCATGCTGACATCCTTCGATAGTCGGCCCTGCGAAATTCCGTTCTCGCCCTCACGCCTCGACCATACGCCGCCGCTCAAGCCAAGCTAACGGTTTGGTGACGTGCACAGCGCCGCTCCGCGCGATCCGTGCCGACGCCCTGATGCAAGTCGCATACAACGC
>JANOJR010000109.1:0-3699 GCA_031418855.1 Rubrivivax sp.
CCACGGCTACCCCGCGATCATTCACAAGCTGACGTATCGGCGGCGCAACCACGACAACATCCACGTGCGTGGCTACAAGGAAGAGGGCACCACCACGACGCCGTTTGACATGGTGGTGCTGAACAACGTTGACCGCTATCAATTGGCGCTCGATGCGATCCGGCGCGTGCCGCGACTGGCAGGGCAGGTCGAGGCGGAGACCGCGCGCTTCGACGCCACCATGCAGCGCCACAAGCGCTACATCGGCGAGCATGGCGACGACATGCCCGAGGTGCGTGACTGGCGCTGGGTGGCTTGAGAGCTTGAGCCATGGCTGAAACGATCGAACGAAGCAAGCGCAGTGGGCTGCGCGCGCTGCCGCGGCTGTTCCAAATCCTCGGTGTGCTCGCGCGCCACAAAGTCCTGGGTGCCTTGTTCGGCAGGCGCCACTGGCCGACGCCAACGCAGGTGCGGGAAGCCTTCGAAGAACTGGGCTTGGTCTTCCTCAAATTCGGGCAGGTGCTGGCGATGCGGCACGACCTGCTGCCGGCCGCCTACAGCGACGAGCTGGCACAGCTGCACGACGATTTGCCGCCGATGGCTTTCGACGTGGTGAGCGCAACGATTGAGCAGTCCTTGGGCAGTCCGTTGACGGCGCTCTTTGCGTCCTTCGGCGAGACGCCGCTGGCGGCCGCGACCGTCGCCCAAGTGCATGACGCATTCACGCTGGACGGGCGTCGCGTGGCGGTGAAGGTGCAGCGGCCCGGCCTGGTGCCCATCATCGCCACCGACATCGCCGCACTGACCACCTTGGTCGCCCTGGGTGAGAAGCTGCTGCCACGCCTGCGCGCGTTCGACCTGCCTCGTGTGGTGAGCGAGTTCGACGCCAGTTTGCAGCGCGAGATCGACTTCAGTCGAGAAGCGCGCTCGGTCATGCTCATGCGCACCGCGCTGGCGGATTTCCATGACCTGTGGATCCCGGAGGTGATCGCGGCGCTGTCCAGTGGCGTCGTGCTGACGATGGAGTTTTCGGCCGGCGAGCGCATCGATGACTACGCCAAACGGCACCCCGAAGCGATGGCGGGGTTGATGGACACCCTGGTGCGGGTGATGCTGCAGTCGATCTTCGAGGAAGGCATGTTTCACGCCGACCCCCATCCCGGCAACGTCTTCGTGTTGCCCGACGGGCGGCTCGCGCTGCTCGACTTCGGCAACATGGGGGAGCTCGACGAGCCGATGCGCGAATCGCTGGCGCTGCTGCTCGAGGCAGTGGTCAAGGGTCATGCGCGCGCCGCCACCGAGGCCTATCTCGAATTGGCATCGGCCGGGGCAGACGTCAACCGCGTGGGCTTGATCGCCGACATGAAGGCCGCGCTCTACGAGATTCGCCAGACCAACCTGGCGCAGGTGTCCATCGGCACGGCCCTGGATTCGCTGACGAAGGCCGGTAGCCGCAATGGGGTGCACAACCCGGCCGAGTTTGTCTTGCTGACGCGCGCCTTCGTGATTCTTGAATCGATGATCGGGCAGCTCGACCCGCAGCACGACTACATGGCTTCGTTTCGCCACGAGATCGCGCGCCTGACCGAGCAACACTTCGCTGCCGGGCGCATCAAGGACAAGTCAACGCAGCTGGCACGCGATGTCGAGCGCCTGATCATCGATGCGCCTGGCGACACGCGGCGCGTGCTGCGGCGCTTCGCCGAGGGTGACCTGGGCCGGCTGCCGGGCTTGGAAGCCCTGGGCGCGCGCGCCAGCCGCAATCTAGAGCGCCTGGCCAGGGCCATCGCTCACGCGGCCCTCGTTATCAGCGGCTCGCTGCTGTTGCTGACGCCTATCGGTGGCTGGCACCACCTGCTCGGCGAAGCGATGGTCATCTGCGGCATCGTCGGCATGCTGGTCATCGGCATCGGGGCCATGCGTCGCAGCCATCGCCAGCGTTGACGGGAGGCTGAACGCATCGCTCGCTGCTGCGTACGCTGTCGCACAGACGCCGGCCGTAGTCCGACACAGCATGCTTGTCTGCGAACCACAGCCCGGTGTTCGCCCTACGGGAGAGATCATGAACGCTTTGCGTACCTTGGCCTTTGGTGCAGTGCCCCTGTTGACCGGCGGCGCCGCTTTGGCACAGAGCGGCAACATGATGGGGGGCTCGTGGGGCGACGGCTGGATGGGCGGCTACGGCGGGATGTGGATGCCGATCCTGCTGGTCGTTGCGATCGTCGCCATCGTGGTGTTGGTCGTGAGGCGCAAGTGAAGTAGCAAGCCATCGATACCCACATGAAGTACTTCGCTGACAGCCGCAGCAAGCGCCCTACCGCCTTGGTGGTGTTGCTGCTGTGGTTGTTCGCGCTGGCTTCTGGGGTCGCGAATGCCTGCCTGCTGGAGACGCCGGGCTTGCACTCGAGCTCGCACTCGAACCCGCACGCGAACCCGCACGCGAACGCGGCACAAGCGCCCGCCCATGAGGCAAGCCATGCGCATCCCCAACCGCCGGGTGATCGCGCGAACGCAGCAGGGAATAGTGACCCAGACGCTTCGAAGCAAGCATGCCTCAAGGCCTGCGATGACGGCACGCGCACGGCGCCCAAGGCGTACGCAAGCGTCGAGCAGGTGGATCCCGGTCCACCGCCGCTGGTCACCACGCTGTGGGTCACGCCCGCCCACGCGGCCCCGGCGCCTGGCCGACTGGAAGTACTCGCGGTTCCCATCGTGGGGCCGCCGCTGAGAGTTCGCTACTCGCGATTGGCGCTCTAGCCAAGGCGCCGCTGATCGGGAGCGCCGTGCTCATTGGTCAGCGCGCGATATCCGCTCGATCGGCTCTGCATGCAGGTACCCATCGTGGACCGAATGGATGCCTGGCCAGCGCGCGGTATCCGACACCAAAACCATGACCCTCTCTCGCAACCCCTTCACCGCAACGTATTGACCCCACCCCACGGACCAGGAGTCCCCTCATGAAAACCGTTAGCACGATCTCCCTTGCACTCGCACTTGTCGCTGCGGCGTCACCCAACTGGGCCGCACAGCACGACCAACACAAGGGCCACCACCCGGCCGGCTCGCCACCGATGGCCAAGGCCATGCCCGGCAAGACCACGCCCGAGATGGCGCGCATGGCCAACCACATGAAAGCCATGCAGGAGATGCACGACAAGATGATGGCGGCGAAAACATCCGAGGAGCGCAATGCACTGATGGCCGAGCACATGAAGACGATGCAAGAGGGCATGGCCGCGATGAAAAGCATGGGCGGCATGAGCGGCATGAGCGGCATGAGTGGTATGAATGGCATGGGCGGCAAGGAGGGCATGGGCGGCATGAGCGGCATGAGCGGCATGGCCCATGCCAAGGCCACGCCCGCCACCATGGCCCAGCGCCAAACCATGATGGAGCAGCGCATGGACATGATGCAGTCCATGATGGAGATGATGGCCGATCGCCTGCCGCAAATGCCGGCCAAGCCGTAAGGGCGGATGCCATGACCCACCCCCAGGACATCACGTCGGCGCCAACGGCGCCGAGCTACGGTTTTCACTGTGTCTTGCCTGCGCAGACCTTCACCGAAAGCATCACCCGGGTGACCGAGGCGCTCAAGACCGAGGGCTTTGGCATCCTCACCGACATCGACGTGCAGGCCACGATGAAGGCCAAGCTCGGCATTGATGGGCGGCCGTACCGAATCCTGGGTGCCTGCAATCCGCCGCTGGCGCACCGCGC
>JANOJR010000110.1:0-2092 GCA_031418855.1 Rubrivivax sp.
GTAGGCGTCGCGCACGGCGATGACGCAGGCTTCCTGCACCAGCGGGCACTTGAAGAGCAGCAGCTCGACCTCGCTGGGCCAGACCTTGAAGCCGCTGGCGTTGATCATGCGTTTCAAGCGGTCGGTGATGAAAAAGTAGCCCTCGCTGTCGATGCGCCCGAGGTCGCCGGTGCGAAAAAAGCGCTTGCCGTCGAGCTCGATGAAGGCGTCGGCCGTGGCCTGCGGGTGACCCCAATAACCCTCAAAAAGCATGGGGCCGTGGGTAACGATTTCACCGGCCTCGCCCAGCGGCAGCTCACGCAGCGTTTCCGGGTCAACCACGCGCGAGTCGACGCCGAAGATGGGCATCCCCAGGCACTGCAACTTGGCGCGCTCGGGCGGGTTGGCGTGGCTGGGGGCAGCGGTTTCGGTCAGGCCATAGCCTTCAGCAAACGTCAGGCGGAATTCGCTTTGCAAACGCTCGGCCACCGCCTGCGGCATGGCCGCGCCACCGCCTGAGAGGTAGGCCAGGCTGGCGAGGTCGAAGCTGCGGTAATTCGGGCTGCCGAAGAGGTCGATCACCATCGTGGGGATGCAGGTCCAGTGCGTGACCTGGTGGCGCGAGATCAGCCGCCCGGCGAGTTCGCGGTCCCAGCGCGGCAGCATCACGGTGGTGTAGCCGTAAAAGATGGGTGCCAGCACGCCGTAGAGCATGCCGGTGATGTGGAACATCGGCACCACGCCCAGCGACACCGACTCGGCGCTGGCATGGCCCCAAATACCGCCGCCCACCGTGTTGTGCATCAGCGTGCGGTGCGTATGCACGCAGCCCTTGGGCATGGCCGTGGTGCCCGAGGTGTAGGGCAGCAGCACCATGTCGTCGAACTGCGCCAGATGCTGCGTCACTTGGGCGTTAGCGGCCAAGGCGTCGGCCCAGCGCATGGTGCCTGCGGGCAGCGCGGGGTCGGACATCAACCAGGCGAGCACGGCAGGCGACGGCGCCTCTGCCGGCTCGATACCTTCTGGCGGCAGGGCCTCGGCCAGACGCGTGGCCAGCACGCGGTGCAGTTGCCGCTTCAAAGGCAAGCGCGCATTGGCGTCAGCGACGATGCTCGCAAGGTCGGCCGTAGTGATGACAAAACGCGCTTGCGCATCCGCGATGTAGTGCTCGAACTCGTCGGCGCGGTTCATCGGGTTCACCGGCACGACCACGGCGTCGGCGCGCACGATGGCGTAGAAAGCAATGACGAACTGCGGGCAGTTCTGCATGAAGAGCAGCACGCGCTCGCCCTTGCTTAGCCCCTCGTGTTGCAGCCAGCCGGCCAGACGTTCGGCCTGGTCTTTGAGCTCGGCGAAGCTGATGTCGCGGCCGAAGAATCGGTAGGCCGTTTTGTTCGGGTAGCGCGCGGCGGCGACCTCGAGGTTGAACCACAGCGTCGTCTCGGGCACCACCAGTTCGCGCGGCAGCCGTGCCGGCCAATGGGCGTGGTGGGGCGCGGCGGGGTTGATGCTCATCGTGGGGCCTTGACCTGGAATTTAGTTGGCGAGTTGGGCCCAGACTTTATCCAGCCGCTTGGCGCTGACGGGTTCACGCGTGCGCAGCTCTTGTGCGAAGAGCCCCACACGCAGCTCTTCAAGCAGCCAGCGGTACTCGTCCAGGCGGGCATGGCCGGCGCCTTTGAGCTCGGCCAGGCGGCGCACATAGCGCTGCTCAAGCGGGCGCAGCTCGGCCAGCCGCGTGGCGTCGCGTGCGGGGTCGCCACGCAGCTTGTCCAGGCGCAAGGTGACTGCCTTGAGGTAGCGCGGCAGGTGCTGCAAGGCCAACCACGGCGTGGTGGCGAGAAAGCGCTTGCCGACCAGACGTTGCAGTTGCGCGCTGATGTCGTCCGCCACCTCGCGCGGCGGCTTGCCGTCTTTGAGTTTTCGCTGTGCAGTGTGGAACTCCGTGAGCACCGTGGCCGCCAGCCGCGCGACTTCTTGCGCGATGAGGTTCAGCCGCGTGCGGCCTTCGTCGATGCGCGCCTTGAAGCTGGCCGCATCCGTGGGCAGGGGCTCGGCGAGAAAAGCGCGTTCCAGTGCCACATCGATGACCTGCGCACGCAGCTCTTCGAGC
>JANOJR010000111.1:0-5427 GCA_031418855.1 Rubrivivax sp.
GGCCGTGGGTGGCTACGGCCGTGGCGAGCTCTTCCCGTACTCAGACGTCGACGTGCTGCTGCTGATGCCCGACGGCGCCGACGAGCCCGCGCGCAGCGCAGCGGCCAGCTTCATCACCGCGTGCTGGGACATCGGCATCGAAATCGGCAGCGCCGTGCGCACGGTGGACGAGTGCGTGGCCGAAGCGCGGCGCGACGTCACCGTGCAAACCGCCTTGCTCGAATCGCGCCAAGTCTGCGGCGCGCGGCGCATCTTCACGGCCTTTCGCGATGGCACCGCCGCCGCGCTGGATGCGCGCGCTTTCCTGCGCGCCAAGACGCTGGAGATGCGCCAGCGCCATGTCAAATTTGAAGGCACGCCTTACGCGCTGGAGCCCAACTGCAAAGAGAGCCCCGGCGGCCTGCGCGACCTGCAAGTGGTGGTGTGGATCGCACGTGGCGCAGGCCTGGGCCGCACCTGGGCCGAGCTTGCGGCGAAAGGCCTGATCACGCCGTTTGAAGTGAGCCAGCTGCACAAGCATGAAGGCACGCTGCGCGTCATCCGCGCGCTCTTGCACATGGTGGCTGGGCGACGCGAAGACCGCCTGGTGTTCGACTTGCAAACGGCCGTGGCCGATGCGCTGGGTTACCACGCTGCCAACGGCCAGCGTGCCTCAGAAGCCTTGATGCACCGCTACTACTGGGCGGCCAAGGCGGTGACGCAGCTCAACCAGATCTTGATGCTCAACATCGAAGAGCGCGTCAACGCCAGCGAAGAAGCGCCCATGCGGCCCATCAACGCGCGCTTCTTCGACCGCGCGGGCATGCTCGAAGTGGCGCACGACGAGCTCTACCTCGACAACCCGCACGCCATTCTCGAAACCTTTCTTGTCTTCACGCAGACGCCGGGCCTGCAAGGCCTGTCGTCGCGCACGCTGCGCGCGCTCTACAACGCCCGCAACATGATGAACGCCGCCTTCCGCCGCGACGCCATCAACCGCGAGCTGTTCATGGACATCCTGCGCCAGCCGCAAGGCATCACGCATGCCTTCAGGTTGATGAACCAGACGAGCGTGCTTGGGCGCTACCTGTGGGTCTTCCGGCGCATCGTCGGGCGCATGCAGCACGACCTCTTTCACGTCTACACCGTCGACCAGCACATCCTCATGGTGCTGCGCAACGTGCGCCGCTTTTTCATCCCCGAGCATGCTCATGAGTACCCCTTCTGTTCGCAGTTAGCCAGCACCTGGGACGCGCCGTGGCTGCTCATCGTCGCGGCGATTTTTCATGACGTCGCCAAGGGCCGTGGCGGCGACCACTCCGAGCTCGGCGCGTTGGAAGCACGGCGCTTTTGCCGCGCGCATGGCGTGGCGCGCGAGGACAGCGCGCTCATCGAATTCCTGGTGCAACAGCACCTGACCATGAGCCGCATTGCGCAGAAAGAAGACCTGAGCGACGGCGAGGTCATCACCGCCTTCGCCGCCATGGTCGGCAGCGAGCGCCGCCTCACCGCGCTATACCTGCTGACGGTGGCCGACATCCGCGGCACCAGCCCCAAAGTCTGGAACGCCTGGAAGGGCAAGCTGCTCGAAGACCTGTACCGGCTGACACTGCGCGCCCTGGGCGGCGCCAAGCCCAACCTCGACGCCGAGATCGAAGCGCGCAAACAAGAAGCGCGCGGCAAGCTGGCGCTGTTTTCCGCCCTGCCCGGCACCGAAGTGCCGCTGTGGCAAACGCTGGAAGTCAGCTACTTCGCGCGCCACGACGCCGCCGACATCGCCTGGCACGCGCGCGCGCTGTGGCGCCATGTGCAAAGCACGGTCCCCATCGTCAGCGCACGCGCGTCCTCGGTGGGCGAAGGCTTGCAGGTGCTGGTCTATTCGCCCGACCGCCCTGACCTCTTCGCGCGCATCTGTGGCTACTTCGACGGCGCCGGCTTCAGCATTCAAGACGCCAAGGTGCACACCACCCGCGCGGGCTATGCGCTCGACACCTTCCAGCTCATCAGCAGCCATGGCGTGGACGCGGCGTATCGCGATCTCATCTCGCTGGTCGAAACGCAACTCACCAAGGCCCTGGCCAGCACCGGCCCGCTGCCCGAGCCCAGTCGTGGCCGCTTGTCAAGGCGCGTGCGCTCGTTCCCTGTCGTGCCGCGTGTGTCACTCAACCCCGACGAGCGTGGCCAGCGCTGGCTGTTGACGGTCTCGGCCAGTGACCGTACGGGCCTCTTGTACGCCGTGGCCCGCGTGCTGGCGCGCAACCAGGTCAATTTGCAGCTGGCGAAGATTTCCACGCTGGGTGAACGTGTGGAAGACACCTTCCTCGTCGACGGTGCGGTGTTGCAGCAGTCCAAGGCGCAACTGCGCATTGAGAGTGAAGTACTGGACGCGCTGGCGCCTGCTGTATGAAGCTTCGATCATGAGCCTGGCACAAATGTCAGCCACCGACGCGCTTGCGCAGCTGGGCGAATTCGACACCATCATCGACGCGCGCTCACCCTCCGAATTCGCGTTAGACCACCTGCCCGGCGCGGTGAACTGGCCCGTGCTCGACGACGACGAGCGGCGCATCGTGGGCACGCTGGACAAACAAGTCGCACCCCTGCAAGCGCGCAAGGTCGGCGCGGCGATGGCGGCGCGGCGCATCGCCGAGCACCTCGACGCAAACGTCGGCGACATGCCGCGTGAATGGCGGCCGCTGGTGTACTGCTGGCGCGGCGGCCAGCGCTCGGGCAGCCTGGCCTGGTTTCTCGGCCAGATTGGTTTTCGCACGACGCAGCTTGGCGGCGGCTACAAAGCCTTTCGCGCCGTCGTGCGCGAGCAGCTGCAAACCTTGCCCACGCCGCTGAACTTTCAAGTGCTGTGCGGGCGCACGGGCAACGGCAAGACGCGGCTCTTGCACGCACTGGCCAGTGCCGGCGCGCAGGTGCTCGACCTCGAAGACCTGGCCTGCCATCGCGGCTCGGTACTGGGCGCCGTGCCGGGCCAGCCGCAGCCTAGCCAGAAGCGCTTCGACACCTTGCTCTGGAGCGCGCTGCGTGGCATGGACGCTGCGCGGCCGGTGTTCGTCGAAAGCGAGAGCGCGCGCATCGGCGCGCTGCGTGTACCCGACGCGTTATTGCAGCGCTTTCGCGAGCACGGCCAATGTTGGCGTGTGGAGCTGCCCGCCGCCGAGCGCGTGCAGCTGCTGCTTCAGGAGTACGCGTTCTTCGCCGCCGAGCCCGAGCGCTTTTGCGAGCTGCTCGAACACCTGGTGCCCTTTCGTGGCCACGCCGTCGTGCAGCAGTGGCAAGCCATGGCCCGCGCGGGGTTGTGGGGCGAGGTCTTTGACGAGCTCATGCGACTGCACTACGACCCGATGTACGAAGCATCGATGGCGCGCAGCTTCCCTAAGCTGGCCGCAGCGCCGCAGGTGGTGCTGCGTGATGGCAGTGCGGGGGCGATGCGTGAGGCCGCGCTGAGTTTGATTGTTGGTTTCCCTAGATAGGCTCGCCAGCAATCGTGGCGGCCAAGGCCATCGCGCGGCCGATTCCGCTCATGCCCCCCGGGCCGGGAGTACCCGACCCTCCTCCTTTACTTCGCTCCATCGGCCACACGACGCCCTTGGCTCGTCGCCTCTGTGGTGTTTCGGAACTCGGACCGCCACAGCCGGTGCCGAGCCGGCCGGTGGGGTGCTCTGTGTAGCGAAGTAAAGGAGGAGGGTCGGGTACTCCCGGCCCGGGGGACATGAGCGCAGCAGAGCACCCCGCCGGCTGGATCCGCCACTCGCGCTGAGCCGCCGCAACGTGCAGTCGCCGCTTTGCGATGCGATGAGTGGCAATCCTGCTTTCATCACCCCATATGCAAACCACCATTGCACGAGAAATCCGCACCCGTAGTGAAGCCTGAATCGTCACCTGCCAGCCAGGCCACGATGGCGCCGATCTCGCCGGGCGTGCCAAGGCGCTTGACGGGAATGGTCGCAACGATCTTCTCCAGCACCTCGGGCTTGATGGCACGGACCATGTCGGTGCCGATGTAGCCCGGGCTCACGGTGTTCACCGTCACGCCTTTGGCCGCCATTTCTTGCGCCAGCGCCATCGTGAAGCCGTGCATACCGGCTTTGGCCGCTGAGTAGTTGGTCTGCCCAGCCTGGCCCTTTTCGCCGTTCACCGAGCTGATCTGGATGATGCGGCCCCAGCCCTTTTCCACCATGCCAGGCACCACTTGTTTGGTGACGTTGAACATGCTGTTGAGGTTGGTGTCGATGACCATCTTCCAGTCCTCAGGCGTCATCTTCAGGAACATACGGTCGCGGGTGATGCCGGCGTTGTTGACCAGCACGTCAATGGCGCCATGCTCGCCCACCGACTTGGTGAAAGCGTCGACCGTCGACTGCCAGTCAGCGACGTTGCCGACTGAGGCATAGAAGGTGTAGCCCTCGGCCGTTTGCTCGCCCAACCACTTGACGTGGTCCCGGCTGGGGCCGCAGCCGGCGATGACCTTGAAGCCTTCTTTGTGCAGGCGCTGGCAGATGGCGGTACCGATGCCACCCATGCCGCCGGTGACGTAAGCAACTTTTTGACTCATGAATGTCCCCTTGATTGAAGTGAGTTGAGGTGCCTTGATTCTTAACGTTCCACGGTCAGCGCAACACCCATACCACCACCTATGCACAGGCTGGCAATACCCTTCTTGGCGTCGCGTTTGATCATCTCGTGCAAGAGTGTGACGAGGATGCGGCAACCGCTCGCGCCGATGGGGTGGCCGATCGCAATGGCGCCGCCGTTGACGTTGACGCGGCTCAAGTCCCAGCCCATTTCCTGGTGCACCGCGCAGGCTTGCGCGGCAAAGGCTTCGTTGATCTCCAGCAGGTCCAGATCAGCCGCCTTCCAGCCCGCGCGCTCCAGCGCCTTCTTGGCCGCCGGCACCGGGCCCATGCCCATGATGGCGGGGTCCAGGCCCGCGCTGGCGTAGCTGGCAATGCGCGCCAGCGGCTTCAATCCCAGCGCTGCGGCTTTGGCCGCACTCATGACCACTACACCGGCCGCGCCATCGTTCAGGCCTGAAGCGTTGCCCGCCGTCACGCTGCCGCCCTTGTCGAACGCAGGGCGCAGGCCCGCCAGGGCTTCGGCGCTGGTTTTCTTGTTGATGAATTCGTCGGCCGCAAAAACGATGGGGTCGCCCTTCTTCTGCGCGATGCTCACCGGCACGATCTCGTCTTTGAAGCGCCCGCCTTCTTGCGCGGCCGCCGCCTTTTGCTGCGAGCCCAGCGCCAGCGCGTCTTGCGCTTCGCGGGTCACGCTGTACTTCTTGGCCACGTTCTCAGCGGTGACGCCCATGTGGTACTGGTTGTACACGTCCCACAAGCCGTCCACGATCATGGTGTCGACCATCTTCCAGTCACCCATGCGCTGGCCGTCGCGCGAGCCGTTCAAAACGTGGGGCGACAGGCTCATGTTCTCTTGGCC
>JANOJR010000112.1:0-3711 GCA_031418855.1 Rubrivivax sp.
TGACGATGAAGACGAGACACTTGCTGGTGGCCCTGGCCACCGCCCTGACTGCAAGCCTGAGCGCGGGCCTGGCCAGCGCCGCCTGCATGAGCGACGCCGACGTTGCCGCGCTGATGGAGGCCTACAACAAGCGCCAGCCAGCAGTCAACCCCGAGGGCCTGTCGGGCGCCGACGGAGAGTGCTCGCGCGAAAAGGTGCTGAAGGTTTTGCAAGCGCAGATGGGGGCGCCGGTGGGCTACAAGGCCGGCCTGACCAACCCTGCCGTGCAAAAACGCTTTGAGCATGACGCGCCGGTGTGGGGCATGCTTTTCGCGCCCATGCTGCTGAAGAACGCGGCCATCGTTGACGCCGCGTTTGGTGCGCGCCCGCTCTTCGAAGCCGACCTCTTGGTGCGCGTGAGCGACGAGGCCATCAACCGCGCCAATACCCCTGAAGAGGTGCTGCGCGCTATCGACCAGGTCATCCCCTTCATCGAGCTGCCCGACCTGGTGGTGCAGGTGCCAGCACCCCCCAAGCTCAACGGCGCGGCCATCGTGGCCTTCAACGTCGGCGCGCGTTTGGGCGTGCTGGGCACGCCGATCAGCGTCGCCGGCAACCCCGACATTGGCAACAACCTGCGCGACATGGTGGCCATCGTCAAAGGCGACGGCGCCGAGCTTGACCGCGGCAAAGGCAGCGACGTCATGGGCCACCCGCTAAACGCCGTGGTGTGGCTGGCCAAAGACCTGGCGCGCAGTGGGCGCAGCATGAAAAAGGGCGATCTCATCAGCCTGGGTTCGTTCTCGAAGCTGCTGCCGCCCAAGGCTGGCATGGCCGTCGAAGTGCTGTACCAAGGCCTGCCGGGCAACCCGGTGGTGGGCTTGAGCTTCAAGTGATGACCTTGCTCAGCGCGTAAGGGCCGGCCCATGTTCACAGGCATCGTTCAAGGCATCGCCAGCGTCGTGGCCGTGGTCGACAAGCCGGGCCTGCGCAGCTTCACGCTGGCCTTCCCGCGCGGCTTCGACGAAGGCTTGGCGGTGGGGGCCAGCGTGGCGGTGGACGGCGTGTGCCTCACCGTCACGCGCTGCGAGGTGAGCGGCCGCGCTGACTTCGACGTCATGCAGCAAAGCCTGGCGCTGACCACGCTGGCGGGGCTGGGCGTGGGCAGCCGCGTGAACGTCGAGCGCGCGGCGCGTGACGGCGCTGAGATCGGCGGCCATCCGCTGTCGGGCCACGTCGATGTGATGGCGCGTATTTCAGGCCTTAGGCGCCCCGAGAACAACCACGTACTGCGCATCAGCGTGCCACAGCGCTTCATGCGCTACATCTTCGCCAAAGGCTACATCGCCATCAACGGCGCCAGCCTCACGGTGGCCGAGGTGCACAAGGGCGAGGGCTGGTTCGAGGTCTGGCTGATCCCCGAAACGCTGCGCTTGACGACGTTTGCCGGCAAGCGCGAGGGCGACGCGTTGAACATCGAGATCGAGCGCCAGACGCAGGTCTTTGTCGACACCGTGCGCGAGGCGATTGACGCTCGACTGGGCCCGCTGGTGCCCGCACTCGAAGCGCTGTTGGCGCAGCAGGGGCGCACGCTGGACGCACTGGCCGAGCCGCCGCCGGGCGCGCGCGCGATTACGCCAGCCTGAAAGGGTTTTCGATGCGCAGGCCTTCGATGCGCTGGCCATGTTGCAAGTCTTCGCTGAGCAGGCGCTTGCAGCCGGCTTCCAGCGCGGCGGCAACGATGAGCGCGTCGTAGAAGCTGAGTTTCCAGCGTTCCTTGATGCGCAGTGCTTCGCCGTACAGCGCCGCGCTAGGCATCACGCGCCATAGCGGCTGCAGCGTATGCACAAAGAAGGTCTGCGCCGCGTCGGCGTCGGCCGGCTGTGGCAGCTTTTCGGTGAGCACGCGAAGTGCCTCTTGAACGACTTGAAAGCTGATGCAGGCGCTGGTGTCGCGCAATGCGGCGCTCACCATTGCATCGGCGACGCCACGCTTCTTGGCGTTGACGTTGTCGAACTGGTAGATGAAGACGTTGGTGTCGAAAAAGTCAACGCTCATTCATCTCGTCTCGCGTGAACTTGCGCCCGCCGGTAGAAATCTTGCCGCGCAGCTCTTTCATCACCTCTTCATAGCGCGCCATCTGTTGGCGCTTGGCGTAGCTGGCCAACCAAAGGCGGAACTGCTGGTTGAGCGTGGTGTTCTCGGATTGCGCCTGCGTGCGCGCGGCCTCGATGATCGATTCGTCGGCGCTGAGGGTGATGTTTTTCATGGCGACCCGTAGATTAGTGTGAGTGATGCAGTGTACACGAAAAAATTTACACGAGACCTCCGTGCCGCCCCGCCCCGGCGGCAAAACGGGCGGCGCCATCGAGGCCTTCCGCCATCACCGCCGCATAGCCGCCCGCACCTTCGCGCTGCAAAGCGTCGGTCATCGGCAGGTGCCATTGCGCGAAGGCAGACGCACGGTCGGCGCGCATGCAGCCCTGCGGGAAGGCGGCGATCTGTTGCGCCATCACGAGGGCGGCCGCCAAGGCCTGGCCGTCGTCAACGACCGTGTTGGCCAGGCCAAAAGTCAGCGCTTCGTCGGCCGACACGGCGCGGCCGGTAAGGATCATGTCGAGCGCGCGGCCCATGCCGATGAGGCGGGGCAGGCGGATGGTGCCGCCGTCGATCAACGGCACGCCCCAGCGCCGGCAGAAGACCCCGAAGGTAGCGCTGCGTGCAGCCACGCGCAGGTCGCACATCAACGCCAGCTCCAGGCCACCGGCGACGGCGTAGCCCTCGACCGCGGCGATCACGGGTTTTTGGAAATCCATGCGTGTCGGGCCCATGGGGCCGGGCCCGCTGCCGTCGCTTGTTAGCACGTTGCGCCGCGCGGGGTCGGTGAGGGCGCGCAGATCGGCGCCGCCGCAGAAGTGGCCGCTGCCGCCGTGCAGCACGGCCACCCGTTGGCTGCCGTCGGCCTCGAAGGCTTCAAGGGCTGCACGCAGCGCCGTGGCGGTGGGGCCGTCGACGGCGTTGCGGCACTCCGGCCGGTGCAGCGTGATGACGGTGACAACGCCCTCTTGGCGCAACTCCACAGCGGACATGGCGACTCCTCTTCAGTGCGGGTGGTGCGTGGCAGTATGCTGCGGCGTCCTTTGGAGACCACCCGCATGGCCGTCGACAGCTCGAACCCTGGTGCCGCAGGTCACATCCGCCTCACCTCACACCCTGGCCAGGGCACGAGCGGCGCGCCGGCACTGACTTGGGGCGCGGCCGATCCTCTAGCGCGTGGCCCCATCGTCGGCACCACCGCCAACCGCAGCCAGCGCAACGTCATCGGCACGCACAGCGGCAGCTACGGCGTGTACCGCGCACTCGCCGTGGCGGCGGGCAACCTGCCGCGTGGCCACCGCGCTGACCTGACCGACACCTCGCCCACCGACCTGGTGGGCCCGTACCCTCAGTGGGGCGACGCCAGCAAGATGGTCTCGATCGACCCCTGGGGTGCGAGCGTGATGCATGTCTACGCCGACTACCTGGCGCAGGGCTACGACATTCGTCCGACGATTGCGGTGACGAAGGCGCATGTGCACTTGCCCGAGATCAAGCAAGCACTGGCCTTCCAGCGCCTGCACGTCGACGGCCGCATCCTGATGGACGACGCCTCGGCCGCCGTGACCAAGGTCGCCGTCAGCTCAACTTGCGGGTTAGCCAGCGCGCGGATGTCGCCAAAGACATAGAGCGTCT
>JANOJR010000113.1:0-1771 GCA_031418855.1 Rubrivivax sp.
AGATGGTGCTCAAGCCCAGCGACAAGGCCGTCTTCGCCGCCCACCTGGTGGTGCAGATGGGCGAGCCGAAGTTGCGCGCCAAGTTCGGCGGCGACGAGAAGGTGGCTGACGCCATCAATCCGCCCGGCCTGATCAGCTATCTGCGCACCGCGCTGGGCCAGGAACTGGTCGACGACAACGGCAAGCGCATCAGCTTTCGCAGCTTCAAGTCCAGGCTCAAGCGCGCCGTGCAGTTTCTTGACGTGTACTACACCGCAGTCTCGGCCAGCGATCGTTTTCAGCCGGGCCAGCAACTCGGGCCCTTGCTGCTCCAAGCCATCGGCAACGTCGTCAACACGCTGGAAGATGCTGGGGACGAGCCGGCGAACTTCGCCAACGTGGTGGCCGACTACGTGCTGCGCAACACCGCAGAGATCGTGCAGGAGAACGCCACCACCATCACCGCGCGCTTGAAGGGCGTGGTGCAGCGGGCGAAGGGCCGGCGCGAGTAGTGCGACTGGTAGTGCGACTGGTAGTGCGACTTGGCGCGGCGATGCGCCGGGTTCTCCGGCAGCCTACAAAGGCACGGAGGGAGCGCTTGGTTGGCGTCCGGCCTACGCGCCATTGGCTGCGACCCAGCACCCGATCTATGTTCGGCGCTGCATAGACCGCCTTTGTCGCTTTGACGACAACGAGCCGCAACGGCCACGAAACCAGTGCGCCCGTGGAGCTTGACAGGCGTCACGGGGCCGTTCGCTCAGGTTCGCGCGGTGCGAGACGTGGTGGGCCCGGGCGGCAAGGCGACCAACGGGTCGACACAGGCCAAGCCCAAGGGTTGAAAGTGCTTGAGGTTGCAGGTCAGAAGCAACAGGCGGCCGTGCTGGGCCAGCGCGGCGATGGCGACATCGGCAAAGCCGGGGTGGCAACCTTGAGCCATGGCTGCGTCGGATATCTGGCCGGCGAGCCGCGCTGCGTGCGCATCCAACGCCAGGATGCGCTCGCCATAGGCGGCCAACAGACCGTCGAGCCAGCGGTCAAGGCGGTCGGCCCGCTCGACGCCACCGGCACGGCGCAGTTTGCCGATGCCTTGGGCCATTTCAGCAATCGCTATGGACGGTAGGAACAGCTCTTCGTGGTGCGCTTGCAGCCACTCGCCCAGCGCGGCGGGCACAAAGGCTTCACGCCCGGGGGCCAGCGCGGACACCACACTGGTGTCCAGCAGGTAGCCCTTATGCAAAGTCGATGCCTCGCAGCGGCGTGGTGTCGCGCTCAGTCTCCAGCGGCTCGGGCAGCGCCAACAGGTAGTTGGCGAGGTTGGGCATTTCCAGTGGGTAAAGGCGCGCGCCGTCGGCCACCGGAACGATCATCGCGCAGGGCCGGCCATGGCGGCTGACCAGTGTCGGCCGCCCGTTCTCGGCGGCGGTCACGAGGGCTGAAAAACCCGCCTTGGCTTCACGAATCTGCACGACGTCCACGATCATTCTCTTTGTGACTACATGAGGTCATATTATGCGGAAGTGCCCTGGAGGGCAAGCGACATTGGGGAAGGTCCCGGCAACTCGCGCCGGCCACCTTCGGGTGAGCAACTTGCGCCGCGATATAGACGAGACGGGAAGCCAGGAACCTGTCGACGATGATCTACACGCACGTACTCAACCTAAGAACCGCAGTTGACCCAATGCAATCCTCGGGAAAGTCAGCACTGGCGCGGGTTTGATGGCATTTGGCAAACTCACCCGATGGGTGAATTCATCGAGCAGAAGAAAACCGTGTTGGCACAAGCCAGCGAAGA
>JANOJR010000114.1:0-9504 GCA_031418855.1 Rubrivivax sp.
TCTTCGCTGGCTTGTGCCAACACGGTTTTCTTCTGCTCGATGAATTCACCCATCGGGTGAGTTTGCCAAATGCCATCAAACCCGCGCCAGTGCTGACTTTCCCGAGGATTGCATTGGGTCAACTGCGGTTCTTAGGTTCAACTGGTCGACAAAGTTGCCCGGTGCATGCACGTCACTGGCCCCGCGCCGTTGCAGCAAGTCGGACAGCGCCATGGCGGCCACCGTCTGTGTGCGCTCGGTGGCACGCGCCACCCGACTGGCCTGCACGCTGGCGCCGTCGCGCGTGTCGGCCACGTCGCCAGCAGCCACCCGGCGGGCGCGCTGGGCCAGGGTGGATGCACGCGACGGTGCGGTTGACGGCGATGAGCGGGCGATCACCTTGGCCATGGGTTGGACGATCTCAGAAGCAAGCGCGGCTCTCGATATTGTTCGCGCCGGCGCTGACGGCGTTTGATCGCTATCCATGCCCAAGCACACGAGAAAGCCCTCGGCGCGTCCGTGCAACTTCTTGGTAAGGTGCAGGCATGTTCAGCCTCTGGCATGTCAGCGCGTCCCCGTCGCCCTTGATGTGGGCGCTGGCGACCTGCTCCTGCTGGCGGGTGCGGCCGCGCGAGCAGGCCGACCCACTTGCCTGAGGTCCGCCAGACCTCGACCACGCAGCCGCTGACCATGGACACGCCAGAGTTCCCCGCCAGAGCGCCCGCGCCGCCCGACTTCCTGGCGACGTTGCGGCCCGTGACCTGGCGCGACCCTCAGCGCTGGCTGGCGGCAGGTTGGCGTGACTTCCTGCAGCAGCCGGTGATCGGGCTGTTCTACGGCGCCTGCTTCGTCACCATGGGCTGGGCGTTGGCATGGGTGTTCATGAGGCAGCCGGCCTACACCCTGGTGCTGGCCAGCAGCTTCTTGCTGCTCGGGCCGTTTCTGTGCCTGGGTCTGTACGACGTCAGCCGCAAGCTCGAGCGCAAAGAGGTGCCGACGCTTTCGGCCTCACTGACCGCGTGGCGGCGCAACCTCGGCGCGCTGGCCTGGTACTGCGGCGTGTTGCTGATTCTCGACATGCTGTGGGCGCGCGCCGCGCTGGTGGTGTTCGCGGTGTCCTTCAACATGGTTCCTGCCGCAGCCAGCACCTGGTCGACGCTGACCGACCTCTCCAACCTGGGCTTCATCGTCACCTACCTGGCTGTGGGCGCGGTGTTCGCCGGGTTGATCTTCGCCACCAGCGTGATCTCGATACCGATGCTGCTGGACCGCGCCGACGACGACAAGGCCGACGCCATCACCGCCGGTCTGACCAGCATTCGAGCCTGCCTGGCGCAACCCTTTGTGATGGGTCTGTGGGGTGCGGTCATCACGCTGTCGGTCGTTGTGGCCATGCTTCCGGGCTTCCTCGGTCTGGCTGTCGTGGCGCCAGTGCTCGGGCATGCCTCGTGGCATGCGTACCGCAGCATCGTCGCGCCGCCGTCCGGCGAGCGGTGCTCAGCCGGTGCGGCTGAAAGCTGATCTCCTGCACTTGTGATTCGTCAACGCTGCGCCGCTTGCGCGGCGCTTCATTGCGGCAGCCGGCCCCTTGGCAGAGCCAGGCAAAGCGTGGTGCCGCCCGCAGCCGATGGCAGTGTGTGCAGCCGCCCGCCGTGCAAGGCCGCAATGCGCTGGGCGATGGCCAGCCCAAGGCCACCGAGGCCACCGCCGCGGTCACGCCGTATGGCCGGGTCGCGCACCGAAACGCCGGCATTCAGCCGCTGCGCCAGCTCGGGCGGCAGGCCCGGGCCGTGATCGGCCACCAGCACCGCGATTTCGCGCTCGTTGCACTGCAAGCTCACCTGCACGGGCGCCGCACCCGGCGCGTGGCGTAGCGCGTTGTCGATGAGGTTGGTGAGCGCGCGCTCGATGAGCTGCAGGTCACCGTCGAGCTCCACCGGCCCCGGCGGCGCGCCATGCAGCCTGACGCGATGTTGCGGGGGCACCAGGCCGAACTGCATCACGGTGTCGGCCAACACTTCATCCAGGCGAAAACGTTCATGCGCCAGCAGGCCGGGCAGCGCCTGCAGCGTCGCCAGCTCAAAGAGCTGCTGCACCAGGCGGCGCACGCGCTGGCTTTGGGCCAGTGCCGCGCCCAGGTGGCGCTGGCGGCGTTCGGGCGGCAGCACATGGTTGCCCAGCACTTCCAGGTGGCCATGCAGCGTGGTCAGCGGCGTGCGCAGGTCATGTGCGACGTTGGCGATGACCTCGCGGTGCGCGTGCGCCAGACTTTGCGCCTGCTCGTGCTGTTGGCGCATGCGTGCTGACATGCTGTCAAAAGCTGCGGCGATCGCCTGCACCTCATCCTTGCCCACGAACGTTGCCGCCGTGCTCGCCGTGCTCGCCGTGCTCGCCGTGCTGGACTGTGCGGCGGGCTCCAACTCGAAGTCGCGAAGCCGCGAGGCGAGTGCCGTCAGCGGCCGGGCTAACCTTCGAAATACGTAGACACCGACCAGCATGGTCAGCACCAGCGCGACGGCGGCCGCGGCCAGCCCATGGCGCCACACGTCGGCGTTTGAGGCCGCAGCGCCCAGCGCCACTTGCGCCGGGCCGTCGAGCACGATGTAGAGATAACCGGGCAGCGCGCTCTGGCCAGCCTGCGGCGCAAAGGCGGCCACTGAGAACACCCGCAGCTGGCCCGAGCCCATGGGGTCGGTGCTGAGGATGGGCAAGTCCGCGCCGGCGATGAAGCGCCGCAGCGGCGCCAGGTCGACTTGACCCACGCGCACCATGCCAGGCGCGCCGAGGTAGGACTGAACCTTGCCGAGCCCGTCGAGCATGTAAACCTGGATCGCCGGGTTGACGGTCATCAGCATGCGTATCAAGGCCTGGCGCGCCGCGTCGTCCCCGGCCTCGTTGGCGCTGGCGCTGGCTTCAGGCCAGTGTTTGACGATGTGTGCGGCCAAGCCCGAGGACAGCCGCTGCAGCGTTTCTTGTTCGCGCTCGGTGACGGCGCGCCAGGCCAGGCCCGCGGCGATGCTGCCAAAGAGCAGCAGCAGAGCTGCCATGGCCAGGCTCAGGCGCTGTGTCAGGCTGGGCATGCGCGGGCCTCAGGCAAGGCGGTGGCCAACACGTCGAGCCGATAACCCATGCCCCACACGGTTTCGATCAGCCGCGCCGCAGGTTGCGCGCTGGCAAGCTTGTGGCGCAAGCGGTTGATGTGCGAGTTCACCGTGTGTTCGAAGCCGTCAAAGCCGGCACCCCAGACGCGCTGGAGCAATTCGCTGCGGCTGAAGATCAGGCCCGGGTGTCGCGCGAAGAAGTGCAGCAGCTCGAATTCGCGCTGGGTCAAGCCCAAGGCCTGTCCGCCAAACCAGGCCTCGCGTGGCGCCAGCTTGAGTTGCAAGGCTCCGAGCGAACACGCGGCGCCATCGCTGCTGGCGGCCGCCATCTGCGCCACGCGACGCAGCAAGGCACGCACGCGCGCTGTCAGCTCGAGCATCGAAAACGGCTTGGCCAGGTAGTCGTCGGCGCCAAGCTCCAGGCCCAGCACGCGCTCGGCCTCGTCGCTGCGCGCGCTGAGCATGATGATGGGCACGTGGCCTGGCTTGCGGCGCAGGTGGCGGCAGATGTCCCAGCCGCTGGCGCCGGGCAACATCAGGTCGAGCAGCACCAGATCGAAGGCCTGGGCATCGACGCGGGCCATGGCCTGGCAACCGTCGGCGACATGCGTGAACTGGTAGCCGGCGTGGCCCAGATGAAGACCCACCACGTCGGCCACGGCCTCGTCGTCTTCCACCAGCAGTAGATGTTGTGCCACGCCCTGTTGCGCCAAACCCGTCTCCTTGCGCGGCAACGTGTCGCCCGTGCGGACATTGGGCCCGCGCGGCGGGCCCGCGTCCTCACAGCGAGGTCACATTTCGCGCGCGGGCGCCGGCATCGCGCGGGCGCCGACGTGATGTCACGGCCAAGCCAGCGATGGCCAGGCCAGCCAGCGCCAGGGTCGCCGGCGCGGGCACGACCTCGAACGAGATGCGGTAAATGTCCTGCCCGGCCGAGAGGCCGCTGACGAAGGTGTAGCCAGCGCCGGTGATCAGGCCGTCAAAACCCGCGAGTTCGGCAAAGTTGAAGCTGACGACGCCGTTCTGTGGCGTGCGCAGGCCGTTGTTGCCGACGAAGGCGGCGGCGGCGGGGTCGAAGAGTTCGCTGCCGGCGTCCCACACGTCGTCGGCGGTCTGCGTGATGCTCGTCAACTGCAAGTTGCCGTTGGCGTCGAACAAACGGTACTGCGTGGCGCTGTCGTTGCCGATGAAGAAGTCGTTGCTAGGCACGACCATGGCGCCGAAGGTGAAGAAGGGGTTGAGCATCGCATCCACCGTGAAGGTGTTGCTGGCGCTGGCGCCGGCCAGCAGCAGACCGCCCACGCTGCCGGTGGTGGCCGCAGGCTCAGTCGCCGCGAAGGCCGGAAACCAGTCGCTGCCGCCGCCGCCTTCGGCCACCGAGACGATGGGCGCGGTGGCGATGGTGCCGATATTGAAGGCGTCGAAAACGCCCTGGTTGAAGCCCAGGCGCAGTGGCGCAAACGCGATGCCGTTGGCCGGCGCCAGGTTCTGGACGGTGACTCTCACGGTCACCGGTGCGGCCTGCGCAGTGCCGATGGCCATGGTGATGCCGATGCCGGCCAGGCACAGCCCTTTGGCCAAACTTGTCGATGTCGTCTTCATGTTCACCACTCCTGGTTGGGTAAGAGACCCATGCTAGGAAGGGGTGGTCACCGAGTCCTCACGCGATGTTCACGGCGCCGTGAACATCGCGCGGGCACGCGCATCAGTTTCGCGTTGGCAATGGCGCGGCCGCTGGCGCCGGCGCTGTATCTGTAGCTTTCGGCCCTTGCTGATAGATGACCTCGGCCAGCTTCAGCAATTGCTCCCGCGGCAAGTCGCCCACCAGTGCGTAGCCGGTAGGGCCATCAACCCAATAGAACAGGCTCAACTCGCCCTGACGTTCAAAGCGGAAGGCTGCGGGCGTATCGCCGTCGGGCTTGCGCAAGTAGACGGTGATGCGCTGCTTGGCAGCGTTTTCGTACATCAACTGCGCGCTCTTGTGCGGCAGCTCGGGCAGCAGCCGGCCGCCCACCAGCGCAAAGCCCTGCGCGCGCAGATCGAAGAGCTTGACGGGCATGCCCACGCGCCGGGTAAGCCAGTTGGACAAGTGCTCTTCGTTCTTGCGTTGCTCCTCTACGCTGCCTTCACGCGTATCGACCTCGACCGGGTGGCGGCGCTCCAGCGTGTACACGGCATGGGCCACCGCCGCGCGCTGCACGAACCCGGTCGTCTGCGGCGCCTGCGCCCGTGGCTGATAGCCCTGGCTTTGCCACATCAGCGCCGCACCGATGACGCCACCCGTGAGCAAGAGCGTGGCCGCGCCGGCGGCCAGGCGCCAGGAGAAGGCTTCACGCCACGCGCTGGCGCCAGGCTTGCGCACCAACGCTTGCAGGCGCTCGGGCACGGGCTCGTCGAGCAATGGCACGAGCTGCGCGCGCAGCTGGTCGGCGTCAGCGGCCCAGTGGCGCACATGCTCGCGGTCGTCGGCGTGCTGGGCCAGCCAGGCGTCGACCTCGGCGCGCGGGGCGCTGTCGAGTTCCTGGTCGAGCCAGGCGCTCATGAGTGCCGGGTCGAGTGGGCGCATAGCGTTCGTCACACCACCCTCCGCAGCGCCGTGGTGGCCGCGCTGGCGCCGTGCCTGCCTTCGAGCAACAAGCGCAGCGCCGCCCGCGCGCGAAACACGCGCGACATCACGGTGCCCACAGGAATGGCCAGCACCTCGGCAACTTCGGCATAGCTGAACTGCTCCACGCACACCAGCAAAAGTGGCTCGCGTTGTTCGGGGCTCAGGCGCTGCAAGGCGGCAAGCAAATCAACACGCAGGGCCAAGGTGTCGCTGCCCGGGTTGGCGCTGTGGCTGCGTTCGTCGGCGGCGCGTTGCACGTCGGCCGGGTCGGTGGCGAACATGCGGCCGTCATGCCGGCGCATGTCCATGTAGGCGTTGTGTGCGATGGCCAGCAACCAGACCACGAGATCCCGCTTTTGATCGAACTGGTGCCAATGCGTCAACGCACGCTCGACGGTGCTTTGCGTCAGGTCGTCGGCGACACCGGGCTCATAAGCCAGGGAGCGCGCATAGCGGCGCAGCCTGGGCAGCGCGGCCAGCAGTTGTTGGCGAAAGTCGTCAGGTGCGGCCACGTGAGCAGTCTACGTCTGGCGTAAGCCGATGCTTCCGTGACCGGAGGTGGTGCAAACCCGGCGTCGCGCCGGGCTGCGGCGGCAGGGCTAGTTGACCGCCAGCGAGGCGGGTACCTGCGCACGCATCATGCGACCGATGATGCCGGCCTCTTCAGCCGTCGAGAAGGCGAAGGGATACAGCGAACGCTCATGGTTCGAGCGGTCGGGTTGGCCTGCGAATTCGCCGATCTGCTCGCGGATGTACTCAAACGGAATCACCAGCAACACCGCCGGCGCATTCACCGCGCGGTTGAGCCGCTCTTCGGCCAGCACGCGCGCGCCCAGCATGCGTTCGTAGTAGCGCACATGACGCGGGTTGACTTCCATCAGCAGCACGTCGTAGCCACGCAGGCGGTGCGCCACGATGTAGGCCACGTGAAAAAGCGCGGCGAGCACACGCTTGGTGCCCGCCAGCGGGTCGATGGCCAGTTTGGTGAATTCGCAAATGCGTTGGCCGTCGGCGCGCAGGGCCTTGATTTCGGGGCCAAAAACGCTTTCACAGGCCAAGCCTTCGGCGCCGTCCAGGCCGATGGTGATCGTGCCGATCGTTTGCTCGTCTTCGCTGGCAGTCAGTGTGATGCGGTTGGCCGTCTGGTCGTTCGGAAGCGACACCGTTTTGTAGCCGCGCCAGGCGTAGCGGTGGCGCAGCAGAACGTTGGCCGAGGCGCGGCGCACAAACGAATCGGCCGAACGGATCTTGAACTCGCGTGGCAGGCGGTGGCCGTCCGGTAGCAAGTCGATACGCGGTTGCTCCACCAGCATCGGCGCGATGCCTTGCTTGCCTTCCAGCGGTGCGGCAATGATGGTATTGGTGAACATGGAGGGGGCAATTCCGGATCCTGAATGCGACCAGTCTGCCCTACGTCGCGAAACCGAGTTGTTTCTAAAGTTAAGCACAACCCCTAGAACGAGGCCAATCCGTCACACCCGAGTCGGGGGCGGTGTAAGCAAGCGTGTACGACTTGTCGCGGCGGTGACAAGGCAACCGACAGGGCGCGGGGTAACCCGCATTCGCGTCGCATTTGCCGCAGGCTGGCTCAGCCCGCCGCCTTCGCCATGGCCGCATCGATGTCGATCGTGTGCCAGAACTCCTGCCAGAAGAGCGGCCGCCGGTAGCCGATCACCCAAGGCTGCACGAGGTCGGTGACGAAGCGGTGCACGTGGCTCTTGTAGGGCACGTAGACGGCGGCGATGCGCCGCGCCTGGGCGAAGACTTGGCGGCGCTCTTCGTTGTTGGGCAGCACGCTCAAACGGTCGTAGAGCGCGTCAAACTCGGCGTTCTTGAAGCGCGCCATGTTCTGGCCACCGATCTGCTTGCTGTGGAAGCGCATATAGGCGCTTTGGCCGTCGGGGTCGGCGGCCACACCACCCACGCCCCAGACCATGAACTTGCCGGCGCGCGCGTTTTTCAGGTTCTCGGGCCACTTCTGCGGGATGAACTCGATCTTGATGCCCAGCGCCTTCATGTCGCGCCGCCACAGGTCGTCAAGCTGGCGGCTCAATTGGTCAGGTTGCGTGTTCTTCTTCAAGACCAGCGGCGAGCCGTCGGGCATTTCGCGCCAGCCGTCGCCATCCCGGTCGATGTAGCCGTACATCTCCAACAGCGCCTTGGCGCGGGGCAGGTCGTAGTCGCCGGCCTCACTCTTGTAGGCTGGGTCGTAGGCCCAGGTGTTGGGCACGCTGGGCGACTGCGCGGGGATGGCCTGGCCACGGCGCACGCGATTGATTTCGCTGGGCACGTCGACAGCCAGACTGATGGCGCGACGCAGGGCGATCTTCGCGGGCGTGTAGCCGCCGATGGTGGGGTCGTCGAGGTTGAAGACCGTCATCGCGTTGTCCGAGCGCACCAAGCGTTGGCCTTGGATGCCGCGCTTGGCCAGGTTGGGCGCGACCTTGCCGCCTGGCATGGCTTGTTCGATGAACTCGGGCGGCACCTCGATCAACACGTCGCTCTTGTCTTGCAGAAAGGTCAGCCAGCGCGGCTGGTCTTCTTCGATGATGGAAATTTCTACGCGGTCGATCATGGGCAGCTTCTTGCCTTTGAGCTTGGCCAGGATGGCCTGGCCCTCGGCGTCATCGGCAGCGGGCGCGGCCTCATAGCGCACCTCGCGGTAGTCGGGGCTGCGCTCCAAGGCAATGAAGGAGCTGCGCCGCCACTGCACGAGCTTGAAGGGCCCCGTGCCGACGGGGTGGCCCATGATCTTGTCGCCGTAGAACTCGACGACCTCACGCGCCACGGCGCCGGTGATGTCGCTGCCGGCGAGCGCGTCGGTGATGAAACGCGGCGACGGCTTGGCCATCTTGAACTGCACGGTGTAGCGGTCCAGCGTGCGGATGCCCTCGATCACGCGGTCGTAGTCCAGTGGTTTCTTCGTGTCGAGCGCGGCGCGGCGCAGCTCGGCAAAGCCAACGAATTCGAAGTCCGCCATGCCGGTCCACGCGGGGCTCTTCACGGCGGGGTCGGCAAAGCGTTTGAAGGAGTAAACGTAGTCCTCGGCCACCAGCTCGCGCGGCTTGCCTTTGAAGGCCTCATCTTTGGCGAAGAAGATGCCCGGCTGCACCTTCACGGTCCAGGTCGTGAAGTCGTCTGAGTGTTGCGGCATGCCGTCGGCCGTGAGCGGCCGCACGGTGGCGGGGCGTGCCAGCGGGTCGTACTGGTACAGCGCCTCGAAGATGTGCGGCGTGACAGTGCGCGAATAGATGTCGCTGATCTGCGCCGGGTCAAACCCCGTTTCGGCCACACGAAAGGCATAGCGCAGCACTTTTTTCGGCGCGGCCTTTGCCGATGTGACTTGTGCTAACGCGCAAGCGGTGGGCAGCGCCAGTGCTGCCCCCAGGGCCAGCGTGTCGCGGCGCTTCATCACGGATTGCGCCGCGCCAGCTCGGCCGTGTCGACGTCAACAAAGCGGTAAAAGCCGCCCATGAAGACGTTGCGGTAATAGCCCTTGACCCACGGGTGCGCCATGTCCGTCCACACCCGGTGCGCGTGGCCTTTGATCGGCATGTAGGCCACCAAGAGACGCTGCGCTTTGTCCATCAACGCGCGCCGCTCGGGGCCGTCGGGCAGCACCTGTTGCGCTTCGTAGAGCTTGTTGTACTCGGGCAGATCGAAGCGCGCGTGGTTGCTCTGGCCTTTGTTAGGGCCGTAGCCCAGCGCCAGAAAGGTGTCGCCATCGGGCGCGCCGGCACTCCAGCCCACACCCCACATCATGAGCTTGCCCGCGCGTGAGCTCTTCAGGTTCTCGGGCCACTTGGCCGGCTTGAA
>JANOJR010000115.1:0-2193 GCA_031418855.1 Rubrivivax sp.
CGCTTCTAAAAGCCCAAGGCCCGGGCCACAACGGCGGGTGCGGTAGGTGCGTTGACGGTGGCCGGCTGCACTGCCGATATGCTTGTCCGCCCCCACGCCCTGATCCCAGCCCATGACCCGCATCCTCATCGCCGGCTACCAGCACGAGACCAACACCTTCGCGCCAAGCCTGGCCGACTGGGCCGCCTTCACGCGCGGTGACTCTTTCCCCGCCTTCGTGCGCGGCCAGGCCATGGTCGACGCACTGCGTGGCATCAACATCCCCGTGGCCGGTTTCATCGACGCCGCCGCGCGCCAGGGTTGGCAGCTCATCCCTTCGTGTTGGGCCGGCGCCATCCCCTCGTCGTACGTCACGCGTGACGCCTTCGAGCGTATCGCCACAGCCATCTGCGACGACATCCGCAGCGCGCAAGCCGGTGGCCTGGACGCCGTCTACCTCGACCTGCACGGCGCGGCCGTGGCCGAGCATGCCGACGACAGCGAAGGCGAGTTGATCGCACGTGTGCGCGCGCTCGTGGGGCCGCGCGTGGCCATCGTGGCCAGCCTGGACCTGCACGCCAACGTCACTGAGCGCATGCTGCGCGAAAGCGACGCGCTGGTGTCCTACCGCACCTACCCGCATGTCGACATGGCCGCCACGGGCGAGCTCGCCGCCGAGCTGCTGGCGCGGCGGCTGAAGGCGGGCGTGAAGGATCCCATGCACCATCGAAGGCTGCCGTTTCTGATCCCGCTCAACGCCCAAAGTACGTGGATGCAGCCGGCGCAAGGCCTTTACGACGAACTCATCGCGCTCGACCGCGAGCACGGCGTGTGCTTGAGTTTTTGCATGGGCTTCCCGGCGGCCGACTTCACTGAGTGCGCGCCCATGGTCTGGGGCCATGGCGCGCGCGCGCATCAGGCGGTCGAGCGGCTCTACGCCCGCGTCAGCGAGCCCTCGCAGTGGCAACTCAGCGTGTTGCCGGCGCGTGAGGCCGTGGCGCAAGCGATGGCGCTGGCCGAGACCACGCCTAAGCCCGTGCTCATCGCCGACACGCAAGACAACCCCGGCGCCGGTGGCGACAGCAACACCACCGGCATGCTGCATGCCTTGATCGCGCAGGGCGCGGGCAAGAAATTCCCCGGCCAGGTGGCACTGGGCTTGATGTTCGACGCGCTGGCGGCGCGTGCCGCACATGAGGCCGGCATCGGCGCGCTGCTCGACATCACGCTCGGCACGGCCGTCCCTACCTTCACCGGCCAGGCCAGTGACCCACCGCTGCGTGGCCGCTTCAAGGTCATCAGCCTGAGTAACGGCCAATGTACGCTGACAGGGCCGATGATGACCGGCCTGACCGTGAAGCTGGGCTTGAGCGCGTGTTTAGAGATCGACGGCATCCGCGTCGCCGTGGTCAGCGGCAAAAAGCAGCTGCTGGACCGCGCACTCTTGCGCATGGTCGGCATCCAGCCTGAGCAGATGCGCATCGTGGTGGTGAAGAGCTCGAACCACTTTCGCGCCGACTTTCAACCCCACGTCAGCGCGGTGTTGGTGGCCAAAGCTGCCGGGCCGATGGCTGCCGACCCGGCGGACTTGCCTTGGACGAAGTTGCCAGGGTCCACACGGCGCAGGCCTTGACGCGGCGCACGCCGCGAGCGCGTGAACTACGCCGCCACCGCCACTTGGTTGCGCCCCAGCCGCTTGGCTTCATAGCAGGCGGCGTCGGCGTCGCGCAGCACCTCGGCGGCATTCGCGTGCGTGCCGTTGACGGCGACCAGGCCGATGCTGGCGCCTACGCTGTGGCTTTGCCCTTCCCAGTTCAGTTGATAGGCCTCGACGGCCGCGCGCAGCTTTTCGGCGATGGCCAAGGCCCTTGGAATCGGGCAGCCCAGCAACAGCACCGCAAACTCGTCACCACCCAGTCGCGCCACGGTGTCAGCCTTGCGCAAACGCGATTCCAGCTCGCGTGCGATGTCGCGCAGCAAGGTGTCACCGGCCGCGTGGCCGCCGGTGTCGTTGACTTGCTTGAAGCGGTCGAGGTCGATGAACAAGGCGCAGAAGGGCAGCTCGGTGGCTTGCGCGGTGGCGTCATCGAGCATGACCTCAAACGCCGCGCGGTTGGTCAAGCCCGTGAGCTTGTCGTGGCTGGCCGCCCACGACAAACGCGCATGCTGCTGGTGCGCTTGCGTGATGTCGGTGATGACCCAGATCGTGCCCTG
>JANOJR010000116.1:0-7628 GCA_031418855.1 Rubrivivax sp.
CACGGTGGCCTACCTGCGCGCTGAAGTGCCCGGCATGCCACCCGTGAAGCGGCGCATGTACCCGACCAAGCAGATCGCGGTGGCGCAGATGCGCGTGATGCTGGAGCAGACGCGCGCGCTCTTCCTGCAAAACGCCTTCGACGCGCGTGTCGACCCCGACAAAGACACGCGCATGCGCCTCTTCGCTTCGCACTTCACGATCATGGAAAACGCCCAGGCGATGGCAGCACTTGCCATCCGCACCTGCGGCGGCCAGAGCATGCTCAAGAGCCTGCCGCTGGAGCGCATCTACCGCGACGCGCGCTGCGGCTCGCTGATGCTGCCGTGGACCGCAGAGCTGTGCCTGGACCGCCTGGGCCGCGAGTGCCTGTACGAGGCCGGCGAGCGCGACGAAGCCATCGAGTAGCGCGTGTTCGAGCGGCTGGTTCCCGCTGCGCTGGCCGACGCCGCGCTCAAGCATCTGCGCCATGAAGGTGTGCAGGCCAACGCCATCGTCGCCTGGCTCGGCCACAACAGCTGGGACATGCTGGCCACGCTGGTGGCCTGCGAGCGCCTGGGCGCCGTGCTGCTGCCGCTGAACTGGCGGCTGGCCGCGCCTGAGCTGGCGCAGATCCTCACGCATGCCGGCGCCGGGCACCTGATGGGCACACCCGAGCTTGAAGTGCTAGCGTCTGAAGTACTGGCACAGTGCCGTTTGACGCCAGGCGCGGCGATGGGTGTCGAGCCAGGGGACCTGCTGCTGGTCTACACCTCCGGCACGACCGGCGCGCCCAAAGGCGCCATGCACACTCGCGCGGGCATGCAGGCCAATGCGTTGGCGGCCGTGGCCGCGCAAGACCTGAACGCACAGAGCCGCGTGCTCGCGGTGCTGCCGCTCTTTCACGTCGGTGGCTTGTGCATCCAGACGCTGCCGGCCTTGGCGGTCGGCGCCAAGGTCTCGCTGCACGCGCGCTTTGAGGCCACGGCGTGGTTCGATGCGGTGCAGAGCTGGCGGCCCAGCACCTGCTTGCTGGTGCCTGCGGTGATGCGCGCATTGATTCAGCACCCGCGCTGGGCCGACGCTGACCTGTCGTCGCTGGCCTTCGTCACCGCAGGCTCGCAAATCGTGCCGCGCCATTTGATCGAAGCCTTTCACGCACGCGGCGTGCCGGTGGCGCAGGTTTACGGCGCGACGGAGACCGGGCCGGTGTCGTTGGTGCTGCGCCCGGCCGAGGCGATGGCGCATGTCGGCTGCATCGGCCAGCCCGCGCTGGGCGTGCAACTGCGCCTGGGCGCGGACGGTGAGATCCAACTGCGTGCGCCCAACCTCATGCGTGGCTACTACCGCCAAGGCGAGCCGTCGTTCGATGCCCAGGGCTGGTTCGCGACCGGCGACCTGGCTGTGACGCACGCCAGCGGCATGCTCGAAGTGGTGGGCCGCAGCAGCGAGCTCATCATCTCGGGCGGCGAGAACATCCATCCGGCGGAGATCGAAAGCCTGGTGATGCAGATGCGCGGCGTGGCTGACTGCGCCGTGGTCGGCCTGCCCGACGCGCGCTGGGGCGAGGTGCCGGTGTTGGCACTGGTGCTCAAGCCCGGCGCGACGCTAGACGAGCAGGCCGTGCTGGCCCTGTTGCGACAGCGTCTGGCCGGTTTCAAACTGCCCAAACACGTGCTGTTCTTCGATGGTCTGCCGCGCACCGCCCTGGGCAAGGTGCAACGGGTCGTATTGGCGGCCAGCCTGCACCAGAAGCTGCGAAGCATGCTTTGATCTGTGTCGTCTTGAATTCCACGCGCTCGGCCCCCACGTCCATGGCAGTTGGAGGTTCACACCATGCGTTTCGAAAAACTCACCACCGCGTTTCAACAAGCCCTGGGCGACGCCCAGAGCCTGGCCGTCGCGCGCGACAACCCCTACATCGAGCCGGCGCACCTGCTGCTGGCTATGCTGCGCCAGAGCGACGGCCCCAAGGCCTTGCTGGAGCGCGCCGGCGCCAACGCGCAGGCGTTGGTGATGGCGATGGAAACCGCGATCAACGGCCTGCCTTCGGTGCAAGGCGGCGGCCAACCCGTGCAACCCGGGCGCGACCTCGTGAACCTGCTGCAAGCCGCCGACAAAGAAGCCGGCAAGCTGGGCGACCAGTTCATCGCCAATGAGATGTTCCTGCTGGCTCTGGCTGACGCCAAGACCGACCTTGGCGGCGTGGTGCGCGGCCACGGCTTGACCCGCAAGTCGCTTGAAGCGGCCATCACGGCCGTGCGCGGTGGCCAGAAGGTCGACTCGGCCGAAGCCGAAGGCCAGCGCGAGGCTTTGAAGAAGTACACGCTCGACCTCACCGAGCGCGCGCGCCTGGGCAAGCTCGATCCCGTGATTGGCCGCGACGACGAGATTCGCCGTGCCATCCAGGTCTTGCAGCGGCGCACGAAGAACAACCCCGTGTTGATCGGCGAACCCGGCGTCGGCAAAACGGCCATCGTCGAAGGCTTGGCGCAGCGCATCGTGCACGGCGAGGTGCCCGACTCACTCAAAGACAAACGCGTGCTCTCGCTGGACATGGCGGGCCTCTTGGCCGGCGCCAAGTTCCGCGGTGAATTCGAAGAGCGGCTGAAGGCCGTGCTGAAGGAAGTGGCGGCCGACGAAGGCCGCATCATCTTGTTCATCGACGAGATGCACACCATGGTCGGCGCGGGCAAGGCCGAAGGCGCGATCGATGCCGGCAACATGCTCAAGCCCGCCCTGGCGCGCGGCGAGCTGCATTGCATCGGTGCGACCACGCTCAACGAGTACCGCAAGTACGTCGAGAAAGACGCCGCGCTCGAGCGCCGGTTCCAGAAAGTGCTGGTCGACGAGCCCAGTGTCGAAGCCACCGTGGCCATCTTGCGTGGTCTGCAAGAAAAGTACGAAGTGCACCATGGCGTGGAGATCACCGACCCGGCCATCGTGGCTGCAGCCGAGCTCAGCCACCGCTACATCACCGACCGATTTCTGCCCGATAAGGCGATCGACCTGATCGACGAAGCCGCGGCCAAAGTGAAGATCGAGATCGACTCCAAGCCCGAGGTCATGGACAAGCTCGACCGGCGTTTGATCCAGCTGAAGATCGAGCGCGAAGCGGTGAAGAAGGAGCGCGACGACGCCTCGAAAAAGCGCCTGGCGCTGATCGAAGAAGAGATCGTCAAGCTCGGGCTCGAAGCCGCCGATCTGGAAGAAATCTGGAAGGCCGAGAAGGCCGCTGCACAAGGCTCGGCGCTCATCAAGGAAGAGATCGACCGCATTCGCGGCCAGGTCGACGAGCTCACGCGCAAAGGCGACCTCAACAAGGTGGCCGAGCTGCAGTACGGCAAGCTGCCCGAATTGGAAAAAAAGCTGCGTGAAGCGCAGGCCAAGGAAGCTGGCAAGAAAGGTGGCAGCAAGCCGCAGCTGCTGCGCACGCTGGTGGGCGCGGAAGAGATCGCCGAGGTGGTGTCCCGCGCCACCGGCATCCCGGTGTCGAAGCTGATGCAGGGCGAGCGCGACAAACTCTTGCAGATGGAAGCCAAGCTGCACGAGCGCGTGGTCGGGCAAGACGAGGCCATCACGGCCGTGGCCGACGCCATCCGCCGCTCACGCGCAGGGCTGTCCGACCCGAACCGGCCGCTGGGCTCTTTCCTCTTCCTCGGCCCCACGGGTGTGGGCAAGACCGAGCTTTGCAAAGCGCTCGCCGGCTTCTTGTTCGACAGCGAAGACCACATGATCCGCGTCGACATGAGCGAGTACATGGAAAAGCATTCGGTCAGCCGCTTGATCGGCGCGCCGCCGGGCTACATCGGCTACGACGAGGGTGGTGCGCTTACAGAGGCCGTTAGACGCAAGCCCTACAGCGTGCTCTTGCTCGACGAAGTGGAAAAAGCGCACCCGGATGTCTTCAACGTGCTCTTGCAGGTGCTTGACGACGGCCGCCTGACCGACGGCCAGGGCCGCACGGTGAATTTCAAGAACACGGTGATCGTGATGACCAGCAACCTCGGCTCGCAACTCATCATGCAGATGGTGGGCAAGCCCAGCGAGGACATCCGCGACGCGGTGTGGGCCGAGGTCAAGCAGCACTTCCGCCCCGAGTTCCTGAACCGCATCGACGAGAACGTGGTCTTCCACGCGCTCGACCAGAAGCACATCGAGAACATCGCGCGCATCCAGCTGCGTGTGCTGGAAAAACGGCTGGAAAAGCTCGAGATGAAGCTCGACGTCTCACCGGCCGCCGTGATGGCGCTGGCGAAGATCGGCTTCGACCCGGTGTTCGGCGCGCGGCCACTGAAGCGCGCAATTCAACAGCGCATCGAAAACCCGGTGAGCAAGCTCATCCTGCAAGGCCGCTTCGGGCCCAAGGACGTGATTCCGGTGAATGTCGAAGGCGGCGAGTTCAGCTTCGAGCGCGTCGTGCACTGATTGACGACGGCGGCCGGCGGCTCAGCGCCGGTCAGTCGATCAGCCCCTGGCGCACCGCGTACAACACCAGTTCGGCGGTGCTGGCCACACCAAGTTTTTCGAGCACATGGGTGCGATGGGTGCTGACCGTCTTGACGCTGATCATCATCTCTTCACCGATCTCGGTCAGCGGCAGGCCCTTGAGGATCATCAACATGATCTGGTGCTCGCGCACCGTCAGCCGCTGGTGCGGCGGGCGTTCGTCGCGGCCCTGCAGTTGGTCCAGCACCTGCGGCGCGGCGCGCGCGCTGAGGTACTGGCCACCGGCCGCGACGCGGCGGATGGCGCCGATCAATTCAGCCGGCGCCGCGTCCTTGGCGACGTAGCCGTTGGCGCCGGCCCTGACCGCCACCAGCGCGTACTGCTCCTCGGGGTACATCGAGAGCATGAGCACGGGCTGTGTCGCCGAGATGCTGCGGATCGCCGCCAGCACTTCCAGGCCGTTGCGGCCTTCCATGTTGATGTCCAGCAAGACGACGCCGAAGGCTTGACTGCGCATGCGCTCAAGCGCCTCGGTGCCATTGCTGGCTTCGCCGGCCACGCGCATGTCGGACTCGTCGAGCAAGAGCCGTTGCAGGCCCGAGCGGAAGATGGTGTGGTCGTCGACCACCAAGACATCGATCATGGTGCGGCGCGTCTCATCGCTGCGCGCCCTCACAGCAGCGGCGTGCTGAGAAAGAGGCCCGTGCCCTGGCCCGGCGACGACTGGATGCGCAATTCAGCCCCCATCTCGCGCGCGCGCTCGCTCATGCTCAACAGCCCGAAGGCGCCGTTGCCCTGCGCGCTGGGGTCGAAGCCGCGTCCGTCATCCTGGATTTCGAAGTGCAGGTGATCGCAGCGCACGCGCAGGCTGACCACCACCCGCTGTGCCTGCGCGTGGCGCGTGACATTGGTCAGCGCCTCCTGGCAGATGCGGTAGATGGCCATCGCGCGCTTGGGCGACAGCCGCAGCGTCGTGGCGTCGGCATTCAGCTCATGGCTGACACCGCTGCGCTGGGTGAACTGGCGCAGCTCCTGCGCCACGGCCAACGACAGGTCGAGGTGGTCAAGCACGCTGGGACGCAGCGATTCGGAGATGCTCTTGACGGTCTCGATGGTCTGCTGCGTCAAACCGAGCAAACCCTGCGTCAGGGTCTGGATCTCGGCGCTGCCGGCGCGGCGCTGGATGCGCGCGACGTCCATCTTGATCGAGGTCAGCATGCCGCCCAGAACGTCGTGCACTTCGCGCGCCAGGCTCAGGCGTTGTTCTTCGAGTTTCGCCGCCGAGTAGGTGCTCAGTGCCTGGAGCTGCTCGCGCGAGCGGCGCAATTCCTCTTCGTTGCGCAAGCGCTCGGTGACGTCGACACCGATGCCCATCACCGCAGGGCGGCCGCCGTACAGCATGCGCGAGCCGTGCACTTCGATGAGCACGACGTGGCCATCGCGGTGCACAGCGCGGGTCACGAATCGCATGCTGGGTGGGTTGCCCGCCAAACGCAGCCGGTAGCGCGACAGCACCTCGTCAATGAAGTCGGCGGGTACAAAACACGACAGGTGCCTGCCGATGACGGCGTCGGGCGCACAACCCAGGATCGCCGCCCAGGTCGCGTTGGCATAGGCGAAGCACTCGTCCTGGAGGACGTAGATGCCGGCCACCGACTGTTCGACGATGGCGTCGAACGGAATCTCGGAAATGGCGGGTCGGTCAGGGCTTGGCATGCGTCGCAGCCTTATGGGTGCAACCCATCATAGGCAGGCACAGGCCGCCGCAGCAGCCGGCCAAGGGTCAAGGAGCGGGCACGCTTTCCCGGATATGGTTTCGGAATATTCCGATGGCCGCAGGGACCTGCAAAGCCTATGGTTCACGGCCGTCAAACAGCGCGCCGGGTAGCTGCCCCAAGTGCCGGCCTCACGATCAGGAGATTGACATGAAGTTCAAGACATGCACCCCGCCCCACACTGTGCTGCTGGCGACCACGCTGCTGGTGGGCGGCGCCGCATTGACCGCATGCGGCGGCTCCTCGCTACCGCTGCCCAATGTGCTGCCCGCAGGCATCACCGAACTTGGCATGACGAGCTATCCGGCCCTCACCGTGGGCAGTGGCAGCACGGCCGCAAGCCAGGATTTGTTGACAGCCGGGCTGGGCCGTACCGGGCTGGGCGCGGCCACCGCACCGGCCTACGCCGACCCCTTGAATCCAACGGCGCTGGAGCTGCGACGCAATGCCTTGCATGGCAACTACCGCGCGATTGTTGACCCCACCGCCAACGGCGGCTACGGCAGCTTGTATGGGCCCAATGTCGACAGCGCCGGCACCGTCACCACCAGCGAGGGCCTGATTGCGGGCCAGGAGTCGATGGCGGTGCTTGACAACGCAGCCGGCACCAAGCGCGTGGTGATGGCGGTGCAGGTGCCCGACAGTTTCAACCAGGCGTCACCTTGCATCGTGCTCGGCCCCTCGTCGGGCTCGCGCGGCGTCTACGGCGCGATCGGCACGGCCGGCGAGTGGGGCCTCAAGCGCGGCTGTGCCGTGGCCCTGACCGACGCCGGCAAAGGTGTCGGCCTCTACGACCTGGCGGACGACAGCGTCAACCGCCTGGACGGCACGCGCGCCACCCGCACCGCCGCCGGGGCGCTGAACTTCTTCGCCGCGAACATCACCGACGCGGCGCGCACGGCCTACAACGCACTGTTCCCCAACCGCCTGGCGCTGAAGCAGGTGCACTCGCAGCTCAACCCCGAAAAGGACTGGGGCCTGGACACGCTGGCTTCGGCAAGTTATGCCCTGTTCGTGCTCAACAAGCGCTATGGCAGCGTCGACGTGCCGATGCCGTTCACGGCGGCCAACACCCTCGTCATCGCGGGTTCGGCCTCCAACGGCGGGGCGGCGGTGCTGCGGGCGGCCGAGCAGGACAGCAGCGGCCTCATCGATGGTGTCGTGGCCGGCATCCCGGTGGCGCAGCTGAGCTCGACCACGGGCTTCGGCGTGCAGCTCGGCGGCGTGGCGGTGGCGGGCTATGGCAAGTTGCTGGCTGACTACGTGACCTACGCCAACCTGTACCAGCCCTGTGCCGCGTTGGCAGCACCGGCGGCGATGGCCGAAGGCACGGTCTTCAACTACATGGCGCTGGTGGGCATGACCGCGCGTGCCACGGCGCGCTGCAACGGCCTTGCCGCCAAGGGGCTGCTGGTCGGCGCCGACAC
>JANOJR010000117.1:0-5475 GCA_031418855.1 Rubrivivax sp.
CGCCATCGACGCCCTGGAACACCAGGGTGAAGACGCGTGAGCCGATCAGGATGAAGATCACCATGGCCGTAATCCGCATGGTGCTGACCATGGCCTGCTTGAGCAGGTCGAAGGTCAGGCGTTTATGGATGGCCGCCAGAATGAAGGCGCCCACAGCACCCATGGCGCCGGCCTCGGTCGGCGTGGCAATGGCGTGCTTCATGCCGGGCAGGCCGCCCATGCTGCCCAGCACGGTGAAGATCAGGATTGCCGACGGGATGATGCCGCGCAGGCATTTGGACACCAAGGGCCAGCCATTGAGCGTGCGGCCTTCCTTGGGAATGCCGGGAAGATAGGTCGGCTTGATGCGCGTCAGCGCGAAGGTGTACAGCGCAAAGAGCAGCACCTGCAGGATCGAGGGCCCCCAAGCGCCCTTGTACATGTCGCCCACCGGCTTGCCGAGTTGGTCGGCCAGCACGATGAGCACCAGCGACGGCGGCACCAGCTGCGTGATGGTGCCCGAGGCCGCCAGCACGCCCGTGGCATAGCGCATGTTGTAGCCCCAGCGCATCATCACCGGCAACGAGATCATGGCCATGGCGATGACCTGGCCGGCCACCGTGCCGGTAATCGCGCCGAGGATGAAGCCGACGATGATCACCGAGTAGCCCAGGCCACCACGCACCGGGCCGAAGAGCTGGCCCATCGAGTCGAGCATGTCTTCAGCCAGGCCACAGCGCTCGAGCAGCGTGCCCATCAGCGTGAAGAAAGGGATGGCCAGCAACAGGTCGTTAGAGAGGATGCCGAAGACATTCAAAGGCAGCGCCGTCATGAACGTCGCCGGGAACCAGCCCATCCACACCGCATAGAAGCCGCAACCCAGGCCCAGGGCCGTGAGCGAGAAAGCGACAGGGAAGCCGATCAGCAATACGAGGATCAGCCCCGCAAACATCAGCGGGGCGAATGTGTCCATGGTCATTGCAGGGGCCTCTCGTAATGGAAGTCAGCGTCGTACTTGTGCGCCAGCCAGGCCACGCGCTTGATCGACTCGGACACGCCCTGCGCGAAGAGCAGCGTAAAGCCCAATGGCAGCATCAGCATCGCGGGCCAGCGAATCAGCCCGCCGGCGTTGCTGGACATCTCGCCGCTGACGTACATCTTGGCAAACAAGGGCCAAGCGTAATAGATCATCACGGCCATCGACGGCAGCAGGAAGAAAACGAAGCCCACAAGGTCGATCAGCGCCTGTGTGCGGCCCGAATAACGGCCATACAGAACGTCAACACGCACGTGCTCATTCACGCGCAAGACCTGCGACGCGCCGAGCATCACGCAAGCCGCGAAGAGGTACCACTGGATCTCGAGGTAGGCGTTGGAGCTGTAGTTGGCAACGTAGCGCACCACGGCATTCACGGCGCTGATGAGGCATGAGGCAAAGACGGCCCACTTGGCAGCCGTGCCAAAGCGGTCGTTCACCCAGTCGATAAAGCGGGACAGTTGCAGCAGTTGGGTCACACAGACTCCGATCACATGGACGCGCGCAGTGCGACTTTAAGGAGTCGCCGAGCACTGGCTTTCAAAGTTGTGCCGCCCTCAGGGAAAACACCTGCGGCAGAGGCGGTGCAGCGGCTAGAGGCGTTGCGCGGATGCAATGAGTCGCGTCGAGCGCGCGCCACTGCGGCAAAACGCCAGCAGCGGGCGCGGCATGTCGGCCAAGAGCTGCGCCATCTGGGCGATCTCTTCGGGCGACTGGTAGCCGCCATCGACTGGCAGGAAGCGGTAGGCCAGGCCTGCGGCAAGGGCAGCGGCTTCGATCGCGGCGTTGGTCGGCTGGTCGCTCCCGTGCTCGAAGTCGGGCCGGTTATTGACCACGCTCTTGAATCCGGCCTGCGCCGCTTCGGCCATAGCCGCAGGCGTCAATTGCGGCGCGACGAAGAGGTCGGGCGTGAGCTGGCGCACGGGCAGCGCGCCCATCACCCGGCCTTGGCCAGTGCGTCTTTGACGGCGGCAGACACCAGGGACATTTCGGCCTGGCCCGCCAGTTGCGCTTTGGCTGCGGCCATCACGCGCCCCATGTCGCCGGGGCCTTTGGCGCCCAGGCTGGCCACGATAGCGACTACGGCCTCAGCCACGGCTTGCGCTGACAGGCGTTGCGGCAAGTAGGCTTCGAGCACGAGGACCTCGGCTTTTTCCTTGTCGACGAGATCGGTGCGCGCGGCAAGCTCGAACGCGGTGATGGAGTCTTTGCGCTGCTTGATGAGCTTGTCGACCAGGCCGACCACGGCGGCGTCGTCGAGCACGATACGCTCGTCAACCTCACGCTGCTTGCACGCGGCCAACAGCATGCGGATGGTCGACAACCGTGCGGCGTCTTTGGCCCGCATGGCCGTCTTCATGTCCTCGGTGACACGGTCTTTTAGAGTCATGGCGTAGCTCCAGAAATAGCAAAGCCCGCGAGGCACAACCGCGCGGGCTCAGGGTCGGCATCCGCAGATGCCCAGCTCAGCGGTCAGTACAGCTTCTTGGGCAACTGCATACTGCGAACGCGCTTGTAATGGCGCTTCACGGCAGCTGCTTTCTTGCGCTTGCGCTCGGACGTGGGTTTTTCGTAGAACTCGCGTGCGCGCAGTTCGGTCAGCAGCCCGATCTTTTCGATCGCGCGCTTGAAGCGGCGCAGGGCGACATCAAAAGGCTCGTTCTCTTTGACGCGAATCGTGGTCATCTCAGCAGGTGTCCGAAAAAGTGTCCGAAAAGTGTGGTGCCGCTCGGCGTGCTGCCCGGGGCGTAGAAGCTGCACAGCAGCAGAGCCCGCGATTCTAGCCCGAAAGATCAGGGTCATCCAACACCTTGGCTGTGACGCCACATCGGCGCGACGGGCCTGCCGTCGTGGCCGCGGGTCGCCCCCCTGGCCGCGCGGCTTGATTGGCGACGAACTTGGGTAGAAGATACCGTGCCCCATCCTTGCTGCGCCCGCCAGGCAGCTCACACGCCTTGATTGCCATTGCCCGCCGTCCATGCTTCATACCTCGTTGACTACCGACCCGCCGTCGCTTGCCCCCGTGTGGCACGAGCTGTTGTCTGCGCTGGTAAAGCAACAAGGCGGCATGCTGGCGATTAAGCGCCTGGGTGATGGCAGCTACGTGCATCTCAATGACGCGATGGCGGCGTTTCTCGGGCGCCCTCAGGTGGCGCTGCTGGGCCGCACCGATGCCGAGCTGTTCGAGCCGTCTGTCGCGTTGACACTGCGCGCGGCCGAGCTGACTGCCATCGCGCAGGCAGCGCCCTTTGTCAGCGAACATGTGCTTGAGCGAGGCGGCAAGCGCCACGAGTTTTCGGTCCTACGCATGGTGCTGGGACGCGCCCGGGTCGACCACAACACTCAGGCCGAGGGCTGGCTGTGCAGTATCTGGAGCAACCTGGGCGCCGCACGCCAGCGTGACCAGCAGTTGGCCACCATGCGCGCGCAGGTCGAGGATCAACAGCGCGCCAGCGAAGAGCTGCGGCGCGAGCTGGCCGACCAGACGCTGCGCGACCAGGCGTCGGGCCTGCACACCGGCAGCCACTTCGAAGAGCAACTGCGCCGCGAGCTTGACCTTTCCTCGCGCGAGCACCGTGAGTTCGCACTGGTGCTGATGGAGGTCGACCCGCCTGCCGGCGCCGCGCAGTCGCCCGCAGCTCAGGAGCGCGTGTTCGAAGCGATGGGCCGCCTCTTGAGTGGCGGCACGCGTGCGATGGACGCTTCATGCCGCATCGAAGGCCGGCGCTTTGCCGTGCTCTTGTCAGGCGTTGGGCTGGCCACGGCGCACTCACGCATGGAAGGCCTGCGCCGCCAATGTGCGACGCAGATCGTCATGCAGGGCGGCCAGGAAGTGCGCTTCACGGTGGCCATGGGCGTGGCGAGTTTTCCGCATACGGCGAGCGACCGCGACCAGCTCGTTGAATCCAGCGAATCCGCACTGGCCGTGGCGCGCTCGCGCGGTGGCAACGTGGTCGCGCTGGCGAGCATTCGTTTCGACAGCGTTTGAGCGCGCGCCAGCCGGCGTCCGCTACACCCCGAACGCCGTGTAGAGCATGTAGCCCGCAAGGCAAAACAGCAGCAGCGCAAAGACACGCTTCAAGCGTGACACGTCACTGCGGTGCGCGACCCACGCCCCCAGCGGGGCCGCCGTCATGCTGGCCACCGCCAGTACCGCGAGCGCCGGCAAAAAGAGGTAGCCACGGGCACCCGGCAACGCAGGCGCCAGATGCCACCCGGCGATGATGTAGCCCAGCGTGCTGGCCGCCGCGATCGGGAAGCCCAAGGCTGCGCTGGTGCCGACGGCCTGGCGCAGCGGCACGTTGCACCAGACCATGAAGGGCACCGAGATGAAGGCGCCACCCGCGCCAAGCAAGCCCGAGATGAACCCGATCACGCCGCCGGCCCCCAGCTGGCCAGCCACGCCCGGCATGACGCGGCTTGCTTTGGGCTTGACGTCGCGAAAGATCTGCGTGGCCGACACGCCGATGAACAGCGCAAACAGCAGCGCCAGCCAATGGCCCTTGAGCACCGCGAATGCGCCCGCGCCCGCGAGCAAGCTGCCGCCCACGATGCCCGGCGCCAAGCCGCGCGCAAGGTCCCAGCGCACGGCGCCACGCTTGTGATGTGCCCTCACGCTAGACAGCGACGTGAAGAAGATCGTCGCCATCGCGGTGGCGATCGCCATCTTCACCGCCATGCCCGGCTCGACACCCCGATTGGACAGAATGAAGGTGAGAAACGGCACCAGCGTCATGCCGCCGCCCACGCCCAGCAGGCCTGCGAGAAAGCCCGTGGCCAGGCCAAGCGCGAGCAGCTCGATCACGAGCACGATGCCGATGTCCATGGCGATCGATTCAGGCGTCGAGCAAGCGCAACACGGCGCCCCACTCGTCGGCATTCACGGGCGTGATCGACAAGCGGTTACCGGCTTGCAGCACCCGCATGGTGGCGAGCTCAGGCGCGGCGCGCATCTCGGCCAGCGGTAGCAGCCGCGTCTTGCGCAGCAGCTTCACGTCGACCTGAAGCCAGCGCGGCGCCGCACGCGACGACTTGGCGTCGAAGTAGGGCGACGCGGCGTCGAACTGCGTGGTGTCGGTGGCCAGCCCTCCCACCATGGTTGCCAACCCAGCGATGCCCGGCTGCGGGCACGACGAGTGATAGAAGAGCACGCCGTCGCCAGGCTGCATGGCATCGCGCATGAAGTTGCGCGCCTGGTAGTTGCGCACACCAGTCCATGGCAACGTCTTCTTGGCCGCCCGCGCCAGGTCATCGATCGAGCACTCGCTGGGCTCGCTTTTCATCAACCAGTAGCTGGGCATCGGGGGGGGGGTGGCAAAGGCCGAGGAGGGTGTCCGCCGCACACCGTGAGCCCACATTCCTGAACCCTTTGCGAAGTTCAGGTGGGCGAGGTCAGTTTGGCTTCGGGTTCATCTGACGCGAGACGCTCACACCAGCCAAACAATGTTCCAAGCCCTTGC
>JANOJR010000118.1:0-1719 GCA_031418855.1 Rubrivivax sp.
CAAGCCCAGCCAGAACATCCAGCGCGGCATGGTGGCTTCGGCTTGCGTCGGGCTGGGACCACGCAGCAAGTTGGCCAGCGCGGATAACCACGCACGTGCACTGACAAGCGGCAGCCACCAGGCCGAAAAACCGAGCAGGAAGTAGAGCAAGTCGGCCACGCGCGCGCCCAACAGCCCCGCGCGGTTGCGCAGTGGCTCGCCAGCGCCTGAGGTGGTGAACGCAGCGTCGCCAGCATCGTGCGTGAGCATGGCCAGCATCAGCAGCAACCAGGCCACCGCGCCGGCGATGAGAGCCAGCTTGCGCCGCCACGGCGGCGCCTCCATCAGCGGCGCCGGCTCAGGACATGCGCCGGCGCGCTCAGCGCCCAAAGTGCCCAGTGAAAACGTCATGCGCGCATTGTGGCGGAAGGGCCTGGGCGGGCGCCCGGCGTGGGCGCGTGGCAGATGGGTTCACACCCTATCAGCGTTCGCCCGGCGCGGTGTCGGGCTGCTCGGCCAGGCCGTCCAAGTGCGCGGCGTCGGCCCAGCTGTCGATGCTCAAGCTGCCTGCGTGCCAGCGCAGGCGGTTGATGCCGGTGTTGGGGATCTCGCAATCACGCAGGCCCGACACCGGCAGGCCATGCGCGGCGCGCCACAGCATGTCGAGCACGCCACCGTGCGTCACGATGGCCAGGCGCTGACCCGCATGCGCCGCAGCCAGCGCGCCTACCGTGTCGACCACGCGGCGATGGAACTGCACCAGGTTCTCGCCGCCGGGCAGCGCAAAGTCGCCATCGTGTTCGAGCCAGCGCGCCCACAGCGTGGGGTGCTGGGCTTTGATGGTCGGCACGTCCAGCCCTTCAAAGATGCCGAAGTGCTGTTCGCGCAAACCGGCGTTGAGCGCAGGCGATTGCCCCCACGTGAGCGCCAGCGGCGCACTGGTTTCGCGCGTGCGCAGCAAGTCGCTGCTGATCATCGCGTCGGGCGGCTCGGCGGCCAGGCGCTGCGCTAGGCGCGCAGCTTGTTGATGGCCCAAGGCATTCAGCGGCACGTCGATCTGGCCCTGAAAACGCTGCTGCCGGTTCCAGTCGGTTTCGCCGTGGCGGATGAAGATGAGGTGGGTGGTGGACATGGTTTTGAGTATGCCTTTGCGGCGTGGCGCGCCCCGGCCCGGCCGTGGATCTGCGCTTGCGCACGCTGCGCGGTGAGTGTGCGGGCTAGAGCTCGACGCCTAACGCTCCAGTGACGCTCACAGCGGCGGCTTGAAACCCGCCGCAAAGCCGACCGTCAACGCCCCACCGTCGCCCCAGCGAATCACCGGCCGCTTGATCGTGCTGGGCGCGGCCAGCATCACGGCGCGTGCACTCGCGGCGTCGACCACGCCCAAGCGCGTGGCCTCGTCGAGCTTGCGCCAGGTGGTGCCCTGGCGGTTGAGCAGCTGCTGCCAGCCCAGCGCGGCCAGCCACATATCCAGCTCAGTCGGCGGCACGCCTTGCTTCTTGAAGTCGTGGAACTGCACGCGGTAGCCCGCGTCAGCCAGCCAGGTGCGGGCGCGCTTGACGGTGTCGCAGTGGGGGATGCCGTAGAGGGTGACGTGCGTGTTCAAAACAAACCACTCCGTCGCTCATCACAGCGCGGGTCAATGCCAAAGCCCGCATCACGCACGCGTTGATCGTCGCCAAGGGACACCTGGAACCACTGGCATTCGTTGGTGACGAAGCGCCAGGACCAGACCTCGCC
>JANOJR010000119.1:0-18932 GCA_031418855.1 Rubrivivax sp.
CACCGATGGCGGCAGCAGGTAGGCAGTGTCTCGATCAACAGCAACGAATCGGCTCATGCAGTGGGCACCCGTTTTAACTGCCGCCATTGTCCAAGCTGGCACACGACTGGGATAGCTGGGAAAGCCCGACAGGCTCCTAGACGCATACATGCTCCCGTTTGACCTATTTCCAACGACAGCTGACGTAAACCCGCCCGTCGGCCATCGAGCAAGGAAAGTACGAGCAAAGGTGACCAAGCCAACTACGCTCGCGATCCCGCTTTCAGTCTACGTCCGCCAATCAGCTTGTCAACCCCGCTGTCGCGACGCGGCCGTAAAGCAACGAGGCACCGCGGTGCGCGCAGCGCGGGTGCACCAGGCCGGGCTGGCCGGCGCGGTCGCGAAAGAGGATCAGGTCTTCGCCCAGTGCACGTACTTTGCGAGGTAGCGCAGTGGCCCACCTCGACAAGCCCAGCGGCTGCCAATAGCGGCGCGTCAGCTCGCCCATCGGCGTACCGGGCGCGACTTCGGTGAGCTCGGCGTTAGGCTGCCCGGGCTTGCTCGCATAGGCGGTGCCGCTGTCCAGCGGTGACATTGACGTCGACATCGCGGCCGCTAACCGGGAATCTCGGGCTCGACGAGCGTGGCCAACTGCGCCAGCGATTCCTGCCATCCCAGGTAACACATCTCCAGCGGGATGAGGTCGGGAATGCCGCTTTGTGTTACGCTCAAATCGGTGCCGCACAAGACGGGCGTTAGCAACACCGTCACTTCCATCGCGCCGGGCAGGTTTGGGTCGTCGAATTTGTCGTTGTAGCGAATCTTCGTGTGCGGCACGAGCTCAAGGTACTCGCCCCCAAAAGCATGGCCGTTGCCACTGCTGAAGTTGTGGAAGGACATGCGAAACGTGCCACCTACGCGTGCGTCCATGTGCTGCACTTGGCTATGAGCACCGATCTCAATACCCCTGTCCTGCTGCGCCGCATCGCGCAGCTCGAAGCCACCGTTGGGCGCCTCAGCGACGACCTCGGCAGCCTTCGCTCGGCGGTCAGCAAGCAAGGTCTGCAACAGCCAAGGACGCGAGGTGTTCGAGCGCGAGCGGCACATGCCGACGACTCCACCACGGACACCCAGCAAGTTCGGGCCGCCGGCGGCCTGTCTGGTGCCACTGCGCGTGGCGAGGCCGCGCGAGTCCAGTGGGTCAAAGATGGCCTCGTCGTTCCTGGCGAGCGGCTGGCGCACGCCTGGGGCCTTACACGTCAGGCCTTGGCGCCGGCCGCAGACCGGGGCGAAGTCTTCGCGGTGAAGGTTGGCAACCGGCTGTACTACCCCCAGGCGTTCCTGGGCATGGAGCGCGAGTCCGTGGCCGCTGTCTGCCGCGCACTCGGTGCCCTCGGCGCCAGCGAGAAGCTGATGTTCTGGCTGCGCGACCACGGTGCCCTGGCCGGGAAGGGCGTCGCCGAGGCATTGGAGGCGGGGGTTGCCATGGCCAAGGTGGAACGCCTGGCTGCGGCCTGGGCGCGCGAGCGGGGAGCCGCGCATGGCGCCAGAAGTACGGCTGCGGCTGCCTGAGCGCGGTTCCTTCGAGGACTTGCTTCGACCGGTCCGTATCGAAGTGGCGTCGCTCGTGCGGCTGAGCCGGCACCCGGCCGCAGAGCCGTACTGGTCGGCAGGCGTCTACCGCTTCGATGGTCCAGATCCCGGCCCTGCAGGCGGGTTCGGGACCTGCTACACCGCCAGCACCATCGAGGTGGCCGTCGCGGAGAGCGTCATCCATGGGTCCTGACGGTTCGTCCGCGGCAGCTACGAGGTGCCGGCCGCCGAACTGATTAAGCGCTCGGTCGTGCGCTTTACTTGCGAACGACGCAAGACGCTGGTGCTGGTCGACCTGACCGGGGAGGCGCTCAAGTCCCTGGGCCTGAACAACGACATCAGTGCGTCCGCCGACTACTCGGCAAGCCAGGCCTGGGCGCAGGCGATTCACGGTGCGGGCTCCCGCTGGGACGGGATCCGGTACGTGTCGCGGCAGATGAACAAGGGGTTCGCCTTCGCCATCTTCGAGCGCAGCGGGCTTCGGAAGCTGCGAGCGGAAAGGCTCAAGGCGCGGCAGGTGGATGACCTCTGCGATCGGTTCAACGTCATTGCGATCTGACGGTGCCGCAGTTCAGACCCGAAGGTCAGCAACGTGGTGGGGACCGGCCGGTCGTTGGCGCGAACCGGTCGGCTCCACTCGGCCATTTGCTGACGGCGGCGACAGGCAGCTTGCTGGCATCCCGAAGCAATCGCAGACCGATCGCCCGAACGAGGCCATGCAGAGGTGGGCATCACAGGCAGGCGGCAATCAGAGCGATTGAGGCTCGACACGCGGCCTGAGACCGTCCGAGGTCACCACCTTGGGAGCCTTGCGTGCACCTGACTATGAAGAATGTGCTGTTCCCCAGGAGGTAGCTCACTCTGTGAGCTACCTGGCAGGGAAGATGCCTTCACCACAACCCGAAGTGAGCCATGGCAATCAACAAAGTCCAGCTTCAAGCAGCGTGCGATGACGCTGGGTCTGCATCAGGTATTGGTCGGACACGTGTTTGAGCATGGCGAGCTGGGCGGGCGAGAGTTCACGCACCACTTTGGCCGGCGAGGCCACCGCAGCAGTAGTCCTCTGCCACGAGGAATGAGTCTGGGTGAATGCCCCTGGGTTGCGGGACGAAGGCGTCGGCCCCATGATCCGAGTACACAGGCGAATTCCAGGCCAAGCTGAAGCTTGACGGCAACACCAAATCGAGGGGAACCATGCACCGCAGATCCGCAATGAGCCTGCTGCTCACGACCATGGTGCCTGCGCTGGCGCAGCGCATGAGCATGCCTGTCGGCGCCTTCCTTAAGGACGTGGACTCTGTGGCGGGGCTATCGAAGATCGGCGCCGCTCTGTATGACGCCGACCCTGACAAGAAGACCTGGGGAAAGTACTGCGGCGATTCGCGCTCGCTGGCAGGTCGGGGCGAGTTCCGACTCGCCGTCCGTGCGGCCGCTAAGGCTTTGCATGTGGGCGACCCGCGCGGCTCCGCAACGGGTGGCGCCTTCATCTTCGCCAGCGGTGACATCGCCACTGCCTACAGCTATGCCGGTGACCACGAAACAGCCGAGAGCTGGGCACAGCGCACGCTGGCCGCCATAGCGAGCGGCCCGTCGGAAGACTGGCTGCAAATGGAGTTGCCACTAATCAAGGCCTCCGCCTATCGCATCCGCGCGATAGCGCTCAGCCACTGGGGCAAGCACGCTGAGGCTTTGACTGAGTTGCGCAAGGGGCAGGATTCGATGCCGAGGTTCGGCCAAGGTTTCGCCAAGTCCGAGTTGCGACTCGCCCTTGCAGGCATCCAATTCAAGGCCGGCCATCTTGACAGGGCCGAGGAAGCGTTGGCACCGGTGGCTGCTGAGTCCGACCCCACGCTTCGTGCCGCCGCGAGTCGTGCGGCCGGCGACGTGGCGCTCGCACGTAAGGACGCCGGCGCGGCAATCGGTCACTTCAGTAAGGGCGTCGCTGCCGCAGGCAAGGACTTGTTCCAGGTAGTGATGCTTCAGCTCGGGTTAGCTCGCGCGCATCGCTTGGCTGGAGACAACGAATTGGCCGCAGTGAATTTGCAGAAGTCACTGGACAGTCTGGAGCAATTGCGATCCACGTTCTCAAGCTTCGAAATGCGTACTGCGCTGTACGGTAATTTGCAAAACGTATTCGACGAGGCGGTGGACTTCTATGATTCTCGCGGCCACACCGAGCGCGCGCTCGCCGCTAGCGAGGCGAGTCGCGCGCGTGCGATGCTGGACCTGCAGGTCAAAGCTGGCGAGCCGTCGGAGGCGTCCATACGGCCGCGCACGTTGGCCGATATCCAGGCCAGCCTGACAGGGGCGCAGACGCTAGTGGTTTACCACCAACTGGCACACAAGCTCGTGGCGTGGGTGATCACGCGCGACTCGCTTCGGCGCATGGCCACCGATGTGTCGGCCGACGCGTTGCACGGCGAAATTACGCGCCTGCGCGCTTCAATAGAGCAACAGGACGAGTCAGTGGCCAGTATCGCGCGGAGCCTGCATGAAAAGCTCATCGCACCCCTGCGATTGGCTGTCGCGCAGGACCTGATCATCGTGCCGCACAGGGCGCTGCACCTGTTGCCGTTCCAAGCTCTGCGTGATGAAAGCGGTTGGCTGATCGAGAAGCGCGCGATTAGCACCGCGCTGTCGGCAAGCTTGTTGCGGACGGCGGCTGCGCTCGAGCGGCCGACCGTGTTGGCAGCGTTGGGTAACCCCGATCTGGGCATTGCCGATTGGGCATTGCCGGGCGCCGAGCGCGAAGTCGAGGCCTTGCGGGGGCTGTACGAAAAGGGCAACGTCTACCTGCGCAAAGACGCCACCAAGGACCGGTTGATTCAACTGGCCCCGGGCGCAGAGGTGCTGCACGTGGCCGCGCACGCCGTGGTCGACGAAATCGATCCGATGTACTCAGTGATCAAACTGGCGATAGTGGCTGTCGGCGGCCGGGCTTCGTCGGACATGGAGGCGCGCGAATTCGCGGCACTGAACTTGGGCCGCGCACAACTAGTCACTCTTTCGGCCTGCAACAGTGGTCTCGGCAAGGTGGCCCAGGGCGACGAGTTCATGGGTTTCAAGCGGGCGCTGTTGGCTGCCGGTGCGCACAGTGCGCTAGTCTCTTTGTGGCCGGTGGATGACGATTCCACCCGTGCGTTGATGACCGAGTTCCACCTTGCTTGGAAGACCCGTTCCAAGGCCCAGGCCATGCAGGCCGCACAGGTCAAGGTGCTGTCCGAAGGAAAGTTTGCGCATCCGTTCTACTGGGCGCCGTTTGTCCTGGTGGGCAGCCCTGCGTGAACCGAAGGGCAACTGGTACCCATTCAGACAACACACAAACCGCCCACTTCGCTGCCATGCAACCTGCACCCAACACCTCAACCCTTCCGCAGCCCGCTCGCCAGTATCCACCCCGCTGCCTCTTGGTCTTTAGGTGGCGCCTGCTTCCGCACACTGTCGCGGGCTGCCTGCTGGCATTGGCGACAACGGTAAGCTCGGCTCAGCTACTGGCCGTCGTTGTGGACGCATCCGAAGCCGTAGCCCTGAAGGCTCCTGCCGGGCACACCAAGGTCAACGTGCTGCAGATGCTGTCGGCCGATGCCGAGTTGCAGCTCGGCTCTGGCGCGCGCATCGTGTTGCTGTATATCCGCTCCGGCGATGAATTCACAGCGACCGGCCCAGGCACGTACAAAGTCGGGTTAGCGCAGCTGGAGGCTCTTGACGGCCGCGCACCGATGCGCCGCGCGCCAACGATGGGCAAGGAAGTTCGCTTGCGCCCGGAACGCATTACGCAGGGCGCGACCACGCTGCGCAATACGCCATCTGCTGTCGCCACAACTGCCACTAATGCCCCATCGACGCCTGCAGATTTATTGGCCGAGATTGAGGCGCGCCGGCCGGCACCTGACGCCGGACTCGCCGCGCGGGTCACCTTCGCGCTCTGGCTCGACGAGGTTGGCGCGGCAATGCTTGCCAAGTCGATGTGGCGCGAGCTCGCTGCCGAGCATCCCGGCCTGGCGGCATTGACGGAGCGAGCCCGATAGTGGCGGTTGCGCATTCACCGACAGCGCCGCCCGCCTCGACTGAATCGCTCGCACTTGCGCATCTGCGTCGGTGGCGAAATTGGCTTTTCACGCCGCCGGAGCGAGCCGGGGCATTGGCAGTGCTGGCGCTTGCGGTCGCCTTCCCGTTTGTACGCTGGACCAGTCCGCTCAATCTGCAAGCCCTCGACTTGGGCCAGCGCACCTTGGCTCAATGGCGCGCTCCATTGCCCGCCGATGACAGCGCCATAGTCGCACTAGACCAGGCAAGCCTCGACGCTACTGATGCGCCGATGGCCTTGCTGCATGCCGAACTCGGCAAGTTACTTGAGGGCCTAGCCATTGCCGGTGCCCGAGCAGTAGTGCTGGACCTCATCTTGCCCGAGCGCAGCTATGACGTGATCGCGCCCGGCCACGACGCGTTGCTGCTCCGCGGGATCCTTGCAGTGCGAAACCGTGGCATCGTAATGCTCGCGCGCACGGTGGACGAGTCGGGCCAGCCCCGCGCCATCCACCCACCGTTCGTGGCGGCGGCCGGTCCTGGTGGCGTCGGCTTCGCGGTATTCCGCACGGACCATGACGGATTGGTGCGACGCTTCGACGAGCGCCTGGGTGAGCGCGGCGCGAGCGTAGCGACCCTCACCGGCGAGCTCGCGCGTCGACTGGGCAAGGTGCCACAAGCCGGAATAGTCGACTTCGCGCGCCACACCGTGCCGCACACGGTCTCTTTGAAGGACGTATTGCAGTGGCAGCAAATGGGTGATACGCAGCGGCTGGCCGACACGTTCAACGCAAAGGTGGTGTTCGTTGGTGCCATCCTGCCGTTTGTTGATAGGCACCGCGTACCTGCTACGCCGCCCTTCGTAGATGCGGAAACGGCCCCTGGTGTCGTGATCCATGCACTGACGCTGCAAGTGCTGCGCAAAGGCAGGCTCATCAACGATGTGCCGAACTGGTTGGCCGTGATCGTTGGGGCGCTGTGCTCGCTGACCTTCCTGTTCTCGGATGGCGTTTGGCGTGCGATCTTCGCTGCTACCGGCGCTAGTGTCACTGTCGCCATGGTGGCGCTAGTCGCACTCTCGGCTGGCTGGGCCTTGCCCGGAGCTACATTTTTCATCATCGTCTGTTCGGCCGCCGCCTCGCGCTTGGCACTCGACACCGCGCTTGAGATTCGCGCCCGGCGCCGCCTGCGCCAGGTATTTGCTGGCTACGTGAGCCCGGCGGTGATGAAGGAACTTGAGACTGGCCGCCTCGAAGGAATGGTGGGTGCGCGGCGCGAGATCTGCGTACTGTTCATCGACGTTCGAGGGTTCACCGGACGCTCGGAGACGACGCCACCCGAGCAAGTGATCGCCGTAATCAACACGCTGTTTGAGGTCGCCACCGCCGCGATTCACAAGCACAACGGTACTGTCAAGGAGTTCATGGGCGACGGCGTTATGGCCTTTTTCGGCGCACCGCAAGTACTTCCCAACCCGGCGCGCGCGGCCTTCGACGCCGCGCGAGAGGTCTTTGTCGAGCTGCCCGAGGTCAACGCCAAGCTCGCGCTCGGCGGCCACGCGCCTCTGGCCATTGGCATGGGCCTGGCGGGCGGCAGCGCTGTGGTCGGCCATGTTGGCGCGACGTCACGCTACGCCTATGGTGCGGTTGGCGACTGCGTCAACATCGCCTCGCGGCTTGAGGGGTTGACAAAGGAACTCGGGTACCCAATGTTGATTTCGCGCTCGGTGGCAATGCGGGTAGGTGATGACGTTGATATGGTGGAGCTGGGACCACATGCGATCAAAGGGCACAGTCCGGTTGACGTTCACGGGTGGGCGCCACCAGTTGCAATTGCTCCGGTGTATGCCTAGCTAGCTCGACCCTTCTCCAACATTTCCAGGGCGAATCCCAGGCGGAGAGTACCGGCAAGACGGCGCTCGCGCTGGCCGAGCGCGTTGGCAACACGCACCAGCGTTAGGTGTGCACATGATCCAGACGATGCAGTACCGCCAGCTTCAGCCCTAGGACCGGATGACGTTGGCCATCATGAGACAGCATGGGCCCAGCGCCCGGGACATGGCCCCGGCGCTGGTCCGCAGCCCTTCCACCATCGCGCGTGAGCTGGGGCGCAACACGGCGGCTGCACTGCCGTACGGCTCGCACACCGCGCAGGTAACCTGCGCGAGCCGGCGTGTGGCCGCCCGTCCTGCTGGCAAGCTCAATTTCGACGGCGCTGACTGGGGTGCGGTGCGCACCCTTTTCGACTGACACACTTTTCGACTGACACTTTTCGGACGCTGATTTCTCCGAGCGCTACGTCGGCTGCGGGTCGAGCCTTGACAGCCGATTCGCCGGACTCACCGCCCGGAACCTGTCATCCAAGTTGATGATGCCGGTCAGCCGACGCTCGCTGGCGACGCTCCCGGCCACAACCCCGGGCATTGGTGGGGGGCGGTTCGGAGCAGGTCAGTTGATCAGCTGGGCGAGGTTGCTGAGGCGGCCCGGACGGCCAGTGAGGCAGCCTCGGTCTGTGAGAGTCGCACCGTGCTGCCGGCCGGGCGCTCAGCAACGCTGTGCATAGCGTTGCCCTACCGGCTTCGGCAATACAGTGGATCTGCGGTTGAGTCATTCGCCTCAGCTTGACGGACAATGCTCGCACGAAGCTCTGGAGGGTCCATGAGAACGATCGTGATCGCGGCGTTAACGCTGTTCGCCCTGTGCGGCTGCTCATCGGTTTCGAACCAGCCAATGCTGGCAGCCACCAACGACAATCGGCAAGTATTCATCTTCACCCGAAATGCCGCAGACGGTAGCCAGACCATTCGCGACATGGAGTTGCATTGCGCAGACGGTGGTGGCAGCCATACCAACAAGGACGAATATGTCAGCTGCAAAGAGATCCCGGTTGTCGTGCTGAGCGCAAAGGACGAAAGCGGCAATGAGATTTGCAGGACCTTCATGCCCTATAACGTTCTGGTGGTTCACACGAGGATGGACAAGGACGACGTCGAGGTCCGCTGGAACCTCGTGGCAAGCAAGAAGCGCTATCGCTTCAAGACAGCGGCAGGTGTCGATCTCAAGTTCACCGCGCAAACTCCTGGCGGCGCTCTTGTGGATCCCAAGCACTACTACTCGGACTTCGGAGCGTCTGGCAGCGGCGGTGGCGCGAGCGATCGATACACCTGGCGTTTCAACAAGCGGGCGCAACAGGACAAGAAGAGGTTCAATCACGAGGCCGTCGTCGAGAAGATCGACAACGATGGCAAGGTGATTGCCGAGTGCGAACCACTGGATCCAGTGATTACGAACTCCGATTAGCGCTGCCGAGCGCAGGCACGGTCTGCGCCGGGCCGTGCACGGCTTGGCTCGCCTCGACCATCAATCGTCCGGCGAACGAGGTCGAACCGAATGGCAGTGGCCCAAGCAGCGACTCCGCTTGCGACATTGCGCTGTTGGCCAATGTCGAGTTGCCAAGCAAGGCCGCTGCAAGGGCGCGCTGGGCCGCCAACAGGCCACGACGGCCCGGATCGTTGGAGTGCTGCAGCAGTTCATCGGCACGATGCAACGTTCGGTGCGCTTCCTCACCTCGCCCGACACGGGCGCAAAGCAGACCGAGATAGCCCAAGAACTCACCTTCACTCATTTGATCCGCGTTCGCCCGCGCCGCCTCGACGGCCTGGTGGTAATGCGCGCGTGCAGCCTCCGGCATGGCCAAGGACTCGAACACGATGGCCAAGTTGCACAGGCAGGTGGCCTCTAGCCGCTGATGACCAATTCCACGCCCAATAGTCAGCGCGTCTTCCAACTCGCGCTTGGCGGCCTCGAACTGCCCGATCTCCTGCAACAAAAGCCCCAGGTTGCAACGTCCATTGCCTTCCCATTGGCGATCGCCGACCTCGGCGGCGATCGCCACGGCGAGGGCGTAGTGTTCCTTCGCCGTGTCAAGGGCGCCGGTGACGTGCATGAGGGCACCCAGGTTGCCGTGCAAGCCGCCAACCCATCGGCGATCTCCTAGTGCCCTGGCCCGCTCCAGCGCGCGCCGGTACCAGTGCTCTGCTTCGGCCATTCGGGACTGCGCCATGCACAGGCGTCCGCGATGGTTGCGGACTCGCAGGTCCAACAGCAGGTCACCGGATTCTTCAGCCACCGATGCCGCCGCATCGAGCCGAGCCCAGGCGTCGTCGCCATACCCCTCCGAAAGATCAAGATCCGCGAGTTGACACCACACCTGGGCGTTCGCGATCCGGTCGGCTGACGCTTGAGCTACCTTGGTCGCGCACATCAGGTGCTTGCGCGCCTGGCCGCGTTGGCCCAACAACATGCAGGCGCCGGCCATGACGCGATAGCAGGCAAGAAGGAGTGCCGAATCAGGCGTCGCGTGCTGCTTGGCATCTTCGGCCAAGCCCAAGGCCGCCCGGAACGGACCGGTCAACTTCATGGCGGCCCATGCGGCCAGAAGCAGCCCTGCAGCGGAGCCAGGATCCTGGCTCGATGCTCGCCTGCACGCGATGAGCAGATTCTCCAGATCGGCGCAGCGATCATTGGCTGCCGAGAGTTCATCCTTCGCTGCGAAGTGCTGCCAATGCCGGCGGGCGACCGCCACCGCGCAATGGTTACCCGCGTCGCCGAGCGCGAGGCTTGCGGCCAGTTGCTCGGTCGCGTAGTCGTGAACCGTGCGCAGCATGTCGAATCGACGCCGCCCCTGGCGCCGCAGCAAGGACCGTTGAAGCAAACTCTCGACCAAATCGACACAGAGCAAAGATCCATCACCGGTGGGCGTGCGCACCACCGCTTCCGCCGACTCCAACGTGAACCCTCCTTCGAACACCGACAGCTGCGCCAACGCCGATTGCTCGGCCGGCGAGAGCAGCTCCCATGACCAATCCAGCGTCGCGCGCATCGTGGCCTGTCGGTCGTGGCGACCGCCTTGGCTAGCCAGTAGCTTGAAGCGCTCGCCCATGCGGTCGAGCATCGCCTGCGGGCCCATCACGCCGATGCGCGCCGCCGCCAGCTCGATCGCCAGCGGCAATCGATCGAGCAAGTCGACGAGCGTGGGCAGCAACGCGCGCTCGTCGGGTTCAAAGCTGCGTTCGGAATCGGCCGCTTGTGCACGCCGCTCGAACAGCTGCACTGCCTCGTCGCGGCCGAGTGTTGCCAGAACGTAGGCCTGCTCGCCCACGATACCCAGCACCTCGCGGCTGGTCGCGAGGAAGGTGGCCTGCGGGGCACGTTCAAGCCAGCGCCCGAGCGTAGCTTCTGCGTGACGCGCCACCTGCTCGAAGTTGTCGAGCACCACCAAGCAGGGGCCGCGGCCGGCAATTGCTGCACCAAGCTGCTGCACGGGGTCGTCCTTGCCCAGCGGCACTTCCAGGCCCTGCGCGACGGCGTGCACAACACCGTCGACGCCGCGCGCAGCAGAGAGGTCGCAGAACCAGGCGCCACCTGGGTAGTCGCCCAGCCAGCAGCGCGCGTAACGCAGCACCAGGCGTGTCTTGCCGATGCCGCCGATGCCCAACACTGTGATGAGCCGTGCCCCGCCATCGAAGTGTCCGGCGAGCGACGACAGCGCATCGCCGCGCCCTACGAAGGGATCGCGTTCTGCAGGAAGGCCATGGTGCAGCTCGGCGCGCGGTATCCAGCCATCGTCGCTGCGCAGCACACGGTACGACTTGGCCGAGTCTGGCGGCGGCAGCATCGGAGCATCGACCTCGGCCAGTTCGAACAACTCAATCGGCTGCGCCAGCCCCTTCATCCGCCAATGGCCGTGCGACTGGCATCGCCACGGCCCAGTGCCTAGCACGGCGCGTGCATCCGCGCTCAGCAGCGTCTGCCCTCCGCGGGCAATGGCCATGATTCGCGAGGTCACCGCCTTCCCCACGCCGTCGAGCTCGATCGACTTGGCGCCCATCGCCACGTCCTCGGCCGCGTTCTCGCGCTCGACTAGCGCGACGTGGTGAATGCCGGCTCGGCAGGCCAATGGCGGCTGTAGCTGTGCGAGATCGTCGTGCAGCGCGAGCGCGAACGCGGCCGCTGCATCGACCGTGCCAAACAGCAGCAGGAAGCCATCGCTCTTGTCGATCTCGCGGCCGCCGAAGCGGCGCAGGAGCCTTCGCGCGACTTGGTCGTGCGCGGACCATAGTTCGGATGCCGCTTCGTCGCCGAGTTGTTCGGTGATTTGGGTACTGTTTTCGACGTCGGTAAGGAGCAGGACGGCATCGCGCAGCATGGGGGCGATGGTGCGGTGTTGCCTCGGTGAACGCAACTGCTTTCGGATTGTCAGAATCCGTGCCTTCGTAGCGCGCCGCGCCGTTGTTCCAAGAAGGTTGGCATCAACAGCCCATCCGATCATTGGGAACTATTCGCGAGCCTGCGGCAGTTGGCCAGCATCCGCGCCACAACCGCCAGCAAGGCGCGCATCGCCAGCGGCTTGCTGAGGTATTCGTCGATATCCGCAGCGCGGGCCGCATCGAGGTCGTCGGGCATCGAGTTGGCGATCACCACCACCTGGGCGGTGGCTGGAGCAGCAAGTAGCCGTTGCAGCAACTCAAGGCCATCGGCACGGGAAGCTGGATGTCCAACAGGAGGAGTTCGTAGTCGGTATCGGCGGCTGTGCGCAGCCTCTCGTCGCGCGACGAGGCCATCGTTAGTTCGATACCCTGGCGCCGCGCGAGCATGCCGGCAATCAGCGTCTGGTTTGACCTCGTTGTTGTTCTCGACGTAGTGCACACGATGGGTCTGTGACGCCAGTGGCGGCAACGCCGCGGCCGAGTGGCTCGGCACCTGCGGCAATGGGGCGTTGCAGCTCGGCAGGCGGATCCAGAAGCAGCTGCCTTGGCGGGCGTCGCTTTGCACGCCGATCCCGCAGCTATCGAGTCCATCAGCTGCTCTTTCAGCGCCCGGTCGAGGCCTTCGCCCGCGTTCGTGCTGCGCTGCACGTCCAGTCGCTCGAAGGCCTGGATCAGCCGCTGGTTCTTGGCTTCCGTGTGGCCCGCGCCTAGCCTGCCTAGCCCGCCTAGCCTGCTCGCGATCCGCCCTCCCAGGCGACTGCTTCGCGGCGACCATATCAAGGCAGCGAATGGCGCTGATGGGTCGTCAAGAGCCGTTCGGCTTGCTACCCGAAAGCAGGCACCCAGGAGCGCCGAACTGCGCTTCGACGGTAGGCCTCGGTCGTGTGGGTACAGCCCCCGGGCGAGGTGTTCGATGTCACTGCGGATGTCCGCTCGCTCGATAAGTACAGAACAGTGCCGCGCACGACACTAGCTCGGTTTCAGCACAGCGTACAAGGCCATGTCGCAAAGCTCCCCCTGCGGGTCGCGCTCGTGGCGGCGCAGCAAGCCTTCAAACGGCATGCCCAAGGTGCTGGCGAAATGCAGTGCGCGCGTGTTGCGCGCGTCGCTCATGGCCTCAATGCGCTCGAAGCCGAGCTTGAAGCACAGCTCGATGGTGGCCAGCACGGCTTCGCGCATGAGGCCGCGGCCGGCCAGGCGCGTGTCGCCCACGTAGCCAACTTCACCACGTGCGGCGTCGAAGTCGATGGTGTGCACGTCGATGCGGCCCACCCACGCGCCGCTGGCGAGCTCGAAGACGTGAAAGGCGAGGTCTTTGCCCTCGGCGACGCAGCGCGCGTCGGACTCGCAAAAGCGTTCTGCCCAGGCCAGGTCGCGCCCGCGCAAGCCCCAGCTGACGTAGGTCAGGCTGGCCATTGACGCGTTGACGCCGTCGGCGAAGGCCTGTGCGTGTTCAAGGCGCGGCACCTCAAGGCGCAGGCGCGGCGTGTGCAGCGTGGTGGGGATGCTGCTCAGCACCAGGCGCGGTGCGGAGCTCACCATTGGGGCGCGGAGCTGCCGAGTTGGGCTGCTGGGCGGTCCCAATGCATGGCCATGCCGTTGAACGTTAGCGGTGGGCGCAGGCGGCGCGCGGGGCCGAAGGCGCTGGTTTCGGTGGCGTCGGCGATGTCGTCGTCGCGCACGCGTTGGAATTCACCGGCCGCAGGCGCCGTCGGTTCGCTGGCCAACAGCCACGCTGTACGCGCCAGCGAGGCGCGCGCCTCGAAGCCCTGGCCACTGGCGCGGCGCAGCAGCAGGCCACGCAACACCGCCGCCGCCATCAGGTAGCCGGTGGCGTGGTCGATGGCCTGCACGGGCAGCGGCTTGGGGCGGTCTTTGCCCAGGCCTTGCATGCCAGCTTGCGCGATGCCCGCGCTCATCTGCACGAGACTATCGAACCCCCGGCGCTCGCGCCACGGGCCGCTCCAGCCGTAGGCGTTGAGCGCCACGTCGATCAAACCCGGGCGAATGCTGCGGCGCGTGGCCGCATCCAGGCCCAGGCGGTCGAGCGCGTCGGCCCGGTAGCCGTGCACCAGCACGTCGGCGCTGCGCAGCAAGGTGATGAAGGTGGCGCGGCCGTCGGCATTACGCAAGTCCAGCCGCGCGCAGCGTTTGCCTAAAGTGACGTCGGGCACCACGCCGGGTTCGTCCCACCCGGGTGGGTCGATGCGCAGCACGTCGGCGCCCCAGCCCGCAAGGAAGCGCGTGGCCACGGGGCCGGCGAGCACGCGCGTGAGGTCGAACACGCGGATGCCTTGCAAGGGGCGCGAGGGATTGAACGACGCAGCCGCAGCCCCGGTGTCGACCTTGTCGGCCGTGGCACGCCCGGCCACGAGCGGCTCGCGCGCCACGCTGGCGCCTTGCGGGTGTGCGGCCCAAACGTCCAACGCACGCATGACCGCCGCGCAGCCGCCGCTGCCCACCACCGCGTCTTCCAGCGCGTCGGCGCGCCAAAGCGCCACGGCGCGCGCGACCTCGGCCTTGTCGGCTAACACGCCAAGCACGCGCAAGGCCGCCGCGCGGTGGTGCGGCGCGTTGGTGTGCAGGCGGATCCAGCCGTCGGCCGCGGCGTAGTCACCGGCGAGGGGGTCCCAGGGCGCGGGCATGTCCCAGCCTTGGGGCTGAATGGAGCGGCCGAACCACAGCGACGCCAAGCGCCGGCCCACCGTCAGCGCGGGAGGCTGCCCCGTGTGCGCCGCCACCCATTCGGCCAGCGCCGCACCGGCTGCGGCCACCGAGGCCGCAGCGAAATCGGTGACGGCGAAGACCGAAGGCAGCTCGTCGGCGTCGGTGAAGCGCACGTTGGCGCAGGTTTGCGGCGCGAGTTGCAGCGCCTGGCCGATAGTCGCAAGCAGGCGCTGGGCGCGGCTGTGGTCGTGGTTCGTGGTGTCGGTTGGCATGGGCAGGATGATTGGTGCACACCTGCATCGCGTCAACCCACGGCGTCAATCGAAAGCGGGCGCGTTACGCTACACACCATGAACGCCTTCACCGCCCAAATCCACTGGCAGCGCCAAGGCGCTGTCTTCACCGACAAGCGCTACAGCCGAGGCCACCTGTGGCACTTTGACGGCGGCGTCAGCGTGCCGGGCTCGTCGTCGCCGCATTCGGTCAAGCTGCCCTATTCGGTAGCCGAGGCGGTCGACCCCGAAGAAGCCTTCGTGGCGTCGATTTCAAGCTGCCACATGCTGTGGTTTTTGGACATCGCCGCACGCGCCGGCTGGGTCGTCGACGACTACCTTGACGACGCCGCCGGCGTGATGACGGCCAACGCCCAAGGCCGCTTGTGGGTGAGCCAGGTGACGCTGCGCCCGGCCGTGCGTTTTGTCGGCGCCACGCTGCCCGACGCCACCGAGATTGCCCGCCTGCACCACGCCGCGCACGACGAATGTTTCATCGCCAACTCGGTGCGCAGTGAGGTGCGGGTCGAGCCTGTGTTGTGAGCCTGTGTCTTGAGCCTGATCGCACCGTAGACAACCGAAAGACTTGCATGACGAACCTGCGCCCGATGACCGACCCTGAGTACAGCGCGTGGCTCGCCCAGGTGATTCCAGCCTACGCCACGGACAAGGTTTCATCGGGCCAGTGGTCCGCAGAAGAATCACTGGAACGGTCGAAGAAGGAGTACGCCGAGTTGCTCCCGCTGGGTCGTGAAACTCCGGACCACCACCTGTTCACGATCGTTGACGCCGAGTCTGCGGCGGTGGGCGTGCTGTGGTTCGCCGTCAAGACGAAATATGGCGCGCCTATCGCCTACGTCTTTGACGTGGAAGTAAGCCCCGAGCGTCAGCGGCAAGGTCATGCCCAGCGCGCATTCGCCGCCCTCGAAGACGAGGTCCGCAGGCTGGGTTTGTCAGGCATCGCCTTGCACGTCTTTGGCCACAGCACAGCTGCCCGCGCGCTGTACGCCAAACTCGGCTACGAGCCCACCAACATCAGCTTGTTCAAGCCTGTGATGCGCACCGATGGCTAAGCATTCGGCCCAGCGGTGAGCCAAGGGCGCGAAGCATCTGCCCTCAAGTTCGCCACGCCGCAGCTGCCCGCCGCGTTCAAATGAGTTCAACCCAACCATGTACCTGCCCAAACACTTCGAAGTAACCGACCCCACCCGGCTGCACGCCTTCATCAAAGCGCATGCGCTGGGCCTGTTGATAACGACCAATGCGAACGGGGTCGTCGCCAACCCGATTCCCTTCTTGCTGCAACCCGAGCGCGGTGAGCACGGCACGCTTATCGGCCATGTCGCGCGCGCCAATCCGGTCTGGCGCGAAACACTCCCCGGCAGCGAAGCGCTGGTGGTTTTCCAGGGCGAGCAGGCCTACATCAGCCCGGGCTGGTATGAGAGCAAGAAGGAACACGGCAAGGTCGTGCCGACCTGGAACTACGCCAACGTGCAAGCGCGCGGCGTGCTGCAAGTGCATGACGAGCGCGAGGCCGTGCGCCGGGTCGTGCACGCCTTGACCACGCGCCATGAAGCCACCCAAACCACGCCCTGGGCCATGGCCGACGCGCCGCCGGATTACATCGAACAGATGCTCGGCATGATCGTCGCCATCGAGCTGCCCATCCGCACGCTGGTGGGCAAGATGAAGCTCAGCCAGAACCGTGGGCTGGCCGATCGCTTGGGCGTTGAGGCGGGGCTCGCGGCGATGGGGGAGATGGCGGCGGCGTTGCGTGGGCAGCGCGAGAAGGGCTAGGGCTGGCGCCTCAGGCCTGTGCCCAGGGGTCCACGACGGCGACGTCTAAATCCTCAAAGTGACGCAGGTTGCGCGTGGCGATGCTGGCGCGGCACGCCAACGCGATGCTGGCGATCTGCGTGTCACGCATGTCGACTGGCCGGCCAGCGCGTTGCCGTGCTGCCGCAAGGCTTGCCGCTTGCAATGCTGCTGCGGTGTCGAAGGGCAGCACGCGGTGTTCGATGTCTTCTTGCAGCACCTGCTCAAACGCAGCTTCGAGCGTCAAGCGTCTCTTGCCTTTGGGTAGCAAGGCCAGGCCGAATTGACACTCGAACAAGGTGATCGTGGTGATCCAGATCGAGCGTGCAGCTTGCCGGTCCAGCCATGCCACCACGCTTGGCTCGGGTTCGCGCTGCATCAACGCCGAGACGACGTTGGTGTCCAGAATGATCACTTGCCGAAGTCCGGCGCACGTACCGCTTGCCCGCGCAGTTCGGGCAGCGCGGTGCTCAGGCCGACCTTGCCGAATCTCGCTGCGATGCGGCTGCCCAGACCCGACTTTGCTGCGCCGGTATCAGCCCTGACGGCGTCACGAAGGATTTGCCGCACCTCGGCTTCCATGCTGATGCCGTGCCGTACGGCGCGCTGCTTCAACTGGGTCTTGACCTCATCTTCAATGTCGCGAACGGTGAACTGGGCCATGTCTATCTCCTTCAAACGATCCCGATGATATCGTGATATCAATCGTTCGAATCAACCCCCCGCCGCCTTCGCCACCACCCCCTGCGCCACGAGCCACGCCACCACGCGATCGCGGTGATCGCCCTGCACTTCAATGACGCCGTCTTTCACCGTGCCGCCAGCCCCGCAAGCTGCGCGCAGTTGCTTGCCCAGGGCTTGCAGCGCGGCGTCGTCGAGGTTCAAGCCGCGCACCAGCGTCACTGTTTTGCCGCCACGGCCTTTACTTTCACGGCTGACACGCGCGATGCCGTCGCCGCTGGGCTTGGCGCGCGCCAGCGCGGCGCAGCGGCAGTCGGCCAGGGCCTGACGGCAGCTCGGGCAGGTGCGTCCGCTGTCGGTGGAATAGACAAGGCCACCGGCCCCGGGTTTGCGCATCACGTGTCGCCCATCTCCACCAGGGGCGCCAGCAGCCCTGCCAAGTCTTCGCGGCTGAATTTCACGGCCTCGGCCGCGTCGTGGCCGAGCACACCTTCGGCCAGTGCGGCCTTGCGCGCTTGCAGGGCCAGCATGCGCTCTTCGATGCTGCCTTCGACGACGAGCTTGTAGACGAAGACCGGGAGCTCCTGGCCGATGCGGTGCGCGCGGTCGGTGGCCTGGCGCTCCACCGCCGGGTTCCACCAGGGGTCGAGATGGATCACGGTGTCGGCGGCGGTCAGGTTCAGGCCGACGCCGCCTGCCTTCAGGCTCAGGAGCATCAATGCGACTTCTTTGGCCTGGAAACGGGCCACGACATCGCCACGCGCGTGTGGCGGTGTTTCGCCCGTTAGCACCAGGAAGGGCAGCGCGAGTTCGGCGAGTTCGAGCTGCAACAAACCCAGCATCTCGGTGAACTGCGAGAAGACCAGCACGCGGCGGCCCTCACTCAGCAGCTCGGGCAGCATGTCGCGCAGCAGCTCCATCTTCGCGCGCTCCATCGTGGCGGGTGTCTTGTGGCCTTTGACCAGGCGCGGGTCGCAGCAGACCTGGCGCAGCTTCAAGAGCGCGTCGAGGATGGCGATCTGCGCGCCGTCGAAGCTCTTGCGCTCGAGCACGCGGCGCACCTGCACATCCGCCGCGACGCGCACGCTTTCATACAGCTCGCGCTGCTGGCCTTGCAGCTGCACGCGGCGGATGACCTCGGTCTTGGGCGGCAGCTCGCTGGCCACGTCGGCCTTGCGCCGGCGCATGATGAAAGGCCGCACGCGCGCGGCCAGCAGCTCGGCGCGCAGCGTCTCGCCATTGGTTTCGATCGGCTTACGCCAGACGCGCATGAAGCTGCGCGTATCACCCAGAAAGCCCGGCATCAGCCAGTCGAAGTGCGCCCACAGCTCGCCGAGGTGGTTCTCCAGCGGCGTGCCGGTGACGCACAGGCGGTGGCGCGTATTCAGGCGGCGCAGCGCGCTGGCGGCGCGGCTGCCGGCGTTCTTCACCATTTGCGCTTCGTCCAGGATCAAGAGGTGCCAGGCCTGGGCTTTGAGTGCGTCCAGGTCACGCCACACCAGCGGGTAGGTGGTGAAGATCAGGTCGTGCTCGCCCATGCGCGTGAAGTCGCGCTTGCGCTGGCTGCCTTGCAGCGTCAGCACACGCAATTCGGGTGCATGGTTGGCCGCCTCGTTTTGCCAGTTAGCAAT
>JANOJR010000120.1:0-2018 GCA_031418855.1 Rubrivivax sp.
GAACTATAGCCCGCCCACTACACCGCGCCGGCCCGCCGCAGCGTGTCCAGCACCGGCCGGCGCAGCACATCGCGCAGACCCCACCAGCCCGCCGCCAGCGCCAGCAGCGCGCCGGCCACCGCGCCAATGAGCGGCACCCAGGGTGACGGGTTCCAGCTGAACTCAAAGGCATAGCGTGCTAACAACCAACCGACGGCCACCGCCGCCACCGAGGCCAGACCGCCGGCGAGTGCGCCCACACCCAGCAGCTCGGTGCGCTGCACCTGCGCCAGCAGCTTGCCGCTCGCGCCAAGTGCTCGCATGATGGCGAATTCACGCGAGCGCGCCTCGCGCGTGGCGGTGATGGCGGCAAACAGCACCACCAGGCCCGCCACCAGGGTGAAGCCAAAGAGAAACTCAACGGCGCGAATAACTTGATCCAGCACCGCCTGCACCTGGCCGATGGAGGCCGAGACATCGACGTTGGTGATGTTCGGGAAGTCGCGGCTCAACGCGTTGTCAAAGCCCACCGTGGCCGGTGCCCGGAAGGCGCTGATGTAGCTCACCGGCAAATCACTCAACTGCGACACGGGGAAGAGCACGTAAAAGTTCACCTGCATCGAACCCCAGTCGACCTTGCGGATGCTGCTCACGCGGCCGCTCTTGGGGATGCCTGCAACGTCAAAGCGCAGCTCGTCACCGAGCTTGAGCTTGAGCGTCTGCGCCAGGCTTTCTTCGACCGAAATGCCGTTCACCTCTTCGGCCTTGAACGTACCCGCACTGAGCACGTTGTGCGCTGGCAGCGTGGCGCTGTGGCTGAGGTTGAACTCGCGGTCGACCAGGCGCTGCGCGCGCTCGTCGGCGAAGCTGCCGGCGGCCAAGATCTTGTCGTTGATGGCCACCAGGCGGCCGCGGATCATGGGGTACCAGTCGAATTTTTCGACGCCCGCCGTCTTCAGCGCAGCGCGGAACGACTCGCCCTGATCGGGCTGCAGGTTGATGACAAAACGGTTCGGCGCATCGGGCGGCGTGGCCTTGCGCCAGCTGCTGATGAGGTCGGTGTGCAAGAGCACGAGCAGCATGAGTGCCAGCATGCCCACGGCCAGCGCCGAGACCTGCAAGACCGCGAAGGCCGGCCGCGCGGCGATCTGGCGCGTGGCCAGCACCAGCCAGCGCGGCGCGCGTGTCTCGGGCACGGCGCGCTTCAAAACCCACACCGCCACCCAGGCCAGGCCGGCAAACAGGGCGACCGCGCCGGCAAAACCGCCGACGGCGATGAGCCCAAGCTTGCTGTCGGCCGAAACCGCCATCAGCAAGGCCACGAAGCCACCCACGCCCGCACCCAGCACCAGCAACGAAGACGCCTTGAGTGAGCCGACGTCACGACGAATGACACGCAGCGGCGGCACACGCGCCAGCTGCAACACCGGTGGCAGGCCAAAGCCCATCAAGAGCGTCAAGCCCACGCCCAGGCCAAAGAGCGCCGGGCGCAGCCCCGGCGCCGGCAATTCCACCTGCACCAGGCCGGCGAGCAACCACACGAACACGTAGTGCACGACGAAACCAATGAGCACACCCGCCGCGCTGGCCAAGAGGCCGATGAAGCCGAACTCCAGCGTGTAGGCGCCGGTGATGCGCCGCTGCGACAAGCCCAGCACGCGCAGCATGGCGCAATCATCGAGGTGGCGGCTGGCAAAGTCGCGCGCAGCGATGGCCACCGCCACGGCCGCCAATAACGCTGAAAGTAAGGCCACAAGGTTGAGGAACTTCTCCGCGCGGTCCAGCGTCTGGCGCATCTCCGGGCGGCCGCTTTGCAGCGACTCCACACGCACACCACGGAGCGCCGTCTGCGCAATCTGCGCGTCGGCCCACTGCACAAATTCGGCCACCGCACGTTCACGCCCTGGCGGCGCGGCCACGGCCAGGCGGTAGGTCACGCGGCTGGCAGGTTGGATCAAACCGGTGGCTTCCAGGTCGCCCTGCGCCAGCATCACACGCGGCGCAAAGCTCATGAAGCCGGCACCCCGGTCGGGCTCGAT